>JALOPW010000038.1 GCA_025453675.1 Methanolinea sp.
GCAATTGCCGGTCCACAGCTGGCGGGGTTCATCAAGACCACCACAGGGAACTACATGGGAGTATTTCCCTATGTCCTGGTGCTCTCACTCCTCGGGTTCGTTATCGGCTGGGTGCTGATGAAGCCCCCGAAGGAAAAGAGGGCCTGACCTTTTTTTCACCCCATATCTCCTGACCATTTCTTGTCCCTGTCCCGGCACCCGCATTCAAATAGAAACACTACCAATCTCATTCCATCAGATGCCAGAGAATGCGGTTCCACCCCTCGAGAAGATTGGGAAGTCCCGGCTGGAAGCATTGAGCGATGGCATTTTTGCCTTTGCCATGACCCTGTTGGTAATCTCACTGGCCATCCCGGAGATTCCCTATCAGCAGGCCCCGGCGATTCTCCCGGGAAAGCTCGCAGACATGGCGCCCGAATTCATGCTCTTCGTAATTGCCTTCTTCATCCTTGCAGGCTACTGGATATCCCACCATCATATACTTGAACACGTCAGGTACGTGGACGGGGTGCTGGTCCGGATCAATATCATTCTCCTCTTCTTCATTGTGCTCATTCCATTCACCACATCGATATCGGGCGATTACACCAATGTCCTTGAGGCGGTGCTCTTTTTCCACGTCAACCTACTCGTCGCAAGCCTCACACTCACAGGCATGTGGTGGTACATCCGTCGCCATTCGGCAGCCCTTGCCCCTGAAATCCCTGTAACCTACAAAAGGGGCGCTGAAAAAGCCATTGTCATGCCAGGAGTGATCCTGCTTGCGATCGGGGTCTCGTTCATCAATACCCACGCAAGTATGTGGTGTTACGCACTCATTCCTGTTATTTTCTTCATGATTGGGGCCTTCCTTCATCTGAAAGCAGTGAAGGGGAGCGGTGATCGGAGAATCCCATGAAAATCAACGGGCAATACGTATCAGGCACGTTCCTTTTGAAGCAAAAAGACATGTGGGGTCTATCCCTGCGGAGAATATGCTATGGAAAGATCGAAGCATGAACGCCCTTGAAGTACTTTACAGGGTCCATGCCGGACTTCCCAGGCAGGGCCCGGGAAGTGTAGAGTGTACAACCTATGCCTATAAATCCATCACACTCCATTCATCTGCCCCAGTCATCATGGATATCGGGTGTGGTTCCGGCGCATCAGCCCTGGTCCTCTCCCGTCTTTCGAAGGGCACGGTGGCTGCCGTCGACAACCACCTGCCTTTCCTGAGAGAACTCAGGGAGCGGGCCTGGGCGCTCCATGGACCGGCCAGGGGAGGTGTACAGCCAGTCCAGGCATCCATGGCCTCATTACCTGTCCGCGAGGAGAGCGTTGACCTCATCTGGAGCGAGGGTTCAGCCTATATCATGGGGTTTGCGCATGCACTCGGGTCCTTGCAGCCTCTTCTCAAACCGGGTGGATTCTTAGCCCTCACCGAGGTGACCTGGCTTGTTGATGATCCCCCGGCGGAGATCTGTTCCTATTGGAAAGAGAATTATCCTGGGATCGTCACTGATGCCCGGCACCGGGAGACTATTGCCGGATCAGGATTTTTACTCCGGCACTCCTTCACTCTCCCGGAATCTGCCTGGTGGAATTACTACCATCCCCTGCAGGGGAGGATGCGGAGGTTCCGGCAGGAATATGCCGAAGACCCGGTTGCACAGGACGTCCTGGACGAAATTGACAGGGAGATAGCCATGTATGAGAAATATCATGAGTCGTATGGTTACGTGATGTATATCATGGAGAAGCAGGACTGATACATGGATTTTGCCGATACACCCGTTCGCGAATACGGCCTCTCGCCTCTCCTCGGCCCGTCCCCCAGGGTCCTTGTCCTGGGCAGTTTCCCGAGCAGGATGTCACTTGCAGAGGGGCTCTATTACGCCAACCCCCGGAATCATTTCTGGCCTATCATGCGGAGACTGCTGGACCTCGAGGGAGACGCGATACCAGAATGGGCAGAGGGACTCAAAGCCCGCCATATCGCAGTGTGGGACGCCATCGCTTCGCGAAAGTTCCAGCCGGGGAGCATGGACCGTGATATCCGGGACGAGGAGTGGAACGATATACCGGGTTTCCTGAGAGCACACCCCACCATCAGGTGTATCTGCCTGAACGGGGGGAAAGCCAGAGGATCGTTCCAAAGAGCCATTCAGGGGGCTGCATTGCCTTCCTCCGTGAAGGTACACCCTCTCCCCTCCTCGAGCCCGGCCAATGCCAGGTATTCACTCGGGGAGAAGATTGAGCGCTGGATGATACTCGCGTGAAAGCACATGAAAAAGAAGAAGGATCTCTGCGCCGGGCAGAAAAAAAATATTATAGGTACCGGTTTCTTCGGAGCCAGTCCACCTGGGGCTTGGTATACCGGTATGATATATCGCATTTCTCGTCCTGGAAGCTCCAGGGAGTCACAATGAGGGTGTCACCCTCCCGGATCCAGGCTCTCTTCTTGATCTTCCCCTTGATCCGGCCCATCCTCGTCACACCGTCGATACACCGGACTCTGATGTGATTTGAGCCAAGCATCAGTTCGGCGATTGCAAATTGTTCCCTGTTTCGTTTTTTCGGCAGTCGCACGCGGATAGTCTCCATCCCGGGCGGCGCCGATTCATCCACCACTACCTCTTCATTTCTGTCAGTTCTGGTATGATTACTAATAGGTCAGCAACTCCACTGGGAACAATTGGTTTTATCCCCGTGGGTTATCTATTGGTGTTCCTGCCTTATACCAGTGATCATGGAACCCTCCACACAAAAGTCATAAAAAAACATCGATATCGAGCGTGCCATTGTCCCACATGACAGTCCCTCTATTTCTGCAGATATCCTGTGAGGATACGGGCCTAAAAAACGGCACTGGATGCCAGAAATGGAACAGGGGGTTGGCATTCTCCACTACATCGTTCTCCTTCCGGGGACTGACCCGCAAGGTCCGCTCGTGGTGAAAATCAGATGATATATTCCTCGGGAATTTGAGCCTGTACAAGGGAAAAGAAGATGAAGATACTCTCACCAAGATAATTGATGATGCCATGGCAGCGCTGCATGAGGAAATGAAGAGAGTAAAGACGACGAGTGTGCATCCCTTTACCGGAGCCCCCGGCGCAAGGAAATTGCTCCAGCGACAGCCAGGATTTATAAAAAATTGCGCTTCAGACGCGTTGATAAACTTTCGGCATCATTATTGACAGTGGAAGTGTGTTGTTCAGGAGAAATGTGTATGAAATGTTACATATGCGCGAAAAATGGCGTGTCCACCGATGCGGTGGCGATTTGTATTGTCTGCGGTATGGGAACCTGCATGGAACATACCATCAGGAGAGATGTGGACGTGTGGGAGGGGGGGTATCCCTTCCCGGCAAAGAAGCTCGGGAAGAAGATCCCCCGGATGCTCTGTCCGGACTGCAACGCTATCTATAAGGAGGGATGACGAGATGGCGTCACTCACCAAGCGGTGTTGTGCCGAGATACTCGGGACCGGGCTGCTGGTGTATTTTGGGGCAGGGGCTGCAGCGATCACTCTGATGATTGCCAGCGGCACCAGTCCGGGCACACCGTTCAATATTGGGATTGGTGCGCTTGGGGGGCTTGCGGACTGGCTTGCGATCGGGATGGCGTTCGCCATCGTTATCGCAGGTGCGATCTATGCACTGGGGAGGATTTCAGGAGCTCACCTCAACCCTGCGGTGAGCATCGCGTTATGGGCCACAAAACGGTTCCCTGCAGGAGATACCGGTGCATATATCATCTCTCAGTTGATCGGTGCAGCGATTGGCAGCCTCCTCTTTGCCGCAAGCGTCGGGATGGATGCGGTCACTATCGGTGGGCTTGGTGCCACAACACCGTTCCCGGGGATCGGCTACGGCCAGGCCATCCTCGCCGAGTTCATCGGGACCTTCCTCCTGATGCTGGTGATCATGGGAATAGCTGTGGACAGCAAGGCCCCACCTGGTTTTGCGGGGCTGGTCATCGGGCTGACTGTGGGCGGGGTAATCATCACCACCGGAAACATCGCCGGTGCCTCGCTCAACACTGCCCGTACGTTCGGTCCTTTCATTGCTGACTGGCTCCTCGGCGGGCCGGACCTCTGGGTATTCTTCCCGATTTACGTGATCGGGCCGATCCTCGGGGCAATCACCGCAGCATTCGTCTATGATTATATGAACACCTGATTCCCCCTTTTTCATATCCTGAAAATCCCCCTGGAACACCTATTGTGTGTCCTTCGGGACCTTATCCTCTGACCCGCCACCGCTCTGCTCTGATTCCAATAACCCTCTTCCCGAGACTCTCTGACGTGATACCAGGAAGCGTGTCCACACACCATGAATCTGAAAATCCACTCTTCATTCTTCAGGACTCTGGATCTGTGACGTTTCCCGCACCTTCACCCAGTGTAAAGGAGAAGGTAGCTCCCTTCCCGGGCTCTGATTCAGCCCATAACTTCCCCCCGTGCTTCTGGATTATTCGCTGCACGATGGCCAATCCCACCCCTGTACCTTCGATATCTGTGAAATTGTGAAGACGCTGGAATACCCCAAAGAGTTTGTCATAATACTTCATGTCAAACCCGATCCCGTTGTCACGGACAAAGTAGACTGTCCCATCATCCTTCTGAATGGAGCCCACTTCAAGAATTGCCACCTCCCTTGTCCGGGAGAATTTCAGGGCGTTCGAGATGAGATTCATATAGACCTGCCTGAGAAGGGAGCGGTCAGCCGTGCAGGGCGGAAGATCTCCCATCAGGAGAGAGATCTTCCGCCCTCTGCGCTCATCTTTCATCTCCTCGAACACCTCGCTGATGATGGTGGCAGGGTTTACCCTCTCTCTCTGCAACGCACGCCTCCCCATACGGGAGAGGTTGAGCAACCCGTCGATAAGGAGCGACATCTGGTGAATGTTCTGTTTCACAAGTGAGAGGAGACGTTGCTCCTCAGTCGTCAGATTCTCAGCTGATTCCATGAGGAGGATGGTGGAAAATCCGTCAATAGCCCGAAGCGGAGCACGCAGGTCATGTGATACCGAATAAGTGAATGATTCCATCTCACGGGTCGCATGCTCAAGCTCGCTGGTCCGTTCACCGACCCTGCGTTCAAGTTCCTCGTTGAACCGGCGGATCTCCTCCTCAAACCGCTTCCGCTCAGTGATATCGCTGATAACCCCCACAATGTACTGTTGGCCGGCAGGATCTGTGTAGAGGGTCTTCTTCGTCACTATGATGTGCCTCTTCCCCTCAGCATCGGTGAGATACTCCTCGTTGATATCATCCCGTCCCGTGGAGAAAACCTGCTCGTCCCTCTCGCGGAAAATCTCTGCCTCGCTCACTGGGAAGATATCAGAATCTGTCTTTCCAATCAGTGTTTCCCTGGAATGCCCTATAAACCGGCAGAATGCTTCATTCAGGATCACCCACCGGTGATCCCTGTCCTTGACAAACACAGGGTCAGCGATGGAGTCGATGATATTATGCAGGTGATTGCTGGCAATGGTCAATGCTTCTTCAGCCCTCCGGCGATCCAGGAGCTCCTGCTGTAACTCGCGGGTCTTCTTCTCCACCTGATAACGCAGGGCCCACGACCATGAAAAGGCAGTAAGAAGGATGAGAGCTACCGGCGTAAACAGGGAGAAAAGTGGGAATGCCCAGTCTGGTGTTTTGGTGTCATCTGCCGGTACAAACCACTTGCGATAGAGGGAGTCAAATTCCCCGGATGCCTTGAGACTGGAGACGGCTTCGTGTATCTCAGTTTCCGGATTTTCATCCCAGCCATAGAAGGCGAATCCATAGGTGCCGGATATTCGCGGTCCGCTCGTGAGGCAGATAGTGCTGGATTCCTTCCGGGAGATGATATATTCCGCTTGTGCAATATCCACCAGGGCCACATCACCAAGCCCCATCTCCAGGCGTGAACATGCATCGAGGGTATGGGAGACCGGAATGATTGTCAAGAACGGCGCGACTCTGTTCACAGGCAATTCCATCGCTCCTGCCTCCGGAACGAGTACGGTGCTTCCGGGAGCCGCTACCCCCGAATTCGCCTGGCAATCTATCATGTACAGGCCATACTCGACCGGCAGGAGTGGCTCATACCCCTGTTGAAGGCCGCTGGTGTTTGATATGAATACCGGTTCAAGGGTGACACCCTCGTAGAGGTGCCAGGGTTCTTTCGCCTGGAAAGTCACCCTGATGGGTCTGCCTGTCACCCTGGCAATTGCTGCAGCGAGATCCGGGAGAAATCCAGCCGGATTCCCTGATACGTCCATATATTCATACGGGGGGATATTGTCATGGATGATCACGACATATTCCCCTCCGGCCTGCGCCTGGACACTCGTTACAAGGAGAAGAATGAGGATAAGGAGAGCGGGCACTCTCCAGCACTGGCATCCATGGACACGTTGGAGACAGTCCCGGAAACGACTCTCATGCCTTCCCCCCTGGCAGGCACTTCGCACACACCAAAGTTGCTTTGGGAACCTTAAAAAAAGTATGCAGACGCTGCTTGGAAGAAGGTTACCATAAGGTATATTCATCTCCTTCGCACTATGTTGAAGAGAGAGATCCATTCCTTTCATGCCTCCAGACACTTCACCAGAGTAAATAACTGAAGGATTGATCCCCGCATGAACCTGCAGAAGGTCCGCTACCAGGTGCTGATCACAGTCATCTTTGGGTCTCTTGCGTATCTGACAAGGGCCCTGAACCTGATCACTCCCCTGGGGGGTGTTTTTGTGCTGGATCTGCGGGATTTTTTTGTTGCCATTGGTGCGGCAATCGGAGGTTTGGGACCTGGATTCGTGATCGGCCTGCTAGCCGGGATTCCTGCCAAAGTGCCAATCATTGACATCGCATCGTTCTGTATTGCCGGTGCCTTTGTAGGCTTTTTTTCCACGTATTTTTACAAAAGAAAAATAAATGTTGCTTTCTCGGCCCTTTTCATGCTCACCGGTTATGCGGTAGCCCTTCTCCTGGTATGGTATTACGGGCTCATGCAGGTCTCTCTCTATCTCGTTCTCAGGGCTCTCATCTGCACCCCGATCAACATCTTCATTCTGAACAATCTCTTCAACACCTATCCCCGCATCCTTGCCGCGGCGAGATACCACTGAACTCATCATACTAATGTGACCAATTCCCCTTTTCTCCATTTGATCTGGTATAGCCCGCATGGCAACCATTATCCATTCTCATTTTGAAATTTATGCATGCAATCCAGGGCATTTTTTTCCCTCCCATTACTGTGCGTAGTGGTATGCCTGGCATTCTCAGGGTGCCTTACCGCGCCCTCAGGGCAGGAACCCGGGGCGTCAACGCTGACCCCTGCTACGACAACGGTCCCGACTGCGGAAATCCCCGTCCCCGAGACCACGGTCCCCGCTCCTACACCCACCGCAATCGGGCTCTCGAGCGAGGACATCAACCTGCACTTCATGGACGTGGCATTCGGTGGCGGGAACCTCTTCCTTGAGCGGCTCCCCCTCTCCTCAAAGAGGACAACCATCTCCCTCAACGCGGGAACTGAATCGGATAAACTGGTCATCGAGTCATTTGCGGTGAGATTCAATGCTCTCTCCCAGTCGAACAAGCTCTTTGAGAATACCAAAGAGGGACAAACGGGGGATATCCGCATCAAGTTCCTCTCCCCGGAAGGGTTGAAGGCAATAGACCTCACCTACGATATGGGGTGGCTGAACCATGAGTACGCCTGTGACAAAGGTATTTGCGCCAAGATCAAGGGATACGACATTTACCTGAATGCACACATGGAGGGGGAACAGAGAACCCACTACTTACTCCGTTCCCTCCTCTACACCCTTGGGTTCAAGGGAGACTCCCTCCGCTACCCGGACAGTATCTTCTCATATCCCGAGAATACTGCGACCGGGCTCTCCTTCCTGGACGAGAAAGCCCTCCAGGTGATGTACGGCCTCGGCATGGACAACGGGATGACAGTTGACGATGTCAAGAGGGTCCTCTTCTTCAGATAATCCCCTCTTTCCTCGGGGATCAACACGACGCCCGGCTCAATCGACGGGCATCACCCTGTTTCGATGATTATGCCACCGGATATGGATGACATATACCTGAAGATACCCCCTGAAAGGATCCCCTGGAATATCGAATCGCCCCCGGATGTTCTGGTCGAACTGGTAGAGAGCGGCACGATTGCTCCCTGCAAGGCTGTTGACCTGGGCTGTGGTTCCGGTAATTACGCAGTATACCTGGCAGGGCGTGGATTCCAGGTCACAGGGGTGGATCTCTCCCCCCACGCGATTGAGATGGCAAGAGAGAATGCCATGGAGAAGGGTGTACAGTGCACATTCCTGGTCGCTGATGTCCTTGGGGACCTGAGCGGAACAGAGGGGCCCTTTTTCTTTGCGTACGACTGGGAGCTTCTGCATCACATCTTCCCCCAGGACAGGGAGAGATACATGGAGAACGTAGAACGCCTGCTTGCACCAGGGAGCATGTACCTCTCGGTCTGCTTCCACGAAGATGATCCCCAGTTCGGGGGAGTCGGGAAATACCGAAAGACACCTATTGGCACTACGCTCTACTTCTCCTCACTCCTGGAATTGCGGGATCTCTTCTCACCCCGCTTCTCCATCGTGGATGCAAGGACTATTCGCATCCCGGGGAAGTCAGGCTACCACGTGGCAAATTATTTCTTTATGAAAAAGGAATAGAAGAGGTTTCTTGTGCAATTCCGGCGCGACATTTTCAAAGAAACCGGCAGGTTTATACCGCCCTGTCTCCGATTCCACCCCATAGGAGTGTGATCGTGATGAGCATGAAAGTCCTCGGGTTGAACGCTAGTCCCAGGGGCAGGGAGAGCAGGACGCTCCGGCTGGTGGAGGCGGTGCTGGAAGGCGCCGGGGCGGAGGGAGCGGAGACCACATTCATCGACATATATTCGCTTCGCATCGAATACTGCACCGCCTGCGGGACATGTTATGCCAGCGGGGAGTGCACGCTCTGCGATGACTTCCCCGATGTCTTCGAGAAGATGATGAATGCGGATGGAATAGTATTCGGTGCCCCGAACTATATCGATTCCATCCCTGCCCCGATGAAGGCGGTTTTTGACCGGATGGCAGACGCCATCCACTGCAGGATGTTTTCCGGCAAGTATGGGTGCTCGGTCTGTACTTCGGGTGGTCCAAACCATGATCAGATTGTGGAGTACATGAACCACGCCCTCAATTCTTTCGGGGCTATCACAGTAGGGGGAGTGGGAGTGGCGGTCGGGAGGGACCCCGGGGCCCTCCAAAAGGCTGAAATAAAGGCAAAAATCCTTGGAAAGACACTCGTCCAGTCAATCCGCGGGGAGCACCGGTATCCTGATCAGGAGGAGATGCAACGGCAAAGGAGGGATTATTTCCGCCAGCTGGTCCTCTGGAACAAGGACCAGTGGACCCACGAGTATGACTGGTATGTTCGCATGGGCTGGTTAGAAGAGGGGTCGTGAGCCTCCCCGGGATGTTGTCATATGGATACAGGGCAGCGTGATCGCTTCATCCGGCTATGGCATGAGTTTTTTCCCGGAGCAGAGCTTCCCATAACCTTTGAACTAACGAGCGATGACAGGGGTGTTGAGAGAGCTCCAGATCCGAAGGGCTGGCGATGCGTGGTCTGCGACCTCGCACGTGTCCGGAAGGGAAGGTCACTCGTATTCAGCCAGGATTCCCTCTCCTGCAGCGGGGCCAGGTACTATCTTGGGTACGTGGAGGAGAGGGGCCCCGATTTCCGGCATTTCCTCTCATCCGGCAAACCCGGTTCGGTGCGGGGAGAGCGATATAAAAGAACCCCCGAGATTGTGGATGAGTTCACGAATCAGGGAATCTTTCTCCCTGCAACCGGACGTTCTTATCTCTTCCGGAGATGGGACCACCTTGCAGTCGATGATCATCCAGACGTGGTTATCTTCTTTTCCCGACCAGAAGTCATCTCGGGCCTGTTCACCCTGGCAAATTTCGACCGGGCGGATCCGCATGGGGTAATCTGCCCCTTTGGATCCGGATGCAGTTCCATCATCCATTATCCCAGGCTGGAAGCCGTGGAGAATGCTCCCCGGGCCATACTGGGGATGTGTGATCCCTCTGCACGCCCCTGCGTCCCGGTGGACATGATGACGATGGCAATCCCCATGAGGATATTCGGGTCGATGATCGACTCGATGGAGGAGAGCTTCCTGGTCACAGAGACCTGGGAGAAGGTGAAGAGGAAGATTGAGCACAGTGTCCGCAGGGACAATGAGTGATCACAGTTCCTTCCTCTCCCTGGAAATGAGCGTTATTTCTTATGGGACAGAGGGCGGGTCATTTTCCAAACTTACGGTTCCCATGAACCACCAACATTTTATCCCTTCAATAATCACCCGATGATGTTCCCTCACATTCCCGGAGGAGATGGTGGCTGCATCCCACCATAGGTGTTTCCGGGGGCAGGGGGTGTGCCGTTCAAGCCGTCGGGATACCTGAACTGTTCGCCATGTACCCCCATCTCCCCATCAGGGGGTTGACCGGGCTCGCCACGAGTCATATTCATACCTTCAGGCGGGGCCCGGGACTCTCCGCCTGGGGTCTTATTCACATTCTCTTGGGGCATGGCGGTATTTCCAGAGGTTACTGCTCCACTGGTTGTTGGTCTGGTAACATCCGGACTTGTTGTCATTGCGCTGTCATTTCCTACGCATCCCGCCAATAATGCGGCGAATATGCACAACACTGTAAGAACCAACATGATTTTCACACTCATTCACCCTGGGTTTCCGGATTTGATTCTCCTTCCAATCGTGTGAATCTCAGAAAAATGGTTCATCTCTCTCACTCCGCTCTCAGTGCCTCGATGGGATCAAGGTTCGCTGCCCGCCATGCGGGATAGACCCCCGAGACGACGCAAATGACGATGCCGATCAGCATAGCGGATGGAATATAGACCAGGCTTCCTGGAGTGAAGAAATAATCCGTACTCCCTACCATTGCAAGGACCACCACCCACCCGATTGCCAAACTAAGGAGAGCCCCGATGGCCGCCCCGATGACTCCCAGGATTACCGCCTCGTAGATGAACATCTTCCGCACCTCTGACTTCTGGGTGCCAATGCTTCGCATGATGCCTATCTCCCTGACCCGCTCGGTAACAGACATCATCATCACGTTGAATATAGAGGTCGCTGCCACCAGGAGGGATATTCCTGCAATGGCCATCACAAAGGTGGTCATGGTCCCAAGTGTCGAGGTGATGCTCGCCAGCATCCTGCTGCTGTCCTGGACAGTCACCGTATCTTCCTTCTTGTTCATCCGCTCAAGTATCGCGGTTTTGGCCTTTTCAGAGTCATTCACATCATTGAGGATGAGGTTGACCTGGTCATACTCCCCCTCGCCACCGTACATGCCGGTGAAAAGTTTCTGGCTCCCGATGATCGCCGAGTCGGAGTTGATGTCCATCGACATCCCCCTCTCCTCCAGGATGCCGACCACCCGGACAGTGGTGGTCCCCTCCTCTTCCTCGTCACCGATATCGATCTTGCTCCCGATCTTTAAGTCAAAACGGTCGGCAAGGGTGGGCCCGATCACCACCGAGCTGGTGCTCTTGGGATACGTGCCTTCTGTGAGGGTGAATAACTCCGGGATCACCTCGTCATCGAGGCCATAGATACTTGACCTTCCTTTCCGGTCTCCTATCTCTATGGAATCTGACTCGGAATAGATCACATACACCATGCCGTACTTCTCTGCAACCTTCTGGATATCCCTGAATTCGTCCTCGGAAATTTTCTCCTCGTTGACTCCGCCGCCGCTCCTGATAGGCCCACCTGGTCCTCCTCCAAAACCTCCACCTCCGGAATACGCCGTGATCACCACCACGTTTGCCATCCCGGAGAGTTCCTCGGTCACCGAGAGGGTCATGTTCGCGCCCATCATGCCCATGGAGGAGATTGCCACCACCCCGATCACGATACCGAGGGCGGCAAGCACCGAGCGGAGGAAATGGATACGGATGCTCCGCAATGAGAGCTGCAGGATGACATCCTTCATGTCACCCTCCCGTCCCGCATGACGATGGTTCGCCTGGCATACTTTGCCACCTCAGGGTCATGGGTGACCATGAGGATGGTCCTTCCCTTCCTGTTCAGCTCGGTGAGCATCTCCATGATCTGGTGGCCGTTCACCGAGTCAAGGTTCCCCGTGGGCTCGTCGCAGAGGAGGAGCATCGGGTCGTTTATGAGAGCGCGGGCAACGGCCACCCGCTGCTGCTGCCCTCCGGAGAGCTCAGGCGGTGTATGGGAGGCCATCACCCGGTCTATCCCCACCAGGCCAAGGAGCGAGTCCACGCGACCCGTATCATCCGTCTTCCTGTGCTTCATCAGGTAGGGATATTCCACGTTTTCGTAGGCAGTGAGGAGGGGGATCAGGTTGAACTTCTGGAATATATAGCCGATGGTGTTCAGGCGCAGGTCGGTCAGCTCCCTGTCATTCATATCGCGGGTGTTCCTCCCGAGAAGGGAGAGGTCTCCGCTCGTGGGGCGATCGAGACACCCCAGCTGGTTCAGGAGAGTTGATTTTCCCGATCCGGACGGCCCCATGATAGCCACAAACTCCCCTTCCATGATGGTGAGGGAGACCCGGTCGAGGGCAACAACGTCTCCAGATGGCAAAGAATAGACCTTTGTCACCTCCGCAAGCTCGATAAGGGGCTTTTCATCCACGGGATCTCATCTCCCGGAACGGTTACGCACCTTCTCGATTGCCCTCGCGAGGTATCCCTTCCGCCAGGCGACGGCGACTGCGATGCATGCCACGATGATGATGAGAATCTCCGTGAAGGGGATTTTACTTATCCCGTTTCCGAAACTGAAGAATCCCCCCTGCCTGCCAAGGTTTCCTGACGGCATCCCCTGCGGGCTGCCCGCCCCTGCAGCCGCTCCTGACGCGGCCATTGCCGAGCTTCGAAGCGTTACATCCACCGTGGTTTCAAAGAGCTTCCCTTCGGTGTCACGGTACTGGATGACCAACGGTATCGAGGATGCTCCCTGTACAGTGCAGGTGACCTCGAAACTGGAGAAGTCATCCGGCTCGAGCGCTCCTATGACGTAGACGGGATTCGGGTCCGCGGGTTTTGCGGGATCTCCTACGGTCACCTTGACTGCTTTTGCGTCCTGAAGACCGGCATTGGTCACATCCCCGCTCACGGTTACGGACGCCCCACTCTGGGATACCTCCAGGTTGTTTACCACCATCTCGGCAGCCGTATTCCTCTCACCTACGGTAACGGGAAATGTCAGAACAGAGTGGTGCTGGTTCAACCCATTCCTGTAGGAGACATCGAAGACAAGGTTGGTCGCTTCAGTGGCGATGATCTCGAACGTGGCCGTTTTTGTCTCGTCGGGTTCCAGAGTGCCCAGGAACGAGCTGCTCTGTGTAGTGGTGATTCCTTTCCCGCCGGGTGTCACGGAGACGCTGCTCACGGAGTTATCCCGGGGATTGCTGACTGAAAGGGTGACCTTGTCCCTCGTCCCGGCTGAGAAAGAGTCGGGGGCATCGATCACGCTTACGGTGATGGGTGTAGAATCCACCTTGAGGGGGACAGGATACCGCAGGCTTCCGGCATCCGTGTAGTCGAGGTAGAACATGGGGAAAATCATCCCTTCCGCGACCTTCGGCTGGATATGGAATGTGAACTGCATGGAATTGCCGGGGCCTATAGCCCCCACGGAGTCATAGATCTGGTAATTCAGCACCGTGATATCAGGGGAGAGGATTTCTGCCCTGTAGATGGCGACCGGAACCGTGCCGCTATTGACAATCTCAACGGTAATAATCCCTGTATCGTCCGGCATGAAGGCTTCCGGTTCGACGGTCAATTTGGTGACCGATACGTATGACGCGGCGTTATCCGCGCTGGTCGCTGCTGCGGCGGGTCCTGCGATGCCTGCGGTAGCGATGATCAGGATACCGCATATCATCCAGGTTGGGAACGCTGTTGTTTTTCTTTTCATACTCAATTTCGCCATTGATTTTACACTCTTTTTTGGCTGGTGTTCCAGTTCATGGGGATCTTCCGATTCATTGGGGGAGGGAGGGGAGATAGTCTGGCATCTTGTCCCGGATTCGAATCGGGTGGCAATTTTGTTCCTTTGTTACTTGGATATCTTTGACGGCCTTCGTTTGTTCCCATTCATCTATCCCCGACCGGGGCTGCATACCAGCTCGTGTCACCGGAGATCCCGGGTGCATCCGGATCATTTCGCTCATGGGTGCCGGCAATTGCGGCTTTTTGCCGCTTTTTTTGGGATCCAGCCACACACACCCCGGTAGGAGGGCGGGTTGGGTGGCTTCTCATGCGGTGAGATCTCCTTTGCATCTCCATCGTGGAGAGGTGGTTGTACCTTACCAACGTAAAGTAAATTTTACATTAAGTTATATAAATATTACTAATAGTCTCTGCAGACTCACACGATTTACCAGGAATCCGTCCCTGGCCCGCATGCTGCAGGAGTCCTCCGGAACCGGCAACGAACCGGACCTGACTCCCCCGCGCCCTTGTCCCGGGAGCTAGTTTTCTTCATATACAAATACTTCATCGATATTTACGCAAAAACGCCGGGCAATTTTAAAGGCGAGGTCAAGCGAGGGATCATACTTTCCCTTCTCAATAGCCAGAATGGTCTGCCTCGCCACCCCCATCTCCTGCGCAAGCGCCTCCTGGGTGAGGTTATGCATAGCTCTGTGCACCTTGATCTTATTCTTCATCGTCGTCCCATTCTCCATACTTCCGCGCGTAATAGAGCCGAAAGCCGATATACAGGAAGGCCATGCCAAATAGGAGGACCATCTGCAGCAACCCGAAGTAGCCGAGGTTTGGTTCATCGTGGGGAACCCTGGGGAATGGCTTTGGCGGGGGAGGGATGCCGAGCGGTGTGGCAAAGCCCATCACCAAGCTGCCCAGGCTGACGGCAAAGAAGAGGATCCAGAATACCTCGAGTGTCCTCGCCCCTGCCTTCTGGGTGATGAGTGCGGACCGCTCATCCTCTCTACGATCGCTGATGGTCCGCTTTGCTCCGTAGATGAGAAGGATTCCCGCAATAAACGAGATGATGATGATCAGTGGCTCCCGAAGGACCACCGATACCCAAAAAAGGGCCACCTCAATGAGCCCTACAATACCCGCAATGAGGAGGACCGTGTTCTGCTTCATCCTATGTATATGATATGTTACATTTAGTAATTAAAATTTTACCTAGAGTCCTTCATTACGGGTGGCTGCAGGGGTGTGCGAGCTGGATCCAAATTCTCAGTCAGCACACCTGTATCAGTCCGGGACTCTTCCCTGTGATGCTTCGCCCCCCATGGGGAGTCACGACGTAGGTATTCTCGATCCCTACCATACCCACCCCCGGAACCCCTTTCTTGGGTTCAAGCGCGATCACCATCCCTTCCTGCAGGGGTTCATCAAAACCCCTGGCAATCACCGGTATCTCGTCGACCACAAGGCCCACCCCGTGGCCAAGGAAGTTGACCTGCCGGTCACCGAATCCCATGAAATTGCGGAGGAATTCCGGCTCAAGCCCATCCATTATGGCAGTGAAAATCGTCGATGGTGCCACGCCGGGTTTCAGGAGCGCTGCCATCTCCTCGATAATCTCCACACATCGGATATGGATCCCGATTGCATCCGCCGGGATTTGGTTCTTAAACATATAATTCATGGTCTTGTCAGTCTGGTATCCCTGAACCCCGCACGAGTTGTCGATAAACACCAGATCCCCGCATTTCAGCCTCCGGGTATGGCTCCCAAGCACCGGCGCTGCAGGGCACAACCCATGACAGCCACCTGGCCCGTCAAAACAGGTGGGGTAGAGGGAACCTTCGCCGAACGCTATCTGCCCCACCTCGATCTCGGTGTTGAAGCTTCCGAACCGGACGATACCCTGGTGGCCCTGCTCAACCATCAAAGAATAGACC
>JALOPW010000011.1 GCA_025453675.1 Methanolinea sp.
TCAGCCATGCGACTTGATCCCGGTCACAAAGGAACTCTTATCAGGGAGGAGGGTGACCCCGAGTATTCTGTCCGCCCCCTCGATCATGGGTTTTCGCAGGGAGACCAGGATGAACTGCGAGGTAGTGGAGAGCTCGCGGATCATCGCGGCGATCCGCTCCACGTTCGAGCCGTCCAGGGACATGTCCACCTCGTCAAACGCATAGAAGGGTGCCGGGATATACTGCTGGATGGAGAAGATGAATGCCAGCGTGGTGAGGGACTTCTCCCCGCCCGAGAGGGCGGAGAGGAGGTGAACGGGTTTGTCACGGGGCTGCACGGCAAACGAGAGACCCCCCGAGAAAGGATCATCCTCGTTCTCCAGGATAAGATGCCCGTTCCCGCTGGTCAGGCGCGCAAAGACCTCCCTGAAATTCGCGTCGATAGCCTTGAACGCAGTCATAAATGCCTCATACTTCATCTTCTCGAACTTTTCTATCCGTTCAAGCAGCGTAGCCCGCTCACGGGAGAGCACCTCCTTCTTCTCCCCGCGTTCGGTGATTCTCCCCTGAACCCTCTCATACTCTTCGATTGCCAGCATGTTTACCGCCCCCAGTTTCTTTATCTCCCGGGAGGCCTCGGCCATGCCATCCTCGATCTCCTGAAGGGTGAGATCCGTGTCAGTCTCACCCACCTCCCGGCGCAGTACCTCTATCTCCTCTGAAAGGGTTGCGAACCGTTCATTCAGTACTGAGAGCTGGATCTTATACCGTTCGGAGGCGGCATCGAACTCCAGGATTTTCTGCTCTGATTCCCTGATGGTATCCGAGATCTGGGTATGCCGGTTCCGCAGTTCCAGCAGCTCAGTCGAGAACTGCTTCTGTCGTTCTTCTATCTCGTTGATCCTGGTCCGGCTTGCCTCTATCTGCTCGAGTGAGAGGGACACTTCCCGGTCGATATCTGCGTTCTTGGCCTGTATCCTCTCCACTTCGGCCTTCAATTCCTCGAGCCTGGAGGTAAAATGCTGCCGCTCCCGCTGGAGGTCGTTGATATCAGCCTCCTTGTTCCGGAGCCTGCGTTCGATATCCTCGCACTCCCTCTTCTTCTTCTCCAGTTGCTCGGAGAGGACAGGAATGGACGTATCCTCGAGTTTCTTCTTGACCTGCTCGATCTTCTTCCCTGTCAGTGTGATCGCGTCCGTGATAGAATCAAGCCCTGCCTCGAAGGCGGCCAGTTCTGAGGTCCCGGAACGAACCTCTTCTGCGAGGGCCTCCAGAACCTCGTTGATCTGCGTCTTCTCCCGCAGGGTCACCTCTTCCTGGCGTGAGAACTCATCCCGGAGAATGGAGAGGCGGGAGATCCCGGCATCCAGTTCCGCCCTCCTGGCTCTCTTTGCGTCGATCTCCTCGCCACCCCTCTTCACAGAACGTTCAATATCGGCGATATCGGCTGCCAGCTCTTCCATCTTAGACCTGATGCGGGATATCTCGTCCTCCACCGCTGCGCCAAACCCCCGGAGCGGTTTCTTGAATGAACCGCCGGTCATGGCCCCGCTCTTTTCAAGGAGCTCCCCTTCAGGAGTGACCATGCGGTACTTCCCGAGAAGCCTCCTCCCCCCTGACATGGACTCCACCACCACGGTACCTCCAAAGACCACCCGGAAGGCGTCTGCGTATTGCGGCTGGAACTCAAGCATCTGCACCGCATACCCTATCACCCCTTCATCCTTCACAGGGGGCAGGTCAGGAGGCCTCATGCGGGAGAGGGGAAGGAAGGTCACCCTTCCCATCTTCTGTTCTTTTAAATACTCTATGGCCCGGGCGGCAACCGCATCGTCCTTTACCACTACGTAGTGCAGCCTCTGCCCGGCCGCCACATTAAGGGCGGTCGCATACTCAGGAGGAGCTTTCCCGAGCTGTGCAATGGTCCCGAACACGCCATCCATGCCGAGTACGGCCTCGAGCACCCGGCTTCCCGCCTCTCCGCGGGCCTGCTGCTGTGCCTCAAGCCGGATTGCCTCCTGTTCATGGGTCCGGAACTCCTCCTTCACCCGCTCCAGGGTGGTCCGGCGGGCAAACACGCTGCTCTCCAGCTCAGAGAGTGCCCGGTCAAGGTCAGACTTCTCTTTCGCAAGGGCTTCCATCTCCCTCGCACTCTCAGAGAGTTTCTGCTCCTTCCCGGTCCCCTCGTCAGAGAGCGCCTGCAGCCGCTCCTCCATCCTCTCTCTTTCAGAGGTCCGCATGCGGCTTTTTTCGAGGATCATATCCTTCTGGTGGAGGAGGGAAGACCGCTCATTCTTCTTCTCCTCAATCGTCTGCATGAGGGCGAAGAGTTCATCCTTGGCCCCCTCTGCATCCCTGCTCTGATACTGTATCTGCTGCTCGATCTTCTCCCTCTGTGCGGTCACAGTCGCTGTTTCCATGGCCAGGTTGGTGCGGTCGATATTCATCTCCCGAATCGCCTGGCTGCACTCTCCTATCCGGGTCTCTGCCCTCTTATGGTCGATATAGGTGCGGTTTATCCCCTCCAGGCTGGCCTCCTTCTCCTTCTTTAACCTGGAGATGGTCTGCTCAGCCAGCCTGATGGTTCCCTTGGCTTCTTCGAGCTCGGCGATCAGCCGCAGGTACTCGGCCCCGCTCTTCTGGTTGATCTGGGTATCGATATCCTGCAGGTCCGATTTGAGATACTCCCGTTCATTCTCCTCGAGGCTCCTGTCCGAGAGAACCCGGTCAAGCTGTATCCTTTCATCCTCGATCAGCCTGGAGAGGGCAGATGCATCCCTCTCCCTGGTACGGAGAGTGGCGGCGGCCCGCAGGCCTTCCAGGCGCTGAAGGTTCTCCTGCCAGTGGCGGAACTTCAGGGCCTGTTCCCTCTCCATGGACAGCTCATCCAGGCGTTGCGAAAGCTCCCGGAGCAGGAGTTCCTCGCGTTCTATCCGTTCCCTCACCACCTCCAGTTCGGTGAGCGCCTGATCCTTTTTTTGGTCAAATTCAGCAACCCCCGCGATCTCATCGATGATCTTCCGCCGCTCGAAATCGCTCATCTCGATGATCCGCGTGATGTCTCCCTGCATCACCACATTGTATCCGTGCGGCTTGATGCCGTGCTTTGCCAGGTGCTCGTTCACCTCGGCCTGCCTGGAGAGCCGGTTGTTCAGGTAGATGTAGCTGTAATACCCACTGGAGGTGCGCTTTATCCTCCTGCGGATCTTCGTCCCGTCAGAGAATGCGAGGGTAACTTCTGCAGTATGCTTGCCTGAGTTGAGGTTGATGAGGTCTGTCAGTTTCTCGGCCCGCAGCGTCCGCGAGCTGGAAATGGCCAGGACAAAAAGGATACTATCGATGATGTTGCTCTTCCCTGATCCATTTGGCCCGGAGATGACAGAAAAACCCTCGTAAAACGGGATTTTGGTCTTTTTTGTGAATGATTTGAAATTATCAATCTCGAGCTCGGTGATGTGCAAAGACCAATGCCCCGTTATTTCTTTTGTGCAGAATCCGTCTCCTCATCTTCGGCAACGATGAGGTCGCTCTTCTTTCCCGCTCCCGCGGCGCTCTGCTTCTTCTTGGAGAAGCCTGCAGATGCGATGATATAATCGCTGTTCTTCCGCTTCTCCGGCGCAAGGGTCCCGTTCGGCTGCATGATCATATCCATCTTCTCGGGTGCGGTCTCCACCGGGGCCTGGGCAGACCTCTGGGTCGCGGGTGCAGCAGCGGGTTTTTTCTGCAGGATGACCGGGCCGCTCATCGGGGGTGCAGCCGGCTTTCCCATGCGCATCTCTGCCCGGGTTCGCTCTTCGCTCGCTTTGGAGAGTTTCATTGCCACGGATTTGAGGTCCAGCAGCTCCTCGGTAAGCCCCTTGACCAGGGCATCAATCTCCCTTACCTTCTTCTCCAGGGCCGCGACCCGCTCATCAACGGGCGCAAGACTCCGGTCCTTGTCCTTTATTATTTCCATATCTGACTCCTCAGGGCTGGTCCGCTTCTCATACCTGTGGTGGGGCGGTGGCTGGCAATATAGGAAGAGCCCTCATTGATAATCATGAATTATTCCCCTATAATAATTATGCTGCCTGTGAAGGCGGTTTTATGCCATTTTTCTCATTTCTTCCCCTATCGCGGAGGGTGAGACCGGCATCATGCATCACCCGCCACCCTTCTTTCCCCACCCCGATCCAGCGCATTTTCCAGTCCAACTGTGATAAAAATCAGGAAATGTCGTTTTTCCCCCTCTGGAGAAGAAAAGGTATTACCTGATCAGATCAACCTTTTTATACATGTCCAATCTGGCCACCACAGATCCGGAAATTGCCAATATCGTCAGGAGAGAGATGGAGCGCCAGCGTGACGGTCTTGAACTGATTGCCTCCGAGAACCTGGTCAGTCGTGCGGTGCTCGAGGCCATGGGCTCCGTCATGACCAACAAGTATGCGGAAGGGTATCCTGGAAAACGTTAC
Organism: Methanolinea sp.; assembly: GCA_025453675.1. Taxonomy (GTDB): domain Archaea; phylum Halobacteriota; class Methanomicrobia; order Methanomicrobiales; family Methanospirillaceae; genus Methanolinea_A. The sequence goes on from JALOPW010000011.1 coordinate 4,435, forward strand.
TATGGAGGGTGTGAGTTTCATGACATGGCAGAGAACCTTGCACGGGACCGGCTGAAGGAGTTGTTCGGTGCACAACACGCAAATGTGCAGCCCCATTCAGGGACCCAGGCGAATATGGCCGTGTATTTTGCCACCATGAAACTCGGGGACCTCATGCTCTCGATGAAACTCTCACAGGGAGGCCATCTCTCCCACGGGTCCCCTGTCAGTTTCACTGGGCAGTTCTACAAAATCGCCCAGTACGGCGTGGACCCGGAGTCCGAGACCCTTGACTACGGTGTGGTGGAGGAGATGGCGCGGAAGGAGCGGCCGGCAATGCTGGTATGCGGGGCCAGCGCATACCCACGAATAATTGATTTTAAGGCCTTCCAGGAGATAGCAGACACAGTTGACGCCTACTGCATGGCCGATATCGCCCATATCGCGGGTCTCGTGGCCGCCGGAATCCACCCCACGTCCGTCGGGGTGACTGATTTTACCACTACGACCACCCACAAGACCCTTCGCGGGCCACGCGGGGGGGCCATCATGTGCAATACCGAGTATGCTCAGATCATAGACAAAGCCGTATTCCCGGGTATGCAGGGTGGCCCTCTGATGCATACCATCACTGCAAAGGCCGTCTGTTTCAAAGAGGCTCTCCGGCCGTCGTTTAAGGAATACAGCCGGCAGATCGTGAAGAATGCAAAGGCAATGGCCGAGACGCTTCTTGAGATGAACCTCCGGCTGGTCTCCGGCGGCACGGACAACCACCTCATCCTCCTCGATTTGAGCTCCCTCGGCATCACAGGCCTGGAAGCCGAGCAGGCTCTTGGGAGGGGCCATATTACGGTGAACAAGAACACCATCCCCAATGAGCAGCGCAGCCCCTTCGTGACCAGCGGTCTCCGGGTCGGCACCCCTGCCGTGACCAGCAGGGGAATGAAGGAGGAGGAGATGCACCAGATAGGGGAGTGGATCGGGACAATCCTTCGGGACATTCATAATGATGCAGCCATCCGGAAGATTGGGGGAGAGGTAACATCTATGGCTGCGAAGTTCCCTCTCTATCCAGAGTGACATGATCCTCGATGGGAAAAAAATATCCGAATCCCGCCTTGCACGACTGAAAGAAGGAATTGACGCATCCGGGCTCTTTCCAGAGCTCGCCACCCTGATCGTGGGGGAAGACCCTGCATCACAGATGTACGTGCGCATGAAGCACCGGGCATGCGAACAGGTGCATATCAGGTCAAGGGGGATAACTCTCCCGGCATCTTCCACCACCGAAGAGGTGCTGGAACAGGTTCGCCGTCTCAACGATGAGGGGGATGTCAGCGGGATCCTGGTGCAACTCCCTCTTCCTGCACAGGTTGACACTCACCGTGTGGTCGAGGCGGTCCTGCCGGAGAAGGACGTGGATGGCTTCCACCCGGTAAACCTTGGACGACTCTTCACGGGTACTCCCGTCTATTCTCCCTGCACCCCGAAGGGCATCATGACCCTCCTCGAGGAATACGGTGTGGAACCGGAAGGGATGCATGCGGTAGTGCTGGGGAGGAGCATCGAGGTGGGAAGGCCCATGGCAGCCATCCTCCTGAATGCCAGTGCCACGGTGACCATATGTCACCGCAGGACCAGGGACTTACCGGGCATTGCAAGACAGGCCGACATACTGGTCGCTGCCGTGGGAAAAGCGCGGTTTGTGGGACCGGAGATGGTGAAGCAGGGGGCAGTGGTGATCGATGTGGGCACCAACCAGTCAGGCGGAAAGCTCTGCGGAGATGTTGATTTTGACCGGGTCAGGGATATTGCCGGGGCGATTACCCCGGTTCCGGGAGGCGTCGGACCCATGACTATTGCGTCACTGATGGAGAACACCTTCCTCGCGGCCAGGCTTCAGTCATGTACCGGTGCACGATAGGGGGGCTTGCCGTAGGGGATGGAACCCCTGTCCGGCTGATGGGCGTGATCAACTGCAGCCCTGAATCATTCTACTCCGGCTCTTATACACCCTCCAAAGACGTTTTTTCCCGTGCCTGCAGCCTCGTCGAGCTGGGAGCTGATATCATCGATGTGGGAGCACGGAGCACTGCACCGGGAGCGCCCCCGCTCACCCGGAGCGAGGAAGTCGCAAGGATGGAGCGGGCCCTCTCATCACTTGAAGGTTCAGGCATCCGGGTCTCGGTTGACACCATGGATCCCATAGTGCTCGAAACCTGCCTGGCATATGATATATCCGCTGTGAACGATATCTCGGGGCTCCTGAACCCGGAATATGCCACACTGGTGGCTGAATCGGGTCTTCCCGCACTGTTGATGGCCTCGAGGAGGGCGGTGGGGGATGCACGCACCCTCGAAGAGACCCACCAGGCGCTCTCAATGGTGGAGACCAGGGCGCAGGCATCTGGCGTGAGCGAGTATATTCTGGACCCCGCGATCGGTCTTTGGCAGGAGAGCCGCACCATGGCACTTGACTGGGAACTCTGCCGGCAATTCCAGGGTTTCTCCATGTATCAACGCCCGCTGCTGGCCGCGGTATCACGGAAATCTTTTCTCGGTGGATTGGTCGGGAAACCACCAGCCGGGAGGCTATCTGCATCTCTTGCCATGGCCACGCTCCTCGTCTGCAGGGGCGCGGACATGGTGCGCACCCACGATGTGGCGGAGACCCGTGATGCAATCCTGGTTGCAGAACAGATGAGGCGGCAGGGATGAACTCAACCTACACCACCTTCGGTATCCGTACCCCCCTCATACGTGCAGGGGACGATATTGCTTTGATACTCGTCAGGGCCGTGCAGGATAGTGCTGTACGGGAATTGCAGGACGGTGATGTCCTGGTAGTGGCGGAGACCGCGGTCTCGACAGCCGAGGGACGGATCACCCGCCTTGAATCGCTGGTGCCGGGACCGGAAGCCCGCGACCTTGCCCGCCGTTACGGGATGGATCCCGCACTCGTGCAGTGCATCCTCGACGAGAGTGACGAAGTCGTCGGAGGAATCCCTGGATTTTTGCTGTGCATGAAACACGGCACCCTCCTCCCAAACGCAGGGGTCGATGCATCCAATGCTCCTCCTGGTTGTGTCACCCCATTGCCTTTGAATCCCGGCGACAGCGCGGCTCGCCTGAAAGCAGATCTACATCGCCACACAGGGGCTCGTGTGGGAGTCATCGTCGCGGACAGCCGGACCCACGCCATGCGAGTAGGATGCAGCGGGGTTGCCATTGGCTGTGCAGGGATACCCTCGGTACTCGATGCACGCGGGCGATGTGACCTCTTCGGCAGGCCGCTTGCGGTGACCCGTCAGGCGCTCGCGGACAACCTTGCCTCCGCTGCCGAAGTTGTCATGGGAGAGGCTGATGAACAGACTCCTGCCGCGATCATCAGGGGTCTCGAGATCCCAATCACGGACATTGAAGGCATCGAGTCGATTGATGCTGAGGAGTGCCTCTTCATGGGTATGTTGAACCAGAAGAGAGATCCACCCCCCTCTCCTCGCCATCTCAAGGATTTCTTATCCTGATTATTTCCCTCTCTCAAACCATTCCCCGCTGTTCTTCTTTCTCAACCGATAAGTAAAAAAAAATTTGAACTCAAAGAATGATTAATGGGCTCATATGGTAATTTTAAAAGTGTTAGGATGGATTCCTCCACCGGCAGTGCCCTTTCGTATCAATCGGAAACGATCAGCTCTACGTCCAGTACTCAACTGCCCAAGAGGGGGATTTTTCCAACAAGAGAGCGATAAATATGAAAATAAAAGGTATTTCCGCCATATTTTTCATTGCGGTATGCATCTTTACATCCGCAGCATCCGCGAATATGCAGGAGCAGTCGTCCTCGGAACAGGATACCCTCATAGGAATGCCCAATCCCTCCGCGGTCTGGGCTGAAGAGATGGAATATGAGTATCTCATCCGGACCAATGCCGATGGCAGCCAGTACGGGGTCTGCGTTCTCCCTGACGGATCGGAACGCGATGCCTGGGATTTATTCAGGCAGTCGTCCATTGTCGAACCGGATGAAACCATGATCGGGATGCCGGATCCTTCCGCGATCTGGGCATCACAGGTGGGATATGGGTATCTCATCCGGACCAATGCCGACGGCAGCCAGTACGGGATTTGCGTTCTCCCTGATGGATCGGAATACGATTCTTGGACATTATTCCGAGAACATTGTGGAATCCCTGGGCCAACAGGCCTACAAATGGTCCGACCACAACCTTCCATGGGGTCTCCTTTTTCAAAAGAAACAGGTGCCCGATCTCTTATGAGTGCCCGGTTATCGGGACTCATCCCCTGATTTTTCGGATGACGGGATGGACCGCATTCTCGCCAGATCGCCAGAAGATCTGTCCCGCACCACTTCATCGGCATTGGGTATTCAACCGCATTTTATCCGGGGAGTATCCATGTCGGGGTTTGTGAGAATTGATATCCCTTTGCCTGAACTAATGGTATATTGCAGGTTGAACCATGAAAATAATAAATGTCCTCTGGATTGGAATAGCCGTAATAGCATTTCTTCTCTGCTGCGGTTGCATCAGCAAGGAAGAACCACCTTCCCCTGCCCGGGAACAGCAGACAATGGGAAATCCCGCCTCTCTCTATTGCCATTCGCTGGGTTACCAGACCCAGATACGGACGGATGCGAATGGATCCCAGTATGGGGTCTGCTGCATGCCGAACGGGACGGAGGTCGATGAATGGGCACTCTATCGGTCAGCCCATCCGGGGACGTAACAGTGATCATCCCAAGTCGAGAAACACCAGATATCATCTCTGTTGCAACGATAATGGGGGTATGAATGACCGAGCCGGTGATCATTCTCGAACCGGGAGATGAGAGGGCACAGCACATTGCACGGGCATTATCGAGCAGAACTGCAGGGAAGATCCTCGATATCCTCTCTGACGGTCCAAGGCCACTCTCATTCATTGCAGAACAACTCAGTATCCCCCTCACCCAGGTAAAATACCACGTTGACAACCTCCTTGATGTTGGAATCCTCGAAGTAACTGAAGAGAAATACAGCGTGAAAGGACGCCGTGTGAAAATTTATGGGCTAAAACATCAGGTTCTCGTGGTCGCACCAAAGATGGTGAATCTCAAGGCAATGCTTCTCAAGTATTCCTCAGTGTTCGGGCTGTTTCTGCTGGTAACTCTTGCCCTCACTGCGATCCGGGACCATTTCCTCATCCTCCAACAACCACCGCTCCTGGGAGGGGGCAGTCTCGACCTGGTTCCCGAACAGCCGCTTGTATCCTCAATTATGGAGAACGTTGGTTCGGAGTCGACCATCGTTTTGCTATTCTGTGCAGGCGGATGTGTAGCCATAGCCGCAGCGCTCATAGCAGAGCTGTTCCTGAAACGGAAGGGACTGGAGTAAATCGCCTCGCACCCTATACTGCCTCCCTTCACTTCACACCTTTCCTGTTCTTTCCAGTGTCAATGTACCTTGCCCGGACCTCTCTTCCGGGCCGAACCGGGTGTGGTGAAACGATTAAAAATTATGATCGATACCCTCAATCCCGTTTCTCTCTCCTCTCCACTCCAACCCTTCCCTTCTCGATGGCCAGGGCAAATCCAAGGCCCTCCAGGTATTCCCTGCTCCTCCCCTGCCCATGGATAAGGAGCTCCACCAGGTCATCTTTCTCGTCCACGTCCGTGTGCAGGCGGAAGGTGTCGACAATCTCGCAGGAGAGCCCACGCTCATGTGCGATCCGGGTATGTTTGAGGAAACTCGCCCCATAATAATCAACTCGGAAGGCCGAACCCCTGGTGAGGTAGATAGCATTGGTGCCCCCACCCCTCCCGGGAACCAGGGCCACCTGTTTCCGGGTGGAGATGAGCCGCTTCACCGCTTCAGGGGTAGAGAGCGGGAGATCCGCCATGATTATCAGCACTGCCCCCTCTGTCCGGGCAAGAAGCGCGTTCAGGGTCTCGTTGAGCCCGCCCGGGATGACCTCCACCGCCGCCCTGTCACAGGAGCAGGGTTCGGTGGAGATGATCCTGGGCTCGCACCCTGCACCCAGGACTGCCTCCACAACGTCTGCGAGCATCTCACGGGCAAAAGACTCCCTCTCCCCCTGTTCCAGCACGCAGGAGAGCCTGGTCTTCGGGTTCGCGGGCTTGAAAGGGATGAATGCGGTAACCGGCATTACTTTCTCTCGTTTATGCCTGCACCTTCAAATACCTCGTGATCAGGGTGCCATCCCTCCCCTTCCTGGATATGGCTCATTCATTAGGGATCACACCGATTGAAGATGAGAACGAGATGCCAACGAGGATTATCACTTACTCGCGGAATGTGTTCCTTCCCCTCACCACCGTCTGCCATAACCGGTGCGGGTATTGTTCTTTCCGCACCCCGGTGCACGAGGGGTGTGTGCTTCCCCCGGGCCAGGTGGAAGAGACCGTGCGCCGGGGGGCATTACTCGGGTGCACAGAGGCCCTCTTCACCTTTGGAGAACGGCCCGGCCTCGAACCCGGCTTCCATGACATAATCGCCCGGACCGGATTTTCCGACATCCTGGACTACTGTTACGATCTCTGCAAGAAGACGATCTCGATCGGGCTCCTCCCCCATACCAACGCCGGCATCCTTACCCTCGAGGAGATGGAGCGGCTCTCAGAGGTGAATGCCAGCATGGGGTTGATGCTCGAGACCACGGCGTACGTGGATGCACACCGGAACTCGCCGGGAAAGGACCCCGCCGTGCGCATCGAGATGATAGAGAATGCAGGGAAGCTTCGGATCCCTTTCACCACAGGCCTTCTCCTGGGGATCGGGGAGGAGATGGCGGACAGGGAAGAGGCACTCATGGTCATCCGTGACCTCCACCGGCGGTATGGCCATATCCAGGAGGTAATCATCCAGAACTTCTGTCCGAAGGAGGGCACCTCCATGGCTGGCTGCTCTCCCGTCGACCCTGAGGAGATCTGCCTCACCATCAGGATGGCGAGAGATATCCTCCCCGGCGAGGTGGCTATCCAGATCCCCCCAAACCTTGCGGATGCCGCATCTCTCATCCTCTGCGGGGTCGACGACCTGGGAGGCGTCTCCCCCCTGACTATCGATTATGTAAATCCTGATCACCCATGGCCACAGATCCAGGAACTGGAGCACCTGATCGGGGATGCCCGGCTGGAGGAGCGGTTGTGCATCTATCCCAGGTACATAGAGAAGGGATGGTTCCCGGAGCGACTCACACCCCTTATAAGGCAACTGCACCAAATGGTACTGCAGAGGAGCGATCGCAGTGCTGAAGGGTGACCTGCTCTATGCGGGCAAAGCAAAATCAGTCTACCGGACTGATCAGGAGGGTGTCTTCCTTGTGGAGTTCCGCGATGATATTACCGCATTCGATGGGGGGAAAAAAGATGTCCTCTCCCGGAAAGGGTACTTCAATGCCCGCGTCTCCGCATATCTCTTCCGCCACCTGATGGAGAGGGGAATTCCGACCCATTTCATCGAAATGGCGGATGATCGCCGGATGCTGGTCAGATCTCTCTCGATGATCCCGCTCGAGGTGATTGTACGAAACATGGCTGCCGGATCGATGAGCCGGAACTATCCCATCGCGGAGGGGACTCCACTCCATCCCCCGGTCATCGTGATTGACTACAAAGATGATGTACGCCATGATCCCATGCTCAACGACGACCTGATCATGGCATTAAAGATCCTCAATGCAGGGGAGCTTGCCAGGGTCAAGGAGATGGCCCTTGCGGTCAATACGCACCTGATCCGGTTCTTCGACTCGCTTGGTATCACCCTGGTGGACTTCAAACTGGAGTTCGGGAGACTGAACGATGAGATCATGCTGGGAGATGAGATCAGTATGGACTCCATGCGCCTCTGGGACACCAGCACAGGTGAATCACTGGACAAGGACGTATACCGCTTCTCCAAGGGGGACGTGATGGAGGTGTACCGGCGTGTGGCAGACAAGATCTGTGCAGGATAAGGAAGAGGGACCGCAATGATGTATCTGATCCGAATAACCATCGCCCTGAAAGAGGGGATGCTCGACCCGGAGGCAACCGCTATCCGGAACGCCCTGGCAAATCTGGGATATCCTACCGACGACCTGAAATCCGCACAACAGTTTTTGATACGTTTTGAGGCGGGCTCCGAGAAAGAAGCCAGGGAACAGGCCAAGGGCATGTGCGAGCGTCTCCTGGCAAACCCGGTCATTCACCGCTACGAGATCGAGGTCCTGCGATGAGATTCGCGGTGGTCCAGTTCGGGGGAAGCAACTGCGACCGCGATGCCAGTTACGTCCTCTCGGAGATCTGCGGAATTGATACCGACCTCGTATGGTACAAAGACGGCCTCACCCGCGAGTATGATGCGGTCATCCTTCCGGGAGGGTTCTCCTACGGGGACTATCTGAGGGCCGGGGCAATTGCCGCCCGGACCCCCGTGATGGATGATGTCCGGCGTCTCGCCCGGGATGGACGACTGGTACTAGGCATCTGCAACGGCGCGCAGATCCTGGCTGAGAGCGGGCTGGTGACAGGGATCTTTACCATCAACGCCTACCCCAAGTTCATCTGCCGTTGGACTCATCTCCGGGTGGAGAGGGCAGACACCCCATTCACCGGCCTCTATACCCAGGGAGACGTGATCAGAATCCCCATCGCCCACCAGGAGGGAAGGTATGTACCTTCACCGAGAGCCGTCGGGGACCCGGCAGGAACAGGATGCGTGGCTTTCAGGTTCTGCAATGAGAACGGGGAGCTTTCCAGTGAGAGCAATCCCAATGGTTCGTATGATCATATCACCGGGATGCTCTCTCCTGAGGGCAACGTGCTGGCCATGATGCCCCATCCCGAGCGGGCATCGGAGAGCGTCCTCGGGTCAGAGGACGGGAGACTGATCTTCCTCTCCATGATCCGGCATATCGAGAGGGAGACAGAAAACGGGGGAGATAATCGTGCCTGATGATGAATTGGAGTCTGAAATACTGGAATGGGCCAGAAAATACGCACAGGAGCAACACTGGGTACTCAATCCTGATCACAAGAAACTGGACATCGTAATCCGGGGCCTTGCGCGGAACCAGAGGAAGTTTGGGGAGCGCTACTGCCCCTGTCGCCTGCGAACAGGCGATCCCGCAAAGGACAGGGACATCATCTGCCCCTGTATCTTCCACAGGGACGAAGTCGACCGCGACGGGATGTGCCACTGTCACCTGTATTTCCGAAAAGGAAACCCTATATAATCTCCCTTTTCCCTATGAAACGCACATGAGACTGTCGGGTCACATGCCCCCCTGATGAAACCACGGATGCGGTTTTCATACCAACACACTATGAACTCCTTTCAGGATTTCGGACATAAATCATGAAAATGGCGAAGCCATTTTCATTAGAACATCGCATTCGCGATTTTCATGAATTATGCCTATTTTCCCGTAAAAAGGGCACATATAAGGTTAATATGAAAATGGCTGCGCCAGTTTCATGAATACGTATGCGGGTATCTCGAAGAGAATCATGTAGTTTTTTTGCTCTTCGCTATCTGGTGTGGGTAGGATTGATGAACCGGATACAAATTGTTGGGGCTGTCCGACCCCACACCCCCATATGCGATGCCGGGCCGCCGCCCCCGAAATTGCCGCGAAGGTTCCACCTTTCGAAAATGAGGCAGCACTTCGGCTGCCAATGGATTTTCCTTGATGGGGGGGTTATCCTGAAACCATGTACTACACACGAAAAGCGGCGGCGGTTCAGTGACTGAATTGGTATACAGATAACAACCTCGATTCAGTTTCCCCACACAAAATAGCGATGAGGCAGTTTTTTACATAGAATACGCGCCCTGGACGTTCATATTCAGCATACGCAGGGCACAAAGGCAATCAGACATGTTTATTCAGGATATACCTGGATCTGGTCAATTTCGGAGCAACGCCGATATCCCGCTGCAGGTTAATGAACTCCGCCATCGCCACCGGTAGAGAGAACCTTGTAAATGGCATAAAACCCGATCCCGATGGCAATAATATATGCAAACACCGCCAGGTAATACACCAGTTCCGGGAGTGGGAGCTGGGCTTCCCGAAGGATGAATGAAGAGCCCACCACCATGCCCGAGACGATCAGGCCGATCAGCACCTTGTTGCTCGTCCGGTCGAGGGCCATCTGTAGCCGGCGGATGTCGGTGTCCACGATATCGATCTTGATGGTACCTGTCCCGAGCTGTTTCAGCATCTGGTTGACATTCCTCGGCATGTCCAGGAACCCATCCATCGCCTCAAGCATGGAACCCCCTGCACGGGACATGATCTGATCGACCAGAGACTCCCTTTTACTGAAACGGACCATAAAGCGCTCTGACTCCTCCTTGAACCGGAACCCGGGGTCGAGGGTCACCCCCACATCGAGGACCATGATGATCACCTTCAGCATCAGCATCAGGTTTCCTGGCACCTGGATGCGATACTCCCGGAGGATGGTAGTGAAGGAATTGGTCATCATGGTGAAGTTGTACTGCCCGATAGAGGTCCCTTCCGCCTCCAGCATGGCGATATAGATCTCGTCCCTGAGAATCTCCCTCGATTCCTCGGGAATCTTCACGGAGAGCCCCTCCAGGGACTTCAGCATCATCCCGGCGTCCTGGAGTATTATGGCATTCAGGAGCTGTACGAACCAGAAGCGGCGTTCGGGGCGGATGATCCCTATGATCCCGAAGTCGAGGAATACGAGTGTCCCCTCGCGTGTCACCAGGAGGTTCCCGGGGTGAGGATCACCATGGAAGAACCCGTGCTCGAAGATCTGGGTCATATAGGCAAAAAAACCGATTTGGGCGATCTTTTTCGGGTTGACGCCGAGGGCCCGGATGGCGGGAACATTGTCTGCCCTTACCCCCTCGATGAACTCCATTACCAGCAGGCGCCTGCTGCTGTACTCCCAGAAAATCTTCGGGACCTTCACCCCGTCGAGCTCCCGCATGTGAACTCGCAGCAGGTCGGCATTCTTTCCGTCCCTTGCGAAGTCAAGTTCTTTCCGGATCTGGGCAGAAAAGTCCTTTATGATGCCGCGGGGGTTGTAAATCCGCCACTCGGGCACACTCCTCTCCGCACGGCGTGCGAATGACTCGAGGATCATGATGTCGGTCTCGATCACCTCTTCGATTCCGGGCCTCTGCACTTTCAGTGCCACAGGGGTGCCATCCTTCAGCCTTGCCCGGTGAACCTGTGCGATGGACGCAGACGCAAGCGGCTCCTCTTCTATCTCGGAGAAGCACTCGTCAAATGCAGGGCAGGAATTCCTTATGGCCTCGCTGATTACCTTGAACGGGAGGGGGTTGGTGTGGTCCTGCAGGAGTTTTAATTCCTCGACAAGCCCCGGGGGGAGCATGTCCTGTCGCGTGCTGATTATCTGCCCGAACTTCACATAGGTGGGCCCCAGTTCTTCAAGAGCCATCCTCATCCGCTGGTACTCGCTCGCGGCAGACTCTACCGGGGAAGTGCGGCTGAGCCGGAATTTATGCACGCCGGGAAAAAGACGCTGTACCACAATTCCGAAACCGTACTTGAAAAGAATGTCTGCGATCTGCCAGTAGCGACGGAATTTGGTTACCATTTCATCACGCCTGTCCTGTAAGGGGGGGGTGATTCGGGACCCCTCACCTGATAGTATCACTTACCTGTGGGTAAAATAGGCGATTATACCTTCCTCAGTTACAGTATCGATCCTGGCAAATCCCACCCGCTCGAACTGCACCACCTCACCCTTCTCCCCCGCAACTCCTGGTTCGCAGACTCCGCTGCGGTTCCCCGATGGAGTGACGAGAGTGCAGGGGACGCACCCGCCCGCCGGGAGCCACTGGATGATGGGGGCTTTTTGGGCCCGTGCTTCAGCAAGCGAATCTCCGGTAAACCGTGCCTGGAGGCCACGGCCCAGCCCCGTCACTTCAATATTGAAGAGGTCTTTTAACCGGATCAACCCGTGACCTTTCTCCAGCTCTTCCCCTGGCAGGAGGACGTCTCCTGTGAAATGGAGCTCCCGGCTCCCCTTCTCAGGGTGGGCGGGATGGAGGAGTGCATGCGCAACCTGGTGTGATGCCCCCTGTACCTCCACCGGCACAGGGTCAGGGACAAAGAAGTACCTGCTGGCGACGGGGTCCACCAGGGTCTTGTTCCTGGCAAAGAGGTTCTCCCAGGAGAATGAGATGTCCGTCTCCCCGATGCCGATGTCGAGGACGGCCTCTCGAACGGCTTCCGGCATGATTCCCCGGCGGGCCATAGCACGCAGGGTACCGAGGCGTATGTCATCCCAGCCCTGGTAATCTCCTGCCGCAATCCCCGCCCTCATCTGGGAGGTGGAGAGAACCACCCCCTCGATTCCCATCCTTCCATAGTGCCGGTACACTGGGGGTTCCCACCCGAAGTAATCGAGGATATACCGTTGCCTCCGGGTATTTGCGATGTGGTCCTTCCCCCTGATCACATGGGTGATCCCGAGGAGGTGATCGTCGATTGCCACCGAGAAGTTCATCAGGGGATACAGGCAGGCTTCCATGCGGGGGTGCGGCGGGCTCTTCAGGATGCGGAAGGCAGGATAATCCCTCATCGCAGGATCGGGATGATCAAGGTCTGTCCTCACCCGGAGCGTGGCTTCCCCTTCCGCATATTCTCCCTCACGCATCCTCTTGAACGAGTCAAGATCCTCCCCAATGCTCCGGCCGCGACAGGGGCAGGGCTTCTTCGCAAGTTTCATGGCCCTGAAGCGCTCGTTGTCGCAGGTGCATACGTATGCACCACCCCGGTTGATCAGTTCCTTCCCGTACTGGTAATAGATGTCAAAACGGTCGCTCTGGTACACGACATCGCTGATGGCGAGGTCCAGCCATTCGATATCCTCCCTGACCATGGCGTATGCCTGCGGATCCACCCTTTTTGGGTCAGTGTCCTCGATACGCAATATATAACGGCCCCCGTAGCGGCGGACGTAGGCATCGTTCAGGACCGCTGCCCGGGCATGCCCAAGGTGCAGGGGGCCGCTCGGATTGGGGGCAAACCGCATCACGACACCCTTTTCGGCCTTCTCGAGGCGTGGAAGCTCCCTGACCTGATCGCGGGGGCGAGACATCTCCTCCACCAGATCCGGGGCCAGTGACTGGAGGCGGTCGGCCTGATCCCGGGGGGAGAGCGCTGAGACCTCCTCGATGACCTCCTTTACGATGGCAGTCGCCTCCCTTGCCCGGGGTTTCAGTTCCGGGAACTTTCCCATTGCCATCCCGATCACAGTCCCAGCCTTTGGGATGCTCTGGTGTTTCACCGCGTTTTGCAGGGCAAAGAGGAGGAGGGCCCTCCTCAATGGATCCTCCATTTCAGTAGCTCCGGCTGATGAAATGATCACCCATCTGGATGAGAAGATCCCGCTCCTGGCTCTGGGGGAGGATGGAGATCCGCTGGATACCAGTCTTCACCAGGTTCCGCGCAGTCTCCTGCACCTCGGAGATCACCCCGATCTCCCTGAGACGGGCGATGATTGTATCGATCTCCGGCTGGGTGAGTCTTTTCCTGAACGGGGAGAGATCAAATCCCTTCTCCAGTGCCCTGATATGGATGAGGGTCTTTTTTCCCTCCCGGATATCTGATGCCTGGTCTTTTCCGCTCACTTCAGGGGGAGCCAGGAGGTCGATCAGATCATCCTGGATCTGAAAAGCCATCCCTATTCCCTGGCCGAAGTGATAGAGGGCGTCGGTATAACTTGGGTTGCCTCGTGCAAGGATACTCCCGATCCCGGCTGCTGCCGCGTAAAGCGCCCCGGTCTTCTTCTCCACCATTTTCATGTACTCCCCCTCGCTCACATCGTCCCTCTTCTCAAACGACATGTCCAGGTGCTGCCCTTCACAGATCTCCACGCAGGTTCTCGCAAGCATGGAGGTGGCCCTGACCTTTGCATTGTCCGGGGCATCAGAGAGGCTGAGAAACTCAAAGGCACTGGCAAAGAGCACGTCCCCTGCCAAAATCGCAGTAGGTTCGTCCCACTGTGTATGCACGGTGGGCACCCCCCTCCTCACCTCGTCACCGTCCATGATGTCGTCATGGATGAGAGTGAAACTGTGAGTGAGTTCCAGGGCCAGGGCCGCAGGCATCACGTCCACGGCGCTCCCTTTGTTCACTGCGTCAGCAGAGAGCAGCAGCAGGGCCGGGCGCAATCTCTTGCCCCCTGCTAGCAGCAGGTGGGCGCTTGCTTTGCCAAGGTCATCGCATGTTGATCCGAAATACCGGTATATAAGGGAGTCAACCTGATCTGCGGTCTGTTCCAGGTAACTTTTCAGCTCCATATCCACCACCTCACCACAACACAAAATTTACGATATCTTCACCCGTTGCCCATTGCAGAGTATATGCACATCATTGTGCAGGGTATACCCGATAGCCTCGGTGAACTCCGCATACCCCGAAGTCATGCGGATGTGACCGTGCGCAGGGATGATGTGCTGAGGGTTCAGCATGTGGATGAACTCGTAGTGGTCCTCCCGGTACGCATGCCCGGTCACGTGCAGGTCGGGAAATATCCGCGCCCCTGCCATGTTCAGGTGGGCCTCTATCATGTAGCGCTGCCCGACATTCATGGGATTGGGGATCACCTTGGCGCTGAAGATGACCTTGTCCCCCTTCTCCACCTTGTAGGGAGTGTCCCCCAACGCCATCCTGGTGAGGATGGACCCTGGTTCTCCCTGGTGTCCGGTAATGATGGGGACAAACTTCTCCTTCCCTGCCTTCATCATTCTCCTCAGGGTGCGGTCCACCGTCCTCCGGTTCCCGAACATGCTCGTCGTCTCAGGATACCCCACGAGCTTCATCTGCTCTGCAGTTGACGAATACTTCTCCATGGATCTCCCAAGGAGCACGGGTTTTCGCCCGATCTCATGGGCACACTCGGCAATGGTCTTCACTCTGGCGATGTGCGAGGAGAAGGTGGAGACGATGATGGCGGACTTGTCATCCTCGTAGCTGGTAATGGTGTCCCGGACGATATCCCGAGCAATCCGTTCGCTCGGTGCCCGGCCACGGTTGTCGATATAGGTGCTCTCCACAATCAGGGCAAGGACCCCCTCCTTTCCTATCTGACGCAGGCGGGCGAAGTCCGGGGGTTCGCCGATCACCGGCGTCCGGTCCAGCTTGTAGTCGCAGGCGTAGACAATGGCCCCTTTCGGTGTGTGGAGCACTGCGGTCACCGTATCGATGATACTGTGCTGCATCCTCACGAACTCGAGCGTCAGGTGCTGGGAGAGCGTATACTTCTGGCCAGCTTTTAACGCGAACAACTTGTTGTTCACCCCGAACTTCTGCTCTCCGGCGATCTGCTGCCGTATGAGTTCTGTAGTGTAGGGGGTGCTGATGATAGGGGCGTTGTAGCGGTGAGCCAGTTTTGGGATAGCCCCGATGTGATCAAGGTGCCCATGGGAACAGACGATGGCCTTTACCGTCCCTTCCACCGTGTTCATCATGGTGTCATCCGGAATAGCTTTCATCTGGATGAGATCCAGGGAGTGCATATTCTCCACTTCCGCCTCCTCGTGGATCATCACCTGGTCCAGACGAAGCCCCATGTCAAAAATTACAATGTCCTTTCCGCAGCGGACGGCGGTCATATTCCTCCCGACCTCGTCGTACCCGCCCACCGCGATTATTTCAATATCCATTATTTTCCTCCTTGTATGTGTTCCAGCATTTGCCGGGTCTTCCCGGTGATATACGCCCGGGTGCGTTTCATGTCCGCCGTTTTTGCGGATCCACAGAGAAACATTGCAGTGCTCAGTTCTTGATGGAATGTCTCGATCCTTGAATAGAGCAACTCCTCGCTCTCCAGAGCCGGTTTGAGCAGTGGAAGGGCCACGCCACAGAGGTCCGCACCGAGCGCCAGCGCCCTTGCCATATCCAGGCCATTCCTGATACCCCCGGTGGCGATGACCGGCCCCCCGGTGCTGGCCACTTCGCACAGGCTCACCGCGGAGGGGATACCCCAGTCCTCAAAAAGAGCACCGAGGGAGACAAGGCCGGCTGCAACTTTTTTTGGAGATTCTTGTGCCCTGCACGCTTCCACGGCCGCCCAGGACGTTCCTCCCCAGCCGCCGATATCAATGGCACGAACCCCTGCACCCCAGCAGGTCCGGGCAGTCTCTGCGGATATGCCGCTCCCCGTCTCCTTGATGATCACCGGAACAGTACTCTCGCTGCAGAGTGCAGCAAGGGCATCATAACAACCGGTGGCGTTATGATCGCCTTCGGGCTGGATGGCTTCCTGCAGGAAGTTCAAATGAATGGCAATGGCATTGGCATCGATCATCGATACCGCCTTATGCGCCCATTCCAGTCCGTGATCGCGAAGCTGCACAATTCCCAGGTTTGCTACCAGGAATGCATGGGGTGCCTCTTCCCGCACCACCCGGAAACTCTCCTCAAGGGCCGGATTCTCGAGGGCTGCACGCTGTGATCCCACACACATGCCGATGCCATATCTCGCTGCGGCCCTTGCCAGGCGGCGGTTCACGTCTGTGGTGTCAGGGTGCCCGCCGGTCATCGCGGCGATGAAGAGCGGCGAGGCGAGGCGGTGCCCAAGGAACCGGGTGGAAAGGTCGATCCGGGAGAGGTCACACTCCGGAATCGCAGAATGGACTAGCCGTACATCTTCAAATCCGGAGAAACCCCGCTCGATCTCCTCCTCTGCACAGATACGCAGGTGATCAAGCTTCCTGCCCGAAGTGAGCTTTTTCTTATCCATGGTCTCTCACCCCCCTGATCCTGGTCCCGCCGTGCGGTCTCGCATGCAGGAAATCCGGGAGCCTTGAGACATGGAATACTTCGGACGGCACGCCATGGGAAGCAAGTTCCTGGAGTTCCCTGATCTTTCCCCCCATTCCCCCCGTCACGTCCATGTGACTGGAGCCACCTGCAATGACTTCAGGGTCAATGATTCCGGAGATCTCCGTGATCACCCGTCCATCCCCGGAAAGGACCCCCTGCACATCAGTGGCCAGGCCGATCCTCGCAAATGGCAGGTGTTCTCCGAGATAGCGGATGATCTGGTCACCAGAGACGATTGCGGCTCCCTGTACCTCGTCCATCACCACGTCGCCATGCAGCACCGGGATGATTCCCATCTCCATCAGGCGCTGCAGGGGCCGGGTCTCAAGAGAGACCAGGCGCCCCGCCCGGGCCCATGATCCTGACAGGGGATGAATGCCAATTGCATCAGCCCCTGCTTCCAGGAGAGCCCCCACCATCATCTGGTTCAGCCGACAGACCGCACGGTGGGTGATTGCAATTCCCTGCCGGTTGTTCCGGCCTGCACCCCGGGCAAGGCCGTACTGGTGCGCCTCGGGGTGGCCGAATGACCCTGCTCCATGTACGATACAGAGGGGACTGTCAGGGTATGCAGCGATCTCTGCGGCAATTTTTACTATTGCCTGGCTGTCTGCCACCCCCGCCCTCCTCTTCTCCGTAAGCACACTGCCCCCTAGTTTGAGCAGCAGTCCTTCAGACATCCTTCTCCTTCCTGGCCCCTTCCGTGTCCAGATTGGTGATGAATGCACGGGCATCGCACGCCTCAACAGCCCCTACCACCCTGCTCTTCAGGTGCTTGGGACAGATGGCAACCATACAGCCCCCACCACCCGCACCGGTCAGCTTCGCCCCGTAGGCGCCTGCAGCCCTGGCTGCCAGCACGAGGCGGGAGAGGGCGGGGTGGCCTGTCCCCAGGGCCTCCAGGAGCGCGTGGTTCATGTCCATAAGAGTCCCGAGCATATGAGGATCAGAAAAATTGCGTATGGCACACATGGAAACCGCACCAATGGCATCCAGAATCGGTTCACAGACCTCCGGATTCTTCTTTTTCAGTTCTGCTACCTTCTCCACCATCTTCGAAGTGCTGTGGGATACCAGGGTGTTTCCCACCACCAGAGGTAAGTTCTGGGGTGGAAGCCTCCGGCGCTGGGTGCCTGTGATCAGCACGATCCCTCCAAAGGTGCAGACACTGGTATCCGTGGGGCTCGCCCTTCCCTTCTGCACTTTCTTCTCAATTCCATATGCCATTGCAGAGATCTCTTCCATGCTGTACTTCTTCCCGAATTCATCGTTGATGGCAGAGAGGGTGGCTACCGTCACCGCAGCTGAGGAACCCAGTCCTGACGAACTCGGGAGCTGGGAGTTCACGTATACACTCCCCTTCACCCCCATCTCGTCAAAGCAGGTGTCAATATAGGGTGACCTGGCATGGTGGGCAGACCTGCTCTTCCGCACGGTCACAAAGACCCTCGGCCTGATGGCCATGGCCAATCCAGGCTTCCCGTACACCACCGCGTGTTCCCCGAACAGGAAGACCTTGCCCGGGGCACTCCATGTTGCCACCCTACATCACCGCAATGGCCGCATATCCTACCACTTCGGGATCCCCTGTCACATCACCACTCGTGGCATAACGGAGCAGCCGGGCACCGCTGGCCCCGAGTCCCCTGCAGGTCAGGCACATGGCAGCCACCGGCCCATATCCGCAGGCGCTTACCCTCCTTTCCAGGATGCGGCGGTAAAACTCTTTCACATCAAGGTGTTCCAGCGCGGTGATGGCATAGAGGTCATTCTCCCTGGCCACCGCATCCGGGACGTAATGGGAGAAATCGCTCGATGCCACCACCCGGATATCGGTGCGCCCGCTTTTTTCGATCCCGTCAAGGAGGATTCTGGAGAGTCTCGCCGCTTCCCCCAGGCTCTGGTCCCCCATCAGGATGGGAACGATCCTGGCCCTGGGAAACCGGTACTTGATGAAGGGGATCTGGACCTCCAGCGAGTTCTCCTGCTCCTGGTGCGACACCTCGTCTTCTTCCAGGTCAAGGGATGATCCAAACACGACATCATTGTCTACGATACCCAGTGGGGTCTCCCAGGGGACGAGGGAGGTAGAGGTGCGGTATCCTTTGTGGCTTGGCCCAATCACCACGAACGTCCCTGTAAAAGAGACAGGGATGGCTGAGTACGCCAGTGCAGAGACCTCTCCGGAATAAGGGTATCCCGCGTGGGGGGAGACGATCCCGAGCGCGTCCACTCCGGGATCCCTGTTCCTGAAGAACTTCTCCAGCAGCTGCTCGAGGTGGTGGGGGTCCCGCGGGTAGAACATTCCGGCAACACCGCATCGCCGAGTCTTCATCGGATCTACCCTCTCGTATCTCACCTATATTAGAGTTCGGTCTCGAAATCTTCGGGGGTAAGCGACGTGGTTATCCCCCGCAGGCGGAGCATCTCACGGGTAAGGAGGTAGTAAATCATGGAGAGCGCCTTTCTCCCCTTGTTGTTGGTGGGAATCACGAGATCCACGAGGCTGGTCATGTTGTTGGTATCACACAGCGCAAGGATAGGTATTCCGCACTGGACCGCCTCCTTTACCGCCTGCGCGTCCCCTATGGGATCGGTGACCACCAGAACCTGTGGCTCGATATAATTGGCCAGGTTCTGATTGGTAAGCATCCCCGGGATGAACCGGCCGGTCACCGCGATGCCCCCGATGGCCTCTGCAAATTTCTGCGCAGGGTATTGCCCATACTGCCGGGAAGTGACTATCAGGATGCCTGTTGTGTCAAACTGGGAGAGGAACTTGGCGGAGGTCTTGATCCGCTCGTCGGTCTCCCGGATATCCAGAATATAAAGTCCGTCACCCCTCACCCGGTAGATGAACTTCATCATGTCCTTGCTCTTCTGCTGGGTGCCGATGTGCACACCCGCGGCAAGGTACTCTTCCACGGGAACCAGCGGCTCTTTCAGTTCAATTTCCATTTCAGTCTCTGTCATGCTATCTGTTCCTCGATTCTCATCAGTTCGTTCAACTTGGCGATCCGCTCCCCGCCAACAGCACCGGTCTTTAAGAATACGCACCCGAATGCCGTGGCCAGGTGGGCAATGGTGGAGTCTGTGGTCTCCCCGGAACGGTGGCTCATCACCGTGTCCATGCCATGGAGGTGGGCCAGGTGGATGGCCTCGAAGGTATCAGTCAGGGTTCCCACCTGGTTTGGCTTGATCAGGACGCAGTTTGCAGACCCTGTCTCGATCCCCTCTGCAATCCGGGCCGCATTGGTCACAAAGAGATCGTCGCCGCACACCAGGCACCGATCCCCTACCTGTGCGGTGAGGTCCGCAAACCCGGAAAAATCCTCTTCATAAAGCGGATCTTCCAGGTATACCAGGTTATAGCGATCCACGAGCTCTGCAAGGTACGCGATATAATCCGCGGTGATGCGACTGGCATCCCTGTCGACGTAGCGCCCTTCCTCCGGCTTCCACATCTGGCTTGCAGCCACGTCTATCCCCATCGAGATGGAGATAGAGAGGTCATCTGAGACCTCACCCACGGCCTGGTGCATGATCTCGAATGCCTCCATATCCCGGATCTGCGGTGCCCATGCACCTTCATCTCCCTTCCCACATGCCCTGCCCGTGGTCTGCAGGATTGATTTCACCTTTTTATGGACCAGGGCATTGGCAAATGCCGCCTCCGTGGGACCGCTTGCACCAGTAGCAACCACCAGGAACTCCTGGATGTCGGTTGCACCCTGCGCGTGCGCACCACCACCGATGATGTTGCCGAGCGGCAATGGCATTTCGGGTACGAACACCCCCCCGAGATAGGAGTACAGCTCCAATCCGAGCGAAGATGCCGCAGCTTTCGCATTTGCCAAAGAGAGGGCCACTGCCACATTCGCCCCGATGCCGGAGAAGTCCGGTGTCCCGTCTTCCTCCCGCAGGATGGAATCAAAGCCCACCTGGTCCCGGGAGTCTGTCCCGGTCAGTTCAGGGATGAGATGAGAGTGCGCATACGGAACTGCCTCTTTCGGATCCTTTACTTTTGCCTCATGCAGGCCGGTGCTGGCCCCGCTGGGAGCTGCTGATCTCCCGAAGCCGGAATCGGTAAGGATATCCGCCTCTACGGTGGGATTGCCCCTGCTATCCAGTATGGTGCGCAGTTGAATGCTGCGGATGACCGTCATGTCTGACTACTTCCTCTTCACCGTTATAGGTATGACGTTGTGCTGGAACTCTTCAAGAGCTATCTCCAGCGGATCGATCCTGCTGGTCCTGATGAGCAAAGGGGCACCCATCGATATCTGGAGTGCCCTGGCTCCGATGATCCTGGCCCGCTCATACCGAGTATAAGTCTCCTTCATATACCCTCAGATGTAAACATGGATTTATAATGGGGTCGCTGAGATTCGAACTCAGGTCACAGCATCCCGAACGCCATAGGATGGTCCAGGCTACCCCACGACCCCTCATTGGTACGGATTGAGATCATCGATTATCTCTTTGTGGGCGAGAAACATCCTGCGACAGCAATATCGATCCATGCCGAGGTCGTCGAGGATCTTTTTGGGATCCTCGCCCGCCTCCTTGCGGCGCTTGAACTCATCATATGCAGGGGAGATGACTTTCCCACAGGTGAAACATCGTACGGGTATCATGCCGGTATGATCTCCCAATTAATTTCCATATCTCAACGATAAGACTTTTGGAACTTCTTTCTCGCACCCCGCCCATGGGGTTTCTTCGATTCTTTCTGCCTGGAATCGTTCACAAGCAGAGTGCGGTCGTATGAGAGGAAGACCTCCTTGATCTGGGGATCATTCGACCATTTAAGGATACCCCTGGCAAGTGCGGTGCGAACCGCCTCGGCTTGTCCCATCATACCGCCGCCTTTGACGTCGATGGAGATGTCGATCCCCTCTATGGCCTTCGGGGCCAGAAGGAGGGGCTCTGCGATCTTCATCCGTACCATCTCATTCGGATAGAAGTCGATGGGAACGGAGTTGATCCTTACCCTGCCCTTTCCTGGCCGGACCGTCGCCCTGGCGATCGCTGTCTTCCTTTTTCCACTGGTATTGATTATCTTCACCATGCCATCATCTCTCCTAATACCTGGCTCCCAGATAGGTGCTTACTGCACCTACCGTGACGGTTTTTGGGGTGTTCAGCCGGTTCATGTGCGCCTCCTCGAGGACTTCCATCTCCTGTCCTACAAGGCCCACCGGGACTCCCACGTAGACCTTCACCCGCTTGAATGCCTCCATCCCCGGGGCCCTCTTGTAGGGGAGCATCCCCCTGATGGTCCTCCGGACGATGTGGTCGGGTCTTCGGGGGAAGAATGGTCCGCCCTCGCGCGACCCCCGGCTCCTCTTCTGATTATAGAGAGAGAGCACCCTGGCCCTGCTTCCGGATATAATGGCCTTCTCAGCGTTGACAATGGCAATAGTCTCACCATTGAGGGCGCGCTTCGCCACTATACTGGCCATCCTCCCCAGGAGGAGACCTTCTCCATTGATGATTGTGGTCATCTCACCTCACCTGAGCACCCTGATCTTGCTCCCCTTGGGGTTGTCCTTCACCAGCTCCTCGATAGTGAGGCACTGGCCGTTCGCTTCCATGATCTTGGTCTCTGCCGACTGTGAAAACGTCAGCGCCGCAATCTTCACCGACATCTCCAGCATCCCGCTCCCGAGCACCTTCCCCGGGACCACGATGATCTCTCCGTTGCTGGCGTAGCGGTTGATCTTACTCAGGTTGACCTCCGCATAATTACGTGCCGGTGCTTCCAGCCTGACCGCCACATCCCGCCAGATGTTCACCTCGTTCTGCCGGGATGTATCCTTCAGCAGGGAAATCAGATTTACCAGGCGGGGATTGGTCTTGTTACTCGTTCTCCTCGTCATCCTCGGTCACTCCCGATAATTCACCGATCTGTTCGCACAATTCGTCCGACTGACTCTTCAGGTACTCAAGCGCCCTGTGGATTATCTCGCCCACGGGAAGGGATCCCTCTCCCTCAACCACGAATATAAACCGGGATTCCTCAGATTTGACCCGAATGGCCGATTCTTCCCCAATCCCCGTGTTCAGGCAGGCTCTCTCGCACAGGCGGCAGAGCGAGCACTCCTCGATCCGTCCGTCTACCACTGCAACCCTGCCCCCCTGTACGAGGAGGATTCCCCGGGGGCATTCATCCACGCACTGGCCACACCCATCGCACTTGTCGCTGATCTCCACCACCGGAAAATTCTTGAATCCGCAGGTTGTGGTCGGTTGCCACTTTGCATGCACCCGCCCCTTGTTGAGGACCGCCCTCGCCTCGAGAACCACTTTCTGGTCCTTGACGAGTTTTACGATGGGAATCGCATCCACGGCCGGGACTGCACGGGGGTCCTGAGGGATCAGGTCCCGGGAATACACCATCCCCGGGCCTTCCACCGAGAGAGTGAACATCACGCTGCACCGGTCACACCCGGCACCTTCGCAACTGCAGTGATCCTGGGGGATATAGCAGTTCAGATCGGTGCGGATGGGGATCAGGCCAAGGCGATGACCCAGCATCTCATCGAAGAGAGCACTGGTATTGTCATAAATGCGAACATCCTCGATTGCCAGGGTGGGGACCTCCCCTATCATGGCCCGGCGCAGTGCATTGGCAAATGGCTGGCTTGTTCCTGAAAGCCTGAACCTGGCGGCAGAGTCATCAAAGCTTGAGAACACGATTTCCATCAGACTCTCCTTCCCCTTCGGCCGCCTTTCTGGCGGATTGAGTCATGCGGAACCGGGGTGACATCCTCGATGCGCCCGATACGCATACCGGCACGGGCAAGGGCCCGGATGGCTGCCTGTGCACCCGGCCCGGGGCTGCGCTGCTTACCCCTTCCTGGAGCCCGGACTTTGACGTGAACACCGACGATCCCCTTCTCCATGGCAGTCTGGGCGACGTTGGATGCCATCTGCATTGCGGCATACGGCGAACTCTCGTTCCTGTCCTGCTTGACCACCATCCCCCCGCTGCTCTTGCACACCGTTTCCGCACCTGATAGGTCGGTTACGGTGATGATGGTATTGTTAAATGAGGCAAAGATATGTGCAATCCCCCATTTTTCTTTCTCGCCTGCCATTGCTTACCTCCCTGTCCTGGTAATCCGGGCCCGCTCGGCATGATCTGCATTCGCAACCGGTGACCTGCTGTAATACGAGATCTCGGTCTCCTCTGCCCTGGATACCTTGTACCCGGGGATGCTCACCCGCTTTCCCCCAATCGCGATATGTCCATGGGTGATCATCTGGCGCGCCTGTTTTGGGGACCGCGCAAGGCCCTGCCGGTATACAAGGGTCTGCAGGCGCCTCTCCAGCTGGTTCTGGACCTTCAGGGAGAGGACGTTGTCGATATCTGCATCAGGGCCGAGGAGTCCAGTACGCTGCAGGTGCCCGATCAACTCCGCCTTCTTGGCCTCGAAGAGTGCCCGGTCCGTCCCGGTGGACATGAGTGCCAGCAGGTCACGGGCCGCCTTGCGGAAACGGCGCAGGTGACTGGCTGCCTTCCACACCTCCCGCTTGTTCCGCAGGCCATACTCGATCATCAGGCGGTTCTCCTCCTCAATGCGGGTCTTCTCAAAAGGCCGCTTGGGGGTCTGGTACTGCTTGTGGTTCTTTCCCGGATATCCCATCGAAACTCACCTGGTGATTACTCCTTCTTCCTCTTCACGCCCACGGTGGCGCCAGTACGACCGGTGGACTTTGTCCTCTGGCCCCGCACCTTCTGGCCGGTCTCATGGCGAATACCCCTGTAGCTGCGGATCTTCCGCATGAGGTTGATGTCCTCGTCAAGGGTGGTGGAGACCTCAGTCCCGAGGAGATGACGTGCCTCGCCGGTGTATACATCCTTTGGCCGGTTGACCATCCAGTCAGGGACTTTCTGGGAATACCCGTCCACCACTTCGCGCAGTTTCTCCACATCCTCTTCCTTCAGCTTTCCCATCAGTTCCCGGCCGTTGACCTTTGCCATAGTAGCAATGACAGAGGCAGTATGCCTCCCCACACCTTTGATCCCGGTAAGGGCGGTGAGGACTGGCTTTGTGCCGTCCAGGTCGGTGTTGCTGATCCGTACGAAATACCGTATCTCTTCTTCCTGAGCCATCCAATCCCTCTCTGATTTGTGAGAATTCTTCTGAAGCGCTGAGGGAGGGATTTGAACCCTCGAGTCCCAAGGGGACACAGGTTTAGCAAACCTGCGCCATACCTGGCTTGGCTACCTCAACAGAGAATCTCGCATCTTTCGATACTCGCAGCACCCCGCAGGTGCTGCTCCATGAATGGTGCTTTATTATTATGATGGCCGGTTATAAAAATCCTTTCCACGACCCCCCTGCCATGAGCCTCATAGCCCACTTCACCGGGCATCATGCCAGGTACCTGAACTTTCCCGCAGGAACGAGCATTTCAAACCTTACACCCTGGCCCTCTACTCCTGTTTCCCTGATGCCGATATCAGTAATACCAAGGATCTCCCTGGCCATGAAGAGACCGAGGCCGGTATTCTTCCCATATCCGTGAGAGAATATCGCATTTTTCTCCCTGACAGGAATACCTGATCCATTGTCTTCAAAGAACAGGACCAGCGTTTCCCCGGCCTGGTAGGCCCCGATCCTGATGCGGGTCAGCGTCCTGCCGTGTTTCACCGAATTGTCAAGAAGGTTGAAGAAGACCCGCTCGATGAGGCGATCTGCGATTATCTCCAGGTCTTTTACCATGATATCCACTTTTATGGCGGTGAGATCCAGACCTGAGAGCGCCCTTTCAATCGTCTCTCTCACGTTCACCCACACCGGTCTCCCGGTCCCGATGGATTGATACTCGCCGGTGAATTGTATCTGTTCTCTGATATCGCGGAGGGCTTTTCCGGTCTTTTCCAGGTAGGACCGGAGTGCAGGATCATCTGCCTCCTGCTCAGCCAGGGATAGGAACCCAGAGGCCACCAGGACCTTATTCAGGATATCATGGCGGGTGATGCCTGAGAGCAGGTTGAGTTTCTGGTTTGCCTTCTGCAATTCGCGTTCTGCCTCTTTCCGCTGGCTTATATCCCTGAATATCACCTGCACCGCAGGTCTCCCCTGGTAAATGAATGAGGTGGCCATCACCTCGACGTCCACGGTGGTGCCGTCCATCCGGGTGAACATCTCCTCCACCAGGGGCATGGCTGTCCCGGGTCGCTCTGTCATCCTGGAGACGCGCTCCTGCACCAGTTCGCGGGACTCAGGGTGAACAAAATCAGAAATTGCTCTTCCCACAAGATCCTCACCGCTGGTCCCGCCGGCAATCCTTGCCGCCTGGTCGTTTGAAAGCACTATCTTCCCGCTCTGGTGAACGATAACTGCATCAAATGACTGTTCCAGAAGGCGGCGATAACGCTCCTCGCTCTCCCGCAATGCCCGTCTCTCCTCTCTCTCCCTGGTTACATCCCGGATTGTTCCGATGCTGGAAGGCTTCCCCCGGAAGACCCCAAGGCCAACTGACATTCTGAGATAGAGGATAGTCCTTCGATCCTTGTGCACCCCGCAAAACTCATATGCCTCAGGAACGGGTTTGCCTGAAAGCCGGTCCTGGTAGGTGCGGACAACCTTCTCCAGGTCGTGGGGAGTAATCAGTTCCTGCAGGGGTACCCCCACATCCTCCTCCCCATATCCGGTCATCGCGGTGAAAGCAGGGTTCATGGACACCAGGCGCCCTTCCTGGATGATAAATACCCCGTCCTGAGTGTGTTCAACCAGCGTCCGGTACTTCTCTTCGCTCTCCCGCAGCGCTTCCTCGGCCTGATGTCTGGCCGTGACATCCCTGACGATACCTATTGTCGCCAGCTGACCATGGAAAAGAGTCCTGTTGACCGAAAATTCACCATACCGCACCTCCCCTGATCTGAGGAGGACTCTGGCCACGTAACACGAGGGGACTTCCTCTCCGAGGAATCTCTTCCTGCTGTATTCCATCGTCTGTTCACGATCATCAGGGTGGATGAATTCCCATATGGGAATGGTGCCTATCTCATCCTCGGAATGTCCCAGTATCTCCCGTCCCCGCCTGTTGAGGAAGAGGAAATACGCGCCCTGGTGGATATAAATAACATCGTCACTGTGTTCTACCAGTAACCGGTACTTCTCCTCGCTCTCCTGGAGCGCAGATTCAACCTTTTTTCGATGTGTGATGTCCCGGACAAACGCGTAATACGCCTCATTGTCGCCAACAGATATGTAGTGGCCCGCCACCTCGACCGGGATCATCTCCCCGGTCTTTTTCATGTGGCTGCTCTCCATGACCCAGGTCTTTTCCTCCCTCAACATCTCCCAGCGCTGGCTGAATGATTCTGGAGTCCGTTCCGGATTGATGTCCCAGACCGACATCCCGAGCAGTTCTTCCCTGGAATAGCCGAGCATTCGGCACTCCTGATCATTCGCGTATAAAATTCTGCCCCGCGGAGAGATCCACACAATCCCGTCCGCTGCCCGGTCCACTGAGAGCTGGTTCAGCCGCAGGGCCTCCTCCTGCTTCCTCCTCTCGGTGATATCGCGGAGGGTCCCGATGAGGACGGGTTGACCATGGACATCCCGGGTATAGATGCTCTTGTCCTCGAACCAGCGGTACCTTCCGTCCTTCATACGAAGCCGGAACTGGTCGGAAGATACCTGGTTGGCACCTTTAAAATGTTCATGCGTATGCAGGGCAAGCATTTCCAGGTCACAGGGATGGACAAATGAAGAGAAATCTCTCCCGATTATCTCGTCCTGTTGATATCCCACCTGTGCAAGGGCCTGGGGACTGACATATGTTATGATGCCGTGGGAGTTCATGGAGAAGATGATGTCCCGGTTGATCTCTACCAGCAGGCGATACTTCTCTTCACTCTCCCGCAGGTCAGCTTCTGCTTTTTTTCTGCGTATGGATGTCTTCACCTTATGCGCAAGTTCAACAAATTGTGCCTTTGGATGGCCGCCCTTCTGCAGATAGTGGTCTGCCCCTTCGTTCAATGCCTGGATGACCACCTCTTCCCTCCCTTTCCCGGTGAATATAATGAACGGGATGGTGTCCCCACGTGCCCGGACCTCCTTCAGGAACTCGATCCCGTCCATTCCAGGCATCTGGTAATCGGAGATTACCGCATCGAAATGCTCTCCTGCCAGACGGTCAAGGGCACTGAACCCGGAACTTTCCGTAATAACCTCAAAACCACCACCCTTCTCAAGAAAAATCCTGCAGATATCCAGCAGTGCAGGTTCATCATCGACATAGAGAATACGTAAAGGCGCAGGTGGCAGATCCATGAGAATATGCAGGAGTATATGAGGATTTTTTTTCAGAAAAAGGTGCTTGATCAGGCTATCCCAGTACCAGGTTACTCAACTCCCTGCCGAAAAATCCTCTCTCTCTTCGCTCCCTTCTTTTCGACCCGCTGCACGCCTCCCCCCACGAGCGCAGAGATCACAATGGGCAGCGCAATCGTCGCATCGACGTGCACCTGCACATGCATGGTCCCTGCAGACTCCTTCCCCCAGCTTATGGCCTCCTCGAACGTGCACCCTGAGAGGCCTCCCCAATGGGGAGAATCCGTCGTATACTGAATGGCATAATCATGGCCACCCAGGTCCTTCTCGTGAATTGACCCGATCACCTGTGTCTGCTGGATGAAGTTTTTTGGCACGCCACCTCCCACGTAGACCACTCCTGTTTTCTTCACCTCTTCCACAAGAGAGGTGACCTCGTCGGTATCGGAGATCTGGTCGATATCAATCTGTACTCCTCTTCTCCTGGCAATAAGTGCCCCGATCCCAATAGAAGAGTCGCAGAGAGCAGGGACAAAGACAGGGATGCCTTCCTGCACGCAGGTGGAGAGAAATGATTCACGGCCTGGCACCTCCCTTACGAGCCACTCGCCAAAACGCTGTAAAAATTCCCGGGATGATCCCCTGAACGGTGCTATCTTCTCGGCAAAATTCGCAAATCCGCGATCTACCCACCGGAACTCCTCTTCGAATGCAAACACATCGTAGATGCGATCTATCCCTTTCTCATAGAGTTCGGCGTCACTGACATGGTGATGGCCAAGGTAGTGGCAGACACCCAGGTGCTCGCACACGTCATGGAATATATTTGCCCCCGTAGAGACCACTACGTCGATGTAGTGGCGCCTGGCCATCTCGATAAGGACTCTCTGCATACCCGCCGGGAGCATGGCCCCAGAGAGGCCAAAGAAGATAATGACCTCCGGGTCCTGCAGCATCTCTTTCCATATTTCCACCGATTCGCCCAGTTTTCTCCCCTGGAACCCTGTCTTTGCCATTCCCTGGAGAAGTTCTGCCACGTCCCCCGAAGGTTGAACCGGATGGGTTGCACGCATCGCATTCTGGCCCTCGATTTTCACAGGATGACCCAGGATCGTCTCGATTCCACCTGGTTGCCCTGGGCCCTTCCCTTTATTTCCTGCCATTGTACATAGGTGGACAGGCAAGCGATAAGAAATGTGCGCAGGCCCGGGAAGAGCGCCGGTGAGGGACCCAGGGCCCACAAAAAGGGGCCTTGAGTTGAATACCGAAGAAAAAGAATATTCAGAGGGCTTTTATCAAAGATCCCCGGGTGATAAGCCCGGCAATCTTTCCCCGGCTTGTCACGGGAATGGAACTGATACCTTTCGCGAGCATGAGATCCACCACCTCGTCGATACTTGCACTTGCTTCGACTGTAAGCACAGGGCTCGTCATGATATCCTTGACGAGCAGGTTTCGGATGCGATGATCCTGGTGCCGGTCCTCTACCAGCTCCCGGAATCTTCGCATCGAGACTGCCACGTCTGTCTCGGTCACTATGCCTACGATCTGGTCGTTCTCGGTGACCACGCAGCGGTGGAGGTTGTCATCGATCATCCGCCGCCTCCAGTGCACTACCCGCTCATCGACATCAATGGTGCATGCAGGCTCCATGACATCCGCGAGCGCCCCTGTTGGGCGCATGACACGAAGGATCTCCCCCGCGGTCACCTGCCCCACTAGCCGGTGGTCCTCGTCATAGACCACCACCAGCTTGTAGGCCTGGAGCAGGGGGATAACCACGTCCAGGTCCTGGTCCGGGTATACCGTGGTGAAGTCCTCCTCCACGGTATTTGCCACATGGATGGATGTGGGGGACATGGAGGAGTTCCTCTTGGTGCCAAGTTTCTCAGCCACGCTCTGCCTGGAGACCGTGCCCACCACCATGTTTTGATTCATCACAATAAGGGGGTCAATGCCCTCGTCCAGCATCTTGTCCAGGGCATCGGTGATGGGTGCGGACTTGGAGATGGTGACCGGCCTGGACATGATGTCCTTTACGAGAATATCGTCGCTCATACTGTTACTTCCCGGATTATATCGTCTCTTTTCAAAATTCCTTTGATCTCGTTGCCTTCCACTGCAACCACGCTGTTGATGTGGTTCGCCTGCATTACATTCACGGCCTCGGTCAGTTTCTCACCACAGCCGATGGTGATGACCGGGCGGGACATAAGGTCCTCGGCGACAGCCGCAGCCACCATCACATAGCGGTGCTGCTTCCTCCCGCCAGGCTCCCCCCGCCGCAGCATCATCACGTCTTTTTTGGGCAGTTCTCTTCTCTCTGTCTCGTAGAGGTAGAATGCCAGGTTGCTCTCCGTGATGATGCCTGCCAGTGTGCCATCATTATTGACGACGACTACCTTATCATTCCTTTCCTTCATGATATCGATAACATGGTCGAGGGAGTGATACCTGCTGACAGTGATGGCGTCCTCCATGACGTCCGCCACGGTCTGTTTCAGGGAATTGACTGCTGCTGAACGCATGAAGTCTGACTTGGTCACAATGCCCGCGATCTCCCCCTCATCTATCACCGGCAGCCCGCTGATATCCCACTGGATCATGAGGCTTGCTATCTCGCGGCTCGTGGTGGTGGTGGAGATCGTGAGCGGCTCCCGCGTCATCAGGATGTTTACTGGGATATTGTCGATAGGCCTCCTCCTCCAGATAGGTTCACTCTGCCGCAGGCGGTATCCGATGTCCTTCTTGGTAAGGATACCCACCAGAATCCCGGCTTCAACGACCGGAATGCGGGAGATCTTGTGCTTGAGCATCAGGTTTCGTGCATACGCCACGTGCTCCCCGGGACTGACAATGTAGACCGGGGAGGTCATGATATCTTGTGCCTGCATGAGATTCACCCCCTTGAGAGTGCTTTGACCAGGTCGAATTCCGTCACGAGCCCGATGAGCCTTGCATCCTCAATCACCGGGAGAGCACCTGCGTTCCTCTTTACCATCTCCCCTGCGGCCTGGTTGACACTCCTGTCAGGCGTGGTGGTGTAGAGGTTCCCGGAAACCAGGGTTCTCACCGGGAGGGCCATCACCTCTGCGATATCTCCGGTCACCAGCTGGTCAAATACCCGCTTGCTCCCCAGGTATTTCATGATGTCAGTGGTGGTGATGATACCGTAGAGCACCTCGTCACTCACCACCGGCAGCCTGCGGAACCGGTACTTGGTCATCTCCCGGGTGACTTTTCCTATCGGGCAGTCGGGATCGGTGACCCGCAGGGACCGGCTCATAATCTCCTCCACAGTGCAGGAGACCCTCTCGTTCACGAGCACTGTCATGACGTCCCTCTCCGTGACGATACCTGCAAGGGCCTGATCCTGATCGAGGATGGGGATCCCCCCGATCATCTTCCCGGTGATGATATCGATGGCATCACGGAGTGATGCAGAATCAGGAAGAGTTGTCACCTGCGATGTCATGATGCTCCTGATGCTCTCATTGACGGCCGAGAGCAGGTTCCCTTCGTGCTTCACCTGGACGAGGTTGAACTTGTCCCCACCTCCCAGAAAGTTGATCACGTCCCCTGAAGTGACAATCCCTCGCAATTTTCGGGAACCTGCATCCACCACCGGCAGCCGACGGAAACCACACCGGGTCATAGTCTCCACCGCCCCGAGGATGCTCATGGTCTGCGGTACCGAGACCACATCACCCGTGCCGATGGCCATTATCTCCCCCTCCTGCTCGACGACCCTTGATTTGAATTCTACCGGGCCTCGATCAAATTTTCCGGGCATTTTCAGAAGTTTGTCACTCTGTTTGAAGTTCTTCTCACTGTGATGCACCATATCTGGCCCCTATAATGTATTGCTATGACATCCCGGTGCCATGATGAACTTCGGGACATCTCGTTCTTATTCAATGTTCACGGAATCGCATTCAGCACATCATGCCGATCGATGATGCCTACCAGGTTCTCTCCCTCAAGAACAGGGAGGCGGCTGATATCATGCCTGACCAGCATCTCTGCAGCCTTCTGCAGGCTTTCCCCAGGAGAGATGGTGACCACAGGTGTGGTCATCACTCCCGCGACAGGGGTGCTCGATGCCCCGTCCGCGGACGCCCGCCATCTGCCATCCTTGAGCAGATCCCGGCGGGATATGATCCCCACCAGGCGCTTCTTCTTGACCACCGGAAACGCGGAGAACCCGCTCTCGGTGATCAGGATATGGATCCTGTGGATGGGCTCGTCGGCCGGGCACTCCACCACTTTCCTGGACATATAATCCTCCACCGTCCCTCCAAGCTTGTGCCGGGTGATGATCACCGGGAAGATCTCAGAGAGAAGTACCCCTCCAAGTACCTGGCCCTGTTCATCAACCACGGGGATGCTGTCAGTGCCGTTCTTTTGGATCCCCTTCACCACGTCCTCAATGGAGGACCCCGGGCTTACGGGGAGGATCTCTTTCATGAAGCCCTCTATGGTCACATTCGATCTCGTCGCCGTGACGGTGAGCACCCCGGATATGTCCACGTAACCCATGAGCCTGCGCTTCCCGTCATGCACGTATATCTCGCGATAGACATCGTCACGGAGCACCTGCCTGGCCCTGGTGACTTTTTCATCATATTTCAGGACCGGTACATCGACCATGAAATCCCGGGCCATTTTCATTGTAGCAGTTCCTCCTCACGGCATGACGGACAGAGCATCAGGTTGTCGATCCGTCTGAGATCATCTGACATCTGGCCGCACCTGCTGCAGACCCCTACCTCCACATCTTCCAGGCGGTTGATCTCTACCAGGTCATTCATCAGCTCATTGATCTCTGTGGATACCGTGAGAATGTCACGAACTGTTACAATTCCAATAACCTTGTTCTCCTCGTCAACCACAGGAAGTCTCCGGACACGGTGCTTGATCATCATGTGAGCCGCATCCTTCGCATACTTGTCTGCGCTGATGGTGATGAGGGGAGTACTCATTATCTCATTGACCTGGATGGCTCCGGGTCTGAGATCCTTGGCCACTACCTTGCAATTGAAATCCTCTTCGGTAACTATCCCGATAGGGAGGTTATCGCGGCCAAGCACGATGCAGCTTCCCACCTCATCCCGGCACATGAGCATGGCCGCACGGGCAACAGTCCCCTCATATCCTATAGTAGTGGGGTTGCGCCGCATGACCTCCCGAACAGGCACCCGGGTATCGAAGCGGATGGTATCGGATGATTTTTTCAATCAATCACCTCCATGTTGTTGACACAAGTGGGTTTATTGCAGTTACCAATACGGCAAATGGAGTGTATATACTTTCTGCAATTTCCCCGAGTCGCAAATCGGGGATAATAAATCTAATTACCACCTTCCCCTAAAAGGATAGTAACAGATTCACATGACCCCGGGGGTATATCATCCAGTCGGAGTCATGAAGAGGTATACCATGAATATCCTGGTCCAGACCAAGAAGCGTCTCTCAAGATTCCTTATGGCTTTTTTCCAGAAAAAGAGAGCCAGAATCGGAATATACGGCCCGCCAAATGCCGGGAAGACCACACTCGCCAATCGTATTGCCAGGGACTGGACCGGGGAGAATGTGGGCCTGGTGAGTGAGATCCCGCATGAGACCCGGCGGGCTGTGCGGAAGACTGATATCAGCATCATCGGCTCAAACGGGAGCAACATCACCATTGATATTGTTGATACTCCGGGAGTGACGACCAAGATCGATTACAAGGACTTTCTGGAGTATGGGATGGACAAGGAGACAGCGGTCATACGGGCCCGGGAGGCCACTGAAGGAGTGGCAGAGGCCATGCACTGGCTCCGGGAGGATATCAACGGAGTCATGTATATGCTGGATGCCACTGAGGATCCCTTCCTGCAGGTCAATATCATGATGATTGGGATCATCGAGAGCCGAAAGCTTCCGGTGATCATCGTGGCAAACAAGATTGACCTCCCCGATGCATCCCCGCAGCGCATACGGAGTGCGTTTCCCCAGCATCCTGTGGTGCCAATATCCTGCCTGGACGGGAAGAACATAGAGGATCTGTATGAGAAGATGGTGGAGCATTTTGGGTAGGTGTGGAGCATGCAAGGAGTCCAGATTGACCTGATATCGTCCGAAAAACTCGCAACCCTCACTTCCATGGAGAAGATTCACCTCATTCTTGACCATGTGAGGAAGGGGACTATCATCATTCTTGAAAAGGGACTCTCCCCGGAGGAGCAGAGTACCCTGATAGAGATGACCATGAGGGAGATCCTTCCTGACGGCTTCAATGGTATTGAGATCGAGACCTACCCGTCAAAGGACCAGAGCCCCGGCTTCCTCCAGAAGCTGCTCGGGAGATCGGCCATCGAGTCGCGGCTGACTGTGATCGGCCCTGCAAACCAGCTGCGGATGATAAAAAAGGAGAAAGACATCATCAGCGCCTGGGTCTCCACGCGGTGAGCGGATGCCACACCGATGCGTCAACTGCGGGAGAGAATACCGGACCAACGAGTGCGAGATCCTCAAGGGCTGCAGGGAGTGCGGTGGGAAAAAATTCATTTTTGTGCCTCTTGTCGAGCGGGAGAAGGAACCAGAACCCCCGGTTGTCCTGCCTGAAAAAGTGGAGAAGACGTTTCAGGAGGAGGAGAATAAGGACGTGGTGCCCCTTCCTGCCTATGACAGGCTGGAGAGCATCCGGATTGTATCCCCGGGAACGTATGAGTTGAATATCGAGAAGATGGCGAGCTCTGACGAGAGGGTCGTGGGGGTAGGCAGGGGGGAGGGCAGCTATCTCGTGGACCTCCTCTCCATGGTCAAGCCAAAAAAGAAAAAGAATAAAAAATAGGTTTTATCTCATTTCAGTTGATATTGTCCACGCTGTATCCCTTGTTCACCAGCAGATCCTTGACCCTCTCCTTGTGATTGCCCTGCAGTTCGATAGAGGTCCCCTTCACCGTTCCACCACAGGCAAGTCTCCCTTTCATGTACTTTGAGAGGTCCTCAAGGTCGATATCCGTCGGGTTCAAACCCTCGATAACGGTCACTTCTTTCCCGTAACGTCTCCTGTCGACCTTGACGCTGATCCGCTGCTGTTCCTTTGCGACTTCTTCACAGATGCATAACTCTTTCGGCAGTCCACACGTTGGACAAATCCCACCATTCATTACAAGTACCTTCAAGTTCTCTTTATATATTTGTTGGCATCCCCAAAACCCTGCAAAGCCAGGATAACAATGTAATTGAGACTATATCCGGGCAGCTTAAGGGACAAGCGTATCCACCCTGCAGGTATCGCACCCCCGGGAGAGCACCTGGTCTTTCCGGCTGCGGTAGCGATACACTGTGATTCCCTTGCAGCCCAGTTCACGGGCGAGGAAAAAAATGCGGGATATCTCTTCAACCGTGGCATCTTCGGGAAGGTTTACCGTCTTTGAGACGGCATTATCCACGTATTTCTGGAAGGCTGCCTGCATCCTCACGTGGTATTTGGGGTCCATCTCCCCAGCGTTCCTGAAGAGTTCCTGGATCTCCCTGGATACCGCAAGGCCCTGCACGCTTCCTGTCTTCCTCGCCTTCTCGAGAAGGTCACTCCCATGGGGAACATCTTTAAGGAGGCGTTCCAGCGCAGGGTGCATGATCCGGAAGGTCTTTTTATCGATCACCCTCTCCCCGGAACACGAGAAGAGCGGCTCAATTCCGCTGCTGGTGCAGGCAATCAGATGCAGCGACCCGGTAGGTGCGATGGTGGTCACGGTGGCATTTCTCATGGGTCCGGAATAGATACTCTGGTCGATGGACGGGAAAGAGCCTTTCTCTTCCCCCAGCGTCCGGGATGCCTCGTGAGACTCGTCCTGGATGAAGCGCATGATCCGTTCTCCGATGGAGAGTGCGTCACCCGACTGATAAGGGATTCCCATCTGGATCAGTATATCTGCAAATCCCATTACGCCGAGCCCTATCTTCCGTGTCCGGAGGGTGCAGTTACGGATCAGGGGAAGGGGAAACTGGTTCACATCAATGACGGCATCCAGAAACTCCACCGCCAGCCAGACCGTCTCGGAGAGTGTCTCCCAATCCATTTCATCTTTTTTCATGCAGCGGGAGAGGTTGATGCTCCCAAGGTTGCAGCTCTCCCAGGGGAGGAGGGGCTGTTCACCGCAGGGATTGGTGGCCTCTATCTCCCCGAGCCCCGGCACAGGATTCGTCTCGTTGATGCGGTCAAGGAAGAGCACCCCCGGATCACCGCATTTCCAGGCTGATAGGGCAAGCGCGTTCCACAAGGTCCCGGGGTCAATCTCCTCCCCTACCGATCCATCCCGCGGGTTGACCAGCCCGTACCTTCGACCCTTCTCCATGCACGAGAAGAATGCCCTGTCAAATCCTACTGAGAGGTTGAAGTTCTGCAACCCCCCCTTCTCTTTTGCCCTGATGAACTCCATGATGTCCGGATGGCTGCTCGCGAGTACGCCCATGTTGGCACCCCTTCGCTTCCCACCCTGCCGAAGGGCGTTCGTGGCCTCATCGTAGACACGTATGAACGAGAGAGGACCACTCGCCACCCCTGCCGTGCCAGCAACCATATCACCCCTTGGACGCACCCGGGAGAAGGAGAACCCTGTACCCCCACCGCTTTTATGGATGAGGGCCATGTACCCGAGTATCGAGAAGATCTGCCGGATGGAGTCGTCGACAGGCAGGACGAAGCATGCAGAGAGCTGGCCGGGAGGTGTCCCTGCATTCATAAGGGTGGGAGAATTGGGTAAAAAGCGTAATTCTTCGAGTATCTCTACGAACCGGCCGTTCTTCTCTGCTCCTACCGCCCGGGCTACCCTCCTGCACATATCTTCCGGGGTCTCTCCTGGCAGCAGGTACCGGCTGGCGAGCAGTACCTTTGCAGGATCACAGAGTTCCATTACGAGAGAGAGGAATGCCCTTTATTTAAATTCACGCATATTTTTACTCACATGTCCCTGATGGTGCTTGGCACCTCCTCGCATGCCGGAAAGAGTACGGTAGTCGCAGCGCTCTGCAGAGTGCTTGCAAACAGGGGGATCAGCGTGGCTCCATTCAAATCCCAGAACATGAGCCTGAACTCCTATGTGACGAGCGACGGGTGCGAGATTGGGATTGCGCAGGCCATGCAGGCATTTGCCGCCCGGGCAGAACCGCGGGCGGAGATGAACCCCATCCTCCTCAAACCCAAAGGTGATGCCACCTCCCAGGTGGTGCTGATGGGTCATCCCTACAAAGACGTCCCCGCAAGGGATTATTACCTTGAAACCGGTTTTCTCCTCGAACAGGCACTTTCCGCTGCGCGTGTCCTGGAGGAGGACTACGGGCACCTGGTCGTGGAGGGGGCCGGCGGGGCTGCTGAGATGAACCTCTATTCGCGGGACATTGCGAATGTGCTCCTTGCCAGGGCACTCAAATATCCCATCATCCTGGTGGCAGACATCGAACGGGGAGGAGTGTTTGCCCAGGTTTACGGAACCATAAAACTCCTCCCGGATGATATCGCTCCACTGGTAAAGGGTGTAATCATCAATAAATTCAGGGGAGACCCGGAGATCTTTGCACAGGGGATTGAGATCCTGGAGAAGATCAGCGGTGTCCCGGTGCTCGGAGTGCTCCCGTATGCACGTATCGACCTCCCAAGCGAAGATTCGCTCTCCATCGGGGAGAAGAAGTCAATTGATCACCCGGTACGTATCGGCATCATCAGGCTGCCCCACATCTCCAATTTTTGCGATTTCGAGCACCTGGAAAAACGGGCCAGAGTGGAATATATCCCACTCGGTAACCCCCTGCGGGACTTTGACTGCATCATCATCCCTGGCACCAAGAATACCGTGGAAGATCTTGCACAGGTCTGGATATCCGGGACCGCGGATGAGATAAGGCACGCGCGCAACGAGGGTATTCCCATCATAGGTATCTGCGGGGGCTACCAGATGCTCGGACGCGAAGTGGTAGATTCGGGCGTGGAGTCCTGCCAGGGCATCCACCGGGGGATAGGAATACTTGACGTGGTGACCCGTTTTGACCGTTACGAGAAGAAGACAGAGCAGGTGACCCTGGAAGCACGGCCAATCGGCCCTTTACTCTCGGCGATGGGTCGGGTATCGGGATACGAGATTCACATGGGGGTGACGGAGCGCGGTGCAGTCGAAGAGGCATTCCGGGGGGAGGGGGCAGCA
Source organism: Methanolinea sp. (assembly GCA_025453675.1). Classification (GTDB taxonomy): domain Archaea; phylum Halobacteriota; class Methanomicrobia; order Methanomicrobiales; family Methanospirillaceae; genus Methanolinea_A. Next base: position 42,743 of record JALOPW010000011.1, read on the forward strand.
ACCCCCGATGGCCTGGTCTTTGGCACCTACCTGCATGGACTTTTCTCGAATGCCTCTGCGGTGGATGCCCTGCTCACCTGCCTCTATGCCAGGAGGGGACTCTGTTATGTTCCTGACTCCGGTGATCCTGATCCCTACGAGGATCTTGCAGCCCTGTTCTCGGACCATGTGCGCATGGACCTCATTCTTCCATATTTCGAATGAGACGCAGAATTCGACAGCCCGGTTCATACTGACGACCAGGTGTGGAGTTCATGTCTTTTCCTGGGCGCAATCCCGGTATTTCTTTTGCGTCCTGATTTTTCCGGAACAGGGTTGACAGCGTTTGCGTGGTTTACCCTTCCCTGTGCCTCTCATTCAACGCATGCCTCCCAAAGGTGAGGGAACAGGGAGATATTTCAAGGTGGAAGAACAAAATCACTCGGAGAGGAGAGAGTGAGGAGGAAGAACCATGCCCATGCGAGTGTCAATCACCATTGACCCGGACACCATGGACCTTGTCGATAAATTTGCAAAAGAACACGGCCTTGACAGAAACCGGGCTATCCTTGAATGCATAGAGACAGGATATGCCAGGCTCACCGATGGAACTCCGGTCACCTTCACCCAGACGAGGACTTTTGAAGAGTATAATGACCTCAGGCAGGCCATCTCCGAGGTGAAGTCTGGCCTGTCAACCCTTGCCGAGGAGGTCAGGCTGATGCACCACACCATCGAGGTGGAGTGGAACCGGGAGATACGGGGAGTCCCTTACCAGAGCAGAAAATGGTACGAGTTCTGGAAGACCTGATACCAGTTCAGTCTGCCCGGAGATTTCGTCACCCGATGATACTCATCATGCTCCGGTAGCCCTCTCCACGCTTGTCACCGCATTTTACGGCCTCAACGGTCCGCATATCCACCTCGTCGGCGTCACGGTGCCGGAGGCAGAAGGCAAGTGCCGGTGATTTCACAAAGACCCCTTTCACCCGGAAATACCGGGAGTGTACGCAGAATCTGCAGTGTTCTACAGTCTCATCCTTTCCTGGAAGACAGGACACCTTCCCGTGCTTCACCTCCAGGACCCGGTATTCATCCTCTGGCATGAGAATCCTCCATGCAGTGTTCACTGCCGCTCTATATCTACCCTTCAGTTGTGGATCAGCACCAGGGGAGTGCATGAATAAAACCTCGGAAAGACCAACATATTTGTAGAGAACAGGCATACAGACACATTGACACGAGGGATGTGAATTATAATGCCTGCAATTCGAAGGAACGGGCCAAGATATCTTGCCCTCTGCATCATCGCGCTCGCTGTCGTCGCAGCAAGCGGCATGGTCGCTGCACAAAGCCTCTCTTTCCAGGGGCCGGACCAGGGAAAGGCCGGTGAGACGGTCAAGGTCGATATTGTGCTCGACCAGGCTCCGGGGGGCATCTCCGGCTACAGAATATCCCTCTCCCTAAAGGACAGAGGACTGGGTGAATTCCGGGAAGTAGAGTATCCGCCCTGGGCAGGAATCACTGAGAATTCACCCCTTTCCTCCCCGGAGGTATGGATAAAAGCAGTAGATACCAGGCAGGGAGTAGAGATGAATGCCACAGGTATTGTCATCGCCACCCTTTCGATCTATTGTTTCAAAGACGGTCCGCTGGCCGTGGAATATGGTGCTGTCCGGATCGACGACGACGAGGGGAACTCCCTCCAGGGGAGTGCAGGACTCGTTATTCCCACAGGGGATGAAACAGTCACACCTGCTCCCACCCCAACCAGCACGGCCGCTGCTCAAGGGACATCCGGAACCGG
>JALOPW010000012.1 GCA_025453675.1 Methanolinea sp.
GGGAACCAACGGGCTGAGACTGCCACCGGTACGCCGTAGGCAATACCCACCCCTATTCCCCCTATCACTCCGTAGACCAGGTAGAGCATCTGGACAGATGTGACCGTTGACGCGAGCAGCCACCCGAGCCCGGTGAGAATTCCCCCGATGATGGTCACCCTGCGGGGCCCGAGTGTGTCGATGTACTTCCCGGTCAGGGGCATGGCTATGGCAAAGAAGGCCAGGAAGACCGAAAATGGCATCAGCACATCGTTTGCGGTGACCTGCTGGCCAAGAGTCCCGGTGAAGTAATCGGTCAGCGGCTTGACAAAGACGCTCCAGGAGTAGATGCTCCCGAGGCACAGGTTGATGATCATCCCGAGGATGACCAGCACCCAGCGCCCTCTCTCGGCAGGCATGCCGAATAAGGTCCCATCAGTAGACATAGGAGTCCTTTTCCTATCAGAAAAATGCGGGGGTTTATTCCTCCAGCGTGGAGACATCCCCCGGGTCTATTCCCATCTCCTTTGCCTTCAGCACCCGTCGCATGATCTTCCCGGACCGGGTCTTCGGGAGTTTGTCCACGAAGTCGATCTCCGAGGGCATCGCAATGGGCCCAAGTGTCATGCGCACGTGGTAGATCAGGTCGGACTTGAGCTTCTCGCTCGGGGAGAAACCCACCCGAAGTATCACAAAGGCCTTTATAATATTTCCTTTCATGGGTTCGGGCTTCCCGATGACCGCGGCCTCGGCCACGGACTGGTGGGAGACGAGTGCACTCTCCACCTCGGCAGTGCCAATGTTGTGGCCGGCTACGATGATGATGTCGTCAGCCCTCCCGATGATCATGATATACTCATCTCCCTTCCCCTTCACTGCCAGGTCACCGGCAGTGTAGCAGTTCGGGATGGTATTCCAGTAGGTGCGGTAGCGCTCATCGTTCTTGTAGACCGTGCGGAGCATGGCCGGCCAGGGTTTCTTGATCACCAGGAACCCCCCGTTTCCGGGGGCCACGGGATTGCCCTGCTTGTCAACCACGTCTGCAATCACCCCCGGGATAGGCCTTCCTGCAAATCCCGGCCGCATGGGCTCACCCACCATGGTGGTGATCATCTGCATCCCGGTCTCTGTCTGCCACCAGGTGTCCACGATGGGACTCTCTTTCTTCCCGATTACCCGGTAATACCACTCGAATGCCTCCGGATTCAATGGCTCTCCGACCGATCCCAGTATCCGCAGGGATGAGAGGTCGTACTTGTTAGGCCACTGCTCGCCCACTTTCATGAACATGCGGATGGCGGTGGGGGCGGTATAGAAGATAGTGACCCCCAGGTCCTCGATGATCTTCCAGAATGCTCCGGGATCAGGGTAGTCGGGGACCGCTTCGGCCATGACCACAGTAGCCCCGATGGCCAGCGGCCCATACACTATGTAACTGTGGCCGGTGATCCAGCCTGTGTCGGCCGTACACCAGTATACGTCGGTGTCCTTGACATCAAAGACGTGCTGGGTGGTGTACGCAGTGCCAACCATGTAACCGGCGCAGGTGTGCACGATACCCTTTGGTGTACCGGTGGAACCACTGGTGTAGAGGATAAAGAGGGGATCCTCGGCGTCCATGACTTCTGCAGGGCAGGTGGAAGGGACCCCCTGGATCAACTCGTAGTAGTCCACTTCCATCTCTTTATGCAGTTCAACTGGCTGTTCCACTTCGCGGGAGAGCACCACGACCTTCTCCACACTCGGGGCATTGATGATGGCTTCTTCCACGATCGTCTTCAACGGAATGGTCTTCCCACGGCGGATGGCCACGTCTGCCGTGATCACGACTTTGGCCTCGGCGTCCTTGATGCGCATGTTGAGTGCCTGTACCCCGAAACCTCCAAAGACCACGCTGTGCACCGCGCCGATACGGGCGCAGGCAAGCATTGCAATGACCTGTTCGGGTACCAGGGGCATGTAAATACAGACCCGGTCTCCCTTCTGCACACCCAATTTCTTGAGACCGTTGGCGAACCGGCATACCTCCTGGAAGAGTTTCTTGTAAGTGAAGATCCGTTCTTCACCCTCTTCGCCTCTCCAGATGAGGGCTACCTTGTTCCTCCGGTGGTTATTTACGTGGCGGTCAAGGCAGTTTGCGGTGATATTGAGCTTGGCGTTGACAAACCACTTGGCATAGGGGTAGTTCCATTCGAGGACCTTGTCCCACTTCTTGATCCATTCAAAGTGGTGGGCCTGCTTCTCCCAGAACCCGTCGGGATCTGCAAGGAACTCCTTGTAGGTAGCGGTATAGTCCTTCGTCCATGCGTTCTGTTTATAGGATGGGTCGGGAATGTAGGTCTTCTCATCCCCTGACAGCGGCACCTCAAATGATTCTGCCATTCTTTCGCACCTTTCCGTTTGGACTCATTCAATCAGCCATTGATGTGTGGGGGAGCGGGCGGGAACGGATTCCCGCTGGACGACTCCTCCGAAATGTGCACTCCTCAACGATAAGTTCGAGTGTTCATCTGTTCACGCTACCGCGGACGGAGAAACCGCCCGGAAACCCAAAAGCCCCTGTATCTCTCTTTCGCGGCGCCTCCGTGGATTTTATTTTAATGATTAATCATTATAATTATTAAAAGCTGATGATTCTGAAATTGTCCTGGAAAATGCATTTTCATCGTTCTTCTTCAATTATAATCTTTTTAAGAGGAATATGTGTCAAAATCAGCGGTTTCATCGGATAACTCTTTTTCTCGCCTCCCGTAATTACGGGTCATGGTATCGCGCAGGCGGCAAATATCGGTGCAAATGAAGGGAAAAAGGATTAACATATGCCAATCGAAAAGAGATGTATGGATATCGCCATCATCGGCGCCTCCGGTTATGCCGGTGGCGACCTGATCCGCCTCCTGCTCACCCATTCCAAGGCCAGAGTAGTCTGCGCAACCTCCCGGAAACTGGCGGGAAAGACTGTCGACTCCATCCACCCACAATTCAGGGGATTGGTGGACCTGGAGTTTTCAAATCCCTCGCCTGAAGATCTGGAGGCAGACCTCGCATTCCTGGCAGTCCCCCACACCGCGGCAATGACCTATGCACGGCCTCTCCTCTCCCGGGGAATCAAGGTGATCGATCTCTCTGCTGACTACCGGCTGCCGAAAGATATCTTCGAGAAGGTCTATGGTGTCCCCCATACGGATTACTTCACCGCCCCCTACGGTATCCCGGAACTGCGCCGGGACTCGTACCGGAATGCGGAATTTGTCAGCAATCCTGGATGCTTCCCCACCGGGGCAACTCTCGCCGCGGCGCCGCTGGCCCGGTATGCCCACACGGTTATTTATGACTCCAAGACCGGTGTCTCCGGGGCTGGTGACAATCCTTCGGCCACCACCCACTACCCGAATGTTGGAGACAATGTGAATCCTTACAAGTGGACCACGCACCGGCACCTGGCAGAGATGAAGCAGGAACTTGCGAGCCTCGGGTCCCGGGCAAAATGCTACTTCACCCCTCACCTGGTGCCGGTCAACCGGGGGATTCTCACCACCGCACATATCCTGCTGGAGAAGCCCATGGACCAGGGGGAAGTGGATGCCCTCTATCGCAAGCACTATGAGCGGGAATTCTTCGTGCGCCTCCAGAACCCGGTTCTCGCAGCGGTCAGGGGCACCAATTTCTGCGATATCAGGGTCGAGAGCGAGGGAGACCGGGTGGTGGCGGTCTCGGCCATCGACAACCTGGGCAAGGGTGCCAGCGGCCAGGCGATCCAGAACATGAACATTATCTGCGGCTTTGACGAACATGACGGCCTCACAGGAGCAGGGCTGTTGCCCTGAACGAGGTGAACGCGTATATGCTGATACGAGAGATTATGACCAGGAACCCGGTCACTGTTCAGGCGAGCGACCCTGTCAGGGACGCCGCCGCACTTCTCCGGAAGCACAAGATCGGCGGTCTGCCGGTCATGGACGGGGAGAAGCTGGTGGGAATGATTACCGAGTCCGATATCCTGCGGTTGTTGGAGACAGGGAAGATCTCCGATGATCTCTGGCTTCCCTCCCCCCTGGAGGTCATCGAGGTGCCCATCAGGGAGATCATCAACTGGGAAAAGACCAAGCACGCCCTCACCTCCATCGGGAGCGTGCAGGTGCGGAAAGTGATGAGCCACCCCGCCATCACCATCGGCGAGGACGAAGAGATAGAGGATGCAGCGGCCGTGATGCTCTCCCGGAAGATCGCCCGCCTCCCCGTGGTACGGGGTGAGACCCTGCTCGGGATAGTGGCCCGGGCTGACATCGTCCGGGGGGTTGCAGCTCCCGGTCAGTAGACCGGGTGGAAGGCACAGGGATGAAGAGCATCTGTGGAGTGGAAGGGGTCACAGCCTGGGGCCTCAAAGAGGGCAAGTTCGGCCTGGCACTGATCAGGGCTGATGGCGAGGCGGCAGGGGTGTTTACAACGAACCTGATGAAGGCACCCCCCATCAGGCTCATGGAGGAGCGGATCAGCCGGGGAACGCTCTCTGCGGTCATGGCCAACAGCGGCTGCGCAAATGCCTACACCGGGTCAAGGGGTCAGGAGGATGCCCTGGAGATGGCGGCCATCGGCGCGGAGGCGTTGCATCTCCTGCCCGAGGAGGTAGGGGTGGCGAGCACCGGCGTGATAGGGCGTTACCTGAACCTTCCTCTGATCGAGGACCAGTGCCGGAGGGTTGCCCCTCACCTTGCCCGGACCGATGAGGCCGAGGTTCTCGCTGCCCGGGCCATTATGACCACAGATCTCACCGAGAAGCATTCCCTGGTCAGGCGGGAGACCTTCTCTGTGGGTGGGATTACCAAGGGGTCAGGGATGATCGCCCCCAATATGGGGACAATGCTCGCTTTCATCTACACCGATGCGGAGGTCGGGGCACAAAAACTCCGGGAAGCACTGAAGAGTGCCACCCGGCGCACCTTCAACCGGGTCGTGGTGGACGGGGATATGAGTACTAATGACATTGCACTCTGCACCGCGACGGGAAAGGCAGGACATGTCAATCCACAGGAGTTCTCCACTGCCCTGGAGGAGTGCTGCAGGGCGCTCGCCATCCAGATCGCCGAGGACGGGGAGGGTGCGAGCAAACTCCTTGAGGTCACCGTGCAGGGAGCACCCGGGGAGGAAGAGGCGGCTACTGTGGCAAAGACGGTTGTTGCCTCTCCCCTGGTGAAGACCGCGGTCTACGGTGCGGATCCCAACTGGGGCCGGGTGATCGCCGCCGCCGGCAGGGCGGGGGTCGAGTTTGATCCCGACCGGGTGAATCTTTGGATGGGAGACGGCCGGGAGTCCGTGCCCCTGGTGACAAAGGGGGAGATCGTCGTGGACCTGGTCCGTGCAAAGGCGCTGATGCAGGGGAAGAAGGTCACCTTCACCCTGGACCTGGCGGCAGGCAGCAGCAAGGCCACGGCCTGGGGCTGTGACCTGACCGAGAAGTACGTGGAGATCAACGGGAGGTATACCACATGAAACGCGAGGAAGTGCTGACCGAAGCCCTCCCCTACATCCAGCAGTTCCATGGCAAGACCATGGTGATCAAGCTGGGAGGGCATGCAATGGTGGACAACGCAATCCTGGAGACCGCTATCCGGGATGCCGTCCTGCTGCAGCTGGTGGGGATACGGGTGGTCCTGGTGCATGGCGGCGGCCCTGAGATCACCGATAAAATGAAGGCCATGGGAAAAGAGCCCAAGTTCGTTGCCGGGCTTCGCATCACTGATGAAGAGACACTGGAGATCGCCCAGATGGTCCTTGTGGGGAAGATCAACAGCAATATCGTCTCCCTGATCGCCAAGAGCGGGGGGAATGGTGTCGGACTCTCAGGCAATGACGGGAACCTTATCATCGCCCGAAGGATGGATCCCCAGAAAGTCCACGTGGCAGGGAAGGAGCAGGAAGTGGACCTCGGGCACGTGGGGGAGATCGAGGAGATCACCCCTGCGGTCCTGCACACCCTCCTTGACAGGGGGTATATCCCTGTGGTGGCACCAATCGCCATCGATCGCCACGGCCAGAGCCTGAATATCAACGCTGACACCGCAGCAGGTGAAATTGCGATCTCCCTCGAGGCCTATAAACTGATCAACATGACAGACGTGGACGGTATCATGGACGCCTCCAGAACCAGGGTCTACCGCCGACTGCGGGTGAAGGAGGCAGAGCAGCTGATAGGGAGCGGGGTGATCTCAGAGGGGATGATCCCGAAGGTGAGCTCACTCGTGCGTGCAGTGAACAACGGTGTCTCCTACGGCCACGTGATCAACGGAAATATCGCCCACAACCTTCTCCTGGAGATGTTCACGGACGAGGGTGTGGGGACCATGATATACGCACGGGAGTGAGGGGTTCACTACGAGGCCGGCAATGGCGAGGTACGGAGAAAAAACCCTTTTCCGACTCATTTCCGGGTTCCTTATCGTTGCCATCCTGATCTCCTTTACCGGAGCGGACTCTCCAGATCTTTCCTCCCTTGGGCCGGACCCGACAAGTTCGCCTGCGCTCTCTGTCCCACTCTACGAGGATGGAAAGCCTGTGGTGCACTTCTTTTTCAATACCCACTGTGCTGACTGCCAGAAGACACTCCCCTATATCCAGGAGATGGTCCCCCTCTACCCCGGGGTGGTCTTCCGGTACCATGATATCAGGGAGAGCGATACCGCGAGGGTCCTCTTCCAGGAGTTCAAGCAGTATTATGGGAAAGAGTTCCTGCCTGTCCCCTCACTCTTCGTGGGCCCATATGTCCTCTCCGGCTACGAGGAGATCACCGGGAACCTGGATGATGCCATCCGGCTCACCACGCAGCAGTCGGGCCCGCATCCCACCCTGCCGGTAACGCAGGGTTCAGGGACCGGTGAAGCACTTACCATCCCCCTGGTTGTCGGTGCAGCACTGGTGGATGGGATCAATCCCTGTGCCTTTGCGGTGCTGATCTTCCTCATGCTCTCTCTCCTGGTCCTTGACTCAAGAAGAAGGGTGGTCCTGGTGGGGGCCACTTTTATCCTTGCGGTCTTCTGTTTCTACTTCCTCTCGGGCCTGGGGCTCTTTGCAGTGGTCCAGTCATCAGGGATTTCCCGGCTCATATCAGTGGCAGCCGCGGCGATAGCCATCCTGGCCGGGGTGATAAGCCTTGGAGAAGCGCTGTTGAAGAGAAAAACGCCATTTCTCTCTATCCCCGAGTCGACCAGGGGGATTATCGAGACATGGGTGAAGAGAGGGTCTGTGCCCGGGGCATTTGTGCTGGGGGTGATGGTAGGGATGTTCGAACTCCCCTGCACCGGGGGAATATACCTGGCCATTCTCTCCCTCCTCTCAAACCGGATGACCCTGTACGAGGGTATCCCCTACCTCCTCCTCTATAACCTGGTCTTCATACTGCCGCTGGTGCTGATCCTGGCCGTGGTCGCCCTCGGGGTGGCGCCCGAACAGCTGGAGAAGCTGCGCGAGGAGAAGCGGCCCATTATCCGCCTGGCCATGGGTGCAGTGATGATTGTCCTCGGGATCATCCTGATCCTCGAGGTCATCTGACCGTTCAGGGGAGGTTCCCGTCCCCCTGGCATTCCCTCTGTTTCTCCTCGCTCATCTCGATCAGGAGTGCAAAGATATTCTTCACGAAGACCGGGTTGATATTCTTCTCCACCGCGTAGTTGAACGCCTGGTCCAGCACCTCGTGGGTCCTCTTCTCGTCATGAACCGGCAGGCCCTCGTTCATCTTCACCTGCGCCATGCGTGCCGCGAGATGCTGCCTCCTGACGATGAGATCGATGATTTGCTCGTCAATCCGGTTGATCTCGGCCCTGAGTGCTTCGATGGGCATATACTCTACCTACAGGGAGTGAAGAGATTTAAATGTGGTGGCAGGTGCACCATCCAAAGGTGATATGGGGTGGGAGGAACAAAGAATAAAGAGACGAATAACCATGCTCGAACGAATCACCCGACGGGAACGTTCCGACCTGCTCATCGCCTGGCTGGCTATCTCCATAGCATTCTCCCTGATCTTCATCAGGGGAGGGGTGACCGTGGAGCTCTTCGTGATATTCCTGCTCATCTCCATGCTCACCGTTGGGATCGGGTTTATCCTCCACGAGATGGCCCACAAGTTCACGGCCATGAAATACGGGTTCTGGGCCGAGTTCCGGAAAGACAACCTGATGCTTCTCGTGGCAGTGGCCATGGCCGCCCTGGTGGGAGTGGTCTTTGCGGCACCGGGAGCCACGGTGATCTACGGCAGTTCCATCAGCAGGGAGCAGAACGGGAAGATATCAGCCGCCGGGCCGGCAGTCAACCTCATCCTGTGCATCCCGTTTGCACTCCTCCTCCTGGTATCCGGGATGTTCTCAGTCCCACTCCTGTCGAGAAATCTCCTCTCCCTGATAGGGATGGTGGGATTGCAGGTGAATGCCATGATCGCCGCCTTCAACATGCTTCCTGTGAGCGTGCTTGACGGAAAGAAGGTGCTCGCATGGAACCCGGGCGTCTTCGCGGTTCTCATTGTCGCAGCCTTTGGAATTCTCCTGGTGTCATTTTATCCCTCTTTTTTCTGAATTCTTTTTTTAATATGAAAACGGCTGCGCCATTTTCATGAACACATATGCGTGTGTCTCGAAGAGAATCATCTAGTTTTTTTTAATTCAGATTGTGAGTGAAAAGAGAAAGCATAAATATTAATCATTTTTAATTGTTCTAAAACAAATTATATTGAATATAGGTGATCTCAAGTGCACATTATGGAAGGTTTTCTGCCGCTGCAATGGGCGGTATTCTGGTGGATCATTGCACTCCCCTGCCTGGTATTTGGCATCCTCCAGCTGAAGCGGGTTCTTGCTGCCGACCGCGAGGCGCTCCCCCTCCTCGGTGTGACGGGGGGGTTCATCTTCATCCTCTCATCATTGAAACTCCCCTCAGTCACCGGAAGCTGCTCCCACCCAACCGGCACCGGGCTCTCCTCGGTCTGCTTCGGGCCGTGGATCACGTCTGTCATCTGTGCAATCGTCCTCCTCTTCCAGAGCCTCTTTCTTGCTCACGGAGGACTCTCGGTCCTTGGGGCGAATATAGTCTCCATGGGAATCGTCGGCCCCCTCGCCGGATGGGGGATATACCGTGCGCTTCGCGACACAGGGGTGAATATATACTTCACCGTGTTCCTGGCCTGTGCCCTTGCCGACTTCTGCACCTACATTGTGACCTCGCTTGAACTGGCACTCGCCTACCCGGCCGAGGTGGGGGGATTCGGGAGCTCGTTCGTCATGTTCATGGGGATCTTTGCGATCACCCAGATCCCGCTGGCGATTGTCGAGGGTATCGTGCTCGCGCTTGTCTTCAAGTATATCGTGCAGCTCAAGCCGGAGATCCTTGTACGTCTGAAGGTATTCCCGGAAGAGAAGATCCGGGCCGCAGCGGGTGATTCCTGATGTGGTCCAGGTACCGTCTTGAGATAGTGGCAATTGTTGCCATCGTCTGCTTCTGCGGAGTGTTCCTGTATACCAGTTCACTCATGAATGATGCAGAATATGCCGGGTCCGATACATTGGGATCAGCAGGAGTGGCGGAACTCACAGGGGTCTCCGAGGAAGCATTCCAACCCCTGGTACCCCAGTGGGAGCCCCCGAGCGGGGAGATTGAATCAGGGCTGTTCGCGCTGCAGGCTGCTGTCGGGGGCATATTCGTGGGATGGGTGTTTGGATACTGGAAGGGCCAGAAGAATAGAAGCACCTGAAAGGTACATGATATCTCAAGAGTTCCATGTATGAAGAACTGCTTGAGGACATCGCCCAGCAGAATGGGTTGAGGGAGGTAAACACCTACACCAAACTGGCCGCCGGCCTCGGGGCCATCCTCCTCTGCCTCCTCTCGACGAGTTTTGTGGCGCCCCTCTTCATTGCAGTCGTGCTCACCCTCACCCTCTTCATCATGGCGAGAATTGATCCAGGAACTTATGGGAAGATCTTCGTTGCACCGGTTCTTTTTGCACTCCTGGGCGTAAGCGTGATCATCCTGCTGGCCGGCGGAGAAGGGGCGTTCTGGAGCTGGCGCCCCCTCCCCTGGCTCTCGCTCTCCATTACAAGGGAGAGCATCAACCAGGGATTGTTTGTCTTCTTCCGGGTGCTTGGGGGGATGTCAGCCCTGATCTTCATCGCTCTCACCACTCCCATGACAGATCTCTTCGTGGTGATGAGGCGTGCCCGGTTCCCTGAGGAGGTGCTTGACCTGGCAATGATCATCTATCGCACCATCTTCGTGATCATGGCCCAGCTGGTGCTGGTCTACCAGGCGCAGTTGATGCGCCTTGGTTATAGTTCATTCCGGGAATCTGTCCGCTCGTGTGCCACCCTGTGCGGTTCGGTCTTTATTGCAAGCTGGGAAGCAGGGGAAGACCTGATCAGGGCCATGGAGGCCCGCTGTTACGAAGGGAAGTTCGCGGTGCTGGGCGAGGGCAGGCCGATTGGCCTCCCCTCGGCCATGGCGGTCCTCTCGTTTCTCGTGGTGTCGGCGGCGATCGTGGTGACCACCCGTCAAATCACACTCATTTAGGAGTTGCAGCATGGGGCGAATCATCATGGAAGCACGGGATATCCGGTACCGGTATCCCAGGGGAATGGAGGCCATCAGGGGGATCAGTTTCCACATTCGCCGAGGTGAGAAGATCGCCCTGGTCGGTCCCAACGGTGCCGGGAAATCCACGCTCCTTTTGATGTTCAACGGGATGATACGCCCGGATTCCGGGACCATCCTCTTTGACAATGCCCCAATACAGTACGACCGGGCATCTTTGCGCATGCTGCGGAAAAGGGTGGGGTTCGTGCTGCAGAATCCCGACCGGCAGATCATCTCCCCCACAGTCTACCAGGACGTGGCCTTCGGGCCCACCAACCTGGGGTGTCGGCCGGATGAGGTGAAGGAAGCGGTCGAGAGATCACTCAGCCAGGTAGGACTGGCTGGATTTGAACGCCGTCCACCCCACCATCTCTCGGGTGGTGAGAAGAAGAGGGTGGCCATTGCAGGGGTGCTTGCCATGGACCCGGATGTGCTGGTCTTTGATGAACCAACCACCGGCCTTGATCCCTCCGGATCGGAGGATATCATGGAACTCCTCGAGGAGCTGAACCAGCAGGGAAAGACGGTGATCATCTCCACCCATGACATCGAACTCGCATATCCCTGGGCAGAACGGGCCATCCTGCTCCTTGATGGGAAGATCCTCCAGGAGGATGTGCCGGACGTCGCCTTCGGGAACCAGGAACTGGTGCGTAAAGCCCGGCTCTCCATGCCGACGCTGCTGGAACTGTACCTGGAACTCGAGAGGCGGGGCTTCCGTCTCCCCGAAAGGAGGCCAAGGACAGTGCTTGACATGCTCAATGTTATTGACAGGGCATTTCGAAACAAGCCCTGTTACACCGAACCCGGGGCAATCTCCCTCATTGATATCAATGCACCAGGTGAAGTCGACCTTCCGGTGTGGCGTGCCGCACATCCTGGAATCTCCATCGGAGCGATGGGAACCCGTGCCAAGCAGTATGCGGTTGATAAAAATATCCCCCTGGACTTCACGTACGGGGTCATCGACAAGTGTATCCTGAAAGCGCTGCTGGGAGAGGACAGCCTGATCATCATCACCGGGAGCATGGTGAGAAGGGTCCACGAGAGGGTGGAGGAGTTCTGCCGGGAGAACCAGGTCAGGATCCCCATTTTGGACTTATGTTATGCCCGGAAAGGGGACGACCCGGGAGGGGAGGTCCCGGTGTGACGAGGGTGGAACGGTATGGTTGATACGACGTTCCGGGCTGACAGGGAGACGCTCAGCGCGGCGTTCTCACTGGTCTTCCGCCAGGGCCGTGCTCCCCCGTCCTGCCCGAGCCCCTGCGAATCAGAACTCCTGAACTTTATCCGGGACAGGGTGCCGGCGGCATCTCCTGCCGCGTGCAGGGATGCACTCATCCGCGTCCGGAAGCTCTCCAAAGACGTGTATACTGTCTGTGATCAATTCAGGGAAGGCCTCTTTGGAAGCGGGGACACGGCACAGGTGGCAGCAATGAAGGCCCTAATGGAGAAGAACCCCGGGTTCTCCGAAGAGGAGTACCGGGTTGCGTTTTCAGTCGGGATGATGTGGACGGCGTTCTGAATAGTGAGAAATCCCCTTCATGCAGGGGTTCGAGGTCGGCCAACACTTTTCACAGATCGTGAGGGATCGATTTTTCCCTCTTCAAAGAGCAGAGGACGAGAACACTTCATTCGTCCTTCAACCTCTCCAGTACCCTGACAATTTTGGCTCCTTTCTCCCTCGCCTCCGCAAGCGCAGACGGGTGGCCCCGGATCCCCTTGTGGCTGTCCATATCATTGGCGATGATATTGTCGTAGTATTCAAAACCCAGGGTATTGAAGAAGGCGGTGACAGCCGGGAATGCCGCGTCAAAGACATTGTCCCAGGAGAGTCCGGCGGTAGAGATGAAGATGCCCTTGTGGTGCTGTGTGTGCTCGTTGGTGAAATAGAGATTTTTCAGGATGAATTTCCTGGCCCAGATGAACTGCGCCCGGTCGATGAGGCCTTTCAGTTCTGCCGTGATCCCCATGCTGTAGATGGGGGAGGCGACCGCCAGGCAGTCGGATGCAAAGATGCGGTCAAAGAGCGGGATTGCATCGTCCTTCACGATGCACTCTCCTGTCTTGTGACACGCATTGCAGCCCCGGCAGGGGGTGTAGTCAAGGTCTTTAAGGATGACCTTCTCGACCTCGCCGCCGGCGGCATTCGCACCCTCGAGGAATGCATCAAGGAGAGTCTCGGTGTTTCCGTGGCGGTGGGGGCTCCCGGAGAGGCCGAGGACCTTCACTGTCATGGCTCACTGCTCCAGTCTCTTCCGGAGCTCCGCGATGACCTGTTGGCCTAACTGCTCCGCATCTGCCTTTGCGGTGGGGTGCGAAAGGATTGCCCCCTTCTCGTCAACTCCGTTGACCATCAGATAGCGGATGTCCTTATCCCTGATATCAACGACGTGGAAGAAGCACTTCACAGAAGGGACCGCCCCGTCAAAGACGTAGTTCCAGTTCTGGCCGGCAGTGGAGAGGAATATCCCAAGCCTCTTCCCCTTCCGCTCCAGCGGGACCACGGGGAGCTTGAGGACAAATTTGCGGGACCGGAAGACCTGGAAACGGTCGATCAGGGCTTTGGCCTGTGCGCATATTCCCATGCAGAAGATCGGGGCAGCGAGGATGATGCAATCGGCTTCTATGATCTTGTCGTGCAGGACATCCATCCCGTCCCGTTGCACGCACCTGTTCAGGGTCTCGCAGGCGTTGCACCCCCTGCAGGGGTTCACGTTGGCATCTGTCAGGGGAATCTTCTCGATGACCACGCCCTCTTCCTTCTCCATGGAAGAGAGCACCCAGTCGAGCAATGTCTCCGAGTTCCCTCCCCTCCTCGGGCTCCCGGCAAACGCAAGGACTTTGATCTCCATTACTCTTGCGTTTCACCCCGGGAGAAGAAAAAAGGTTGGAATCCTGTACCTCCATGGGGTGGGGAGAAAAAGTGGTTAGATAGTCTTGAAACAGAGGTACCAGTCCTTGCACTCGTACCCCTCGGAGAGACGCTTGTCCATCTCCGCCTTGTTCTTTGGCGCCGGCACCACGACCTTCTCGCCGGGTTGCCAGTTTGCAGGGGTAGCGACCCCGTACTTGTCGGTGGTCTGCAGGGATTTGACCAGCCGGATGATTTCAGGCATGTACCGCCCACTCGCGAGCGGGTAGTAGATCATTGCCCGGAGAATCCCCTTGTCGTCAATGAAGAAGACTGCCCGGATGGCAGCCGTGCTACTCTGACCGGGATGGATCATCCCGTACTTCTTTGCCACTTTCATGTCCAGGTCTGCGATGATGGGGAATGGGATGTCAACACCCATCTTCTCCTTCACGTTCCGTATCCACGCCAGGTGGGAGTGGACCGAGTCAATAGAAAGGCCCATCAACTGGACATTAAGGGATTTCAGTTCATCCGCAATTGCGGTGAACGCGATGAACTCGGTGGTGCACACCGGGGTGAAGTCTGCAGGGTGCGAGAACAGCACGAGCCACTTCCCCTTGAAGTCAGAGAGCTTTACCATACCCTGGGTGGTGAGGGCCTCGAAGTCAGGGGCCGGTTCACCGAGGATGGGCATTGAACCAAATTCACCGCACATGCTGTCACTACTCCTTCAAAATCTCATCGAGCTGGGCCTTCCCGTATACATAGGCAGGCATTCCTGCAAGGAGGAAGGCAACTCTCAAGGCTTCTTCTACTTCCTTCTTTTTAATCCCCAGGTTCGCGGCACCCGCGAGCTGGGCCCTGGTGGCGTGCTGGTCGCGGAGCGATGCGGCAATGGCAATGGCGATCAGTTTCTTGGTCTTCCGGGTGAGTGCCCCGTCGTCCCAGATGTGCCCCTCGAGTTTCATCACCATCTCATACATCTGGGGGTCTTTCTCGGCGAGATCCTTGAAGAATTTCGGGACCTTGCCGATCATCCGTTCCAGATCCTTGGTGTCTTTTGGCATACAGGAATCACTTCTTCAGTTTCATTGGCTGGCCGCAACAGACGAGTTCTCCGCCGCCTACAACCTTCACCACTACGACATTTCCGCAAATCTCACACTCGAATTGCTGTCCTTCCTTTGATACGTTCACCATTCTTACCCTCCTATGAAGAATTCCCGGTTATAATGCATTACCGGGGGTCTGATGTGTTCTGAAGGCGATACCCCTGGATTTCGCCCTGTCTGTGAAGAAAAAATGAAAGATTACTGGTTGCTCTTTCCGCGCTTGGGCGGGTGCATCGCATCCTCCGGGGTCTTGATATCCGGACGGATGTGGGTCATGGGGAAGCACTGGTACTCTTCACAGGCGCACTGCGGGCATTTCCTGAGATCCTGCTCTGAAGCGTCGAGCTCCATTTCTCGTCCGCAGTCAATGCAGACGTATTTGCCGGGGCCAACTTTCTGCCCGGCCTTTGCCTTCTCGGTCAGCTCTATCACCAACTCGCTATATGGGAACAGAGATTATATATGGCTTTTGTTCTTCCCCTTTAAATCGGCATATTTGGGGCATTCAGCACGAATTGAAGGTAATTGCGATCAATTCCAGGCAGCTGCACCATCCGAAGCTATTATGGAAGCCGGGGTCACCTGATGTGTATGGGATACCGCATCGTGGGGCTGCTTGGAAGCCCGCTCCCGCATGGAAACACCGCAAAGCTCCTGGACTCAAGCCTGAAAGGGGCCCTGGATGCAGGGTGCGAGGTGGAGAAGATAGAGGTAGCCAACCTGCAGTTCCGCTCCTGCCGGGAGATCTTCTATTGCAGAGAGCACGAGACCTGTGCCATGAAGGATGATATGACCTCCATATACCAGAAGTTCAGGGAGCTGGACAGCCTGATCGTGGCCACCCCGGTGATGACCATGGGGATCCCCGGGGCCTTGAAGTCCTTCATGGACCGGTTCCAGGTCTTTTTCATGGCCAAGTACATGCGGGGACAATCTCTCGTCCCAAAGGAGCGAAGTGCCCACCGCCGGGGACTCTACCTTGGAATATCAGGGATGAAGGTCCCATATGTCTTCGACGGGGCAAAACTGACCATGAAGGCTTTTTTCTCCATCGTGGACGTGGAATACTGGGACGAACTCCTGATAAGCGACATGGATACTCTCCATGACCTCACCACCAGGCCGGATATACTGGAGGCTGCATACCAGAAGGGACACGAGATGGGAAGACTGCTGGTGGAAGGGAAAACCTGATCAGAGCAGCCCCCGCTCTTTCAGGCTCAGGTACCCGGTGCGGGCCACGATGAGATGGTCCAGGAGCCGGATACCGAGAAGCTCCCCGGCATCCTTCAATTGGCGGGTGATGGCCAGGTCCTGCGAACTCGGTTCAAGGGTGCCGGACGGGTGGTTGTGCACGCAGATTACTGCCGCTGCCCGGTCGGTTATGGCATCCGCGAACACCTCCCTGGGATGGACAAGGCTGTGGTTCAGGAGCCCGACGGTGACGGTCCGTGTGGCGATCACCTCGTTCGCCCCGTTCAGCGTGATGCAGATGAAATGCTCCTGGCGTCGCCCGTTCAGGTCGGCAACAAGCGGCAGTATATCGGCAGGGGTCTGGACCTTTACCCGGATCTCTTCATCGTGGCGGAGATACCTGCGGGCCAGTTCCATTGAGGCCAGGATCTGGGATGCCTTCCCCTGTCCGACACCGGGAATACGAACAAGGTCCGCATACGTGATCCCGTCCGGGTTATCAGAGAAGAGTCGGGAGATGTCCCGGGAAACCTGCAGGACATCCCGGCCTACAGTACCCCGTCCGATGATGCAGGCGATCAGCTCATGATCTGACAGGGCGCATGCGCCCTGGTGTGCTATTTTTTCCCGGGGTTTATCCTGTTCCTGGAGTTCCCTTAGTTTCTTCATAGGATGCTTGAGCAGTAACGTGCGTCCCCATGTTAAAAAAATTGCATGATTCTCTTCGGGATACATGAATAGAAGATGAACATGCCGGAAGCATTTTCATATTCACTCAAAATGCGCTCCATTTCAGTTTGAAAGGCATAATACATGGGGATTGTGTATAAAATTTTTTTAGAGAAAAGTGATTACTTCTGCACCCCCTGATTGGAATCCAGGGCATGGCAGTTGAACTGAGATCTGTTCAGGTACGTTATCGGAGAGTGGTCATCAGGCCTGCTTCAGGGTCGGACTGCATCGATGTGTCCGGATATCCTCTCTCTTTACATCTGCCCCGCACCTGGTGCAAAAAAAGTGGGAGGTCTCCCCGGGACGAAGCGACTGGCAACGGTATCGTATCATACTATACTATCTGTCGCACATGAGCAAATATGCTTTCCAAGAGAAGTATGGTGCTCATTGTGTGAGGACCAGGTATATTTTTCGAGTATACCCATGGAAAACCCACAGGAAGGCCGCGTGAAAAAACCTGCAGTGAGTCCAATGTACATGAGAGAAGTCGGATGTCCTCCCTGATCTGTCCGTATGTTTCTTAAGGGCTCTCTTCCATTCACTTTTCAGGAGGCAGGATGAGCATGGACAGATCCCAACTCCGGAATATTGCCCTCTATTTCACCACCGATATCTTCACCTTCGTCAGCGTATGGATGTTCGGGCTCACTGCCAGTTACCTCACCTACCTTGCCACCATGTCCGCCGGCCCTCTCGGGCTTGTTGGCGGGCTCTTCAATATCCCGTTTCTCTTCTTCAGCCTGCCCGGCGGGGTTATTGCAGACCGGCATGACCGTCGCCGGATGGTCATTCTCTTCAACTTATGCCTTCTCGCAACCACCTGTGCGGCGTTCCTCCTCCAGGCCGCGGGATCCCTGCATTTTACCCTCATACTCACCTTATGTTTCGCGTACGGGGCCATATGGGCCTTAAACATCCCCTCAATGCTCGGTCTCGTGAAGGACATGGTCACGGATCCGAAGGAATTCTCCCGGGTGATGGGAGCGGCGGCATCCAATGCCAAGATTGGCCAGCTGATCGCCTCCGCGGCGTTCGGATTCATCCTTTCTGCATACTCCCCTGCGGCGGTGCTCCTCCTTGCCGTCGCCTTTAATATCATCGCCACCGTCTCCATGGTCCTGGTCAGGAAAAAACCCACGGTGCTCCCCCCTTCGATTGGGACGGTCCGGGAGAACCTCATGGCAGGACTCGGATATGTCCGGACCCGCCCCCCGATATTGTTCATTATCCTCCTGGCCACGGTGGTCACCATCGCGTTTGGATTCGTGACCTTCCAGTATCCACTTATAGATGCCGAGTATCTTCACGGCAACAAGGTGTTCCTGAGTTACCTCTATTTTGCAGGAGGTCTTGGAGGTCTTCTGGCCGGGATCTACCTTGGAAAGAGAAAGAGTCCGGGAGGTATCCTGTATGTCCTCATTGCAAGCTCCCTGATCGTAGGTACTGCAGTCATCGGACTTGCCCTGTTCGGGCACGACCTTATCCTGGCCACGATATGTGCTGCAGGGGTCGATTTTGCGTTCATCGCTTCATTTGGGTCCTGCAATGCTGCGATCCAACTCCTCTGCGAGGAGGAGATGCGGGGGAGGGTGCTCGGGGTGAGTGCCATGTTCCTCTGGGGGGTGATGTCTGTTGGTATGACGCTGATCGCATTCTTTGCTGCAAGTTTCGGGATCGCCACCGCACTTGTCCTGACGGGATTCATCTGTTTCTCGGCGGCAGGTATATTTGCAGTCACCCTGCCATGGCAGAGGCCGTTGATCCGGGATATCTGCCGTGATAGGGGACTTTCGGAGACAGAGTATCCGCTCTGACGAACGCGATTCCATCACCCTTGATCCCCCAATGTGAGCCGGCCGGGAAGAATACCTATTTATGGCACCCACTCTCCAACAGTACGACCATGGCAACTATGGAGAATGCGATGGATGCCTTCGCCGGGGAATCGCAGGCCAACCGCAAGTATGCGGCCTTTGCCGACCAGGCAGAATCCGAAGGATACAAGAACATTGCCCGCCTCTTCCGGGCCGCCTCGGAGGCTGAGGCCATCCATGCAAAGAAACTCCTCAAGGCGATGGGGAAGATCCACCCCACCAAGGAGAACCTTGCCGAATCGGTCTCGGGGGAAACCCATGAGTACACCGAGATGTACCCGGGGTTTCTGAAGGAGGCCGAGGCCGAGAAGAAGAGCGATATCGGGCTTGTCTTTACCTATGCCATGAAAGCCGAGGAGGTCCACGCCACCCTCTACAAGGAGGCCCTGAACAACTTGAACCACGGACAGGACATGTCAAACCGCACGGTATACCTCTGCCCGGTCTGCGGGAACGTATTCCTCGGCACGGCCCCGGAGAAGTGCCCCATCTGCATGGCAGTCCGGAAAGTGTTCAAGACAATTGAATAATACACAAATAACCCGTTTTTATTCATTTCCTCCTCCCCCGTGTGACACAGCGGGACCTGGCTGTATGCGGGGCCGGCTCTCATATCTTGATATAGGTGGGGGCCCACAGGTATGTCTATGCAGAATTCCCTGGTATACCTTGCCCTCCTCGCATGTATTGTAATTCTTGCAACCGGTTGCATAGGAAATGCCCCCGTCTCTCCCCAAACGACCGTCCCCACCACCTCACCGACACTTCCTCCGTCCACTCCCCTGCAGACACCGACACTCTCCCTGGTCCCCGAACCTACCGATGTGATACCTCCCACCTATTCGGTAACGGTCCAGGTGATCAAGAACACCATCGCCACCGATCCGTCGATCACCGTGACGTTTGAGGGAGGGCAGGGCATGGCATTCGTGGAATCCATGAAGGCTGAAGTCATCCGTTCGGATGGGAAGGTCGAGGAACAGACTCTCGAAAATCCTCAGATGGGCTCCGAGATTGTCCTCTCCGGTACCACGGGAACCGACAGGGTCCTCGTCTATGTGACGATCGCGAACGGGGTGACTTATACAATATTCGACAAGGATATGCCGTTCCAGCCAATCAACCCGCAATACTAATCTTTTTTTCAGTCATGGTCTTCCCGCAACAGGCACAGCAGAGGTTGGGGCTGGCATCACTCTTTATTCGTAAAGAGAGGAATTCCGACGCGATGCAGGTACCGAAAAGGACTGCCTCCCGCTCCACCACTTTTATTACCCATCCCCTGCAAACTCCCCTGCATGCCCAGGGTCACCGTCTATTCTACTCCAAACTGCCCTTACTGCCGCATGGTGAAGGCGTTCCTTGATAAACACGGCGTGGATTATATGGCCATCGACGTGGGTACTGACCGGGAGCAGGCGAAAAAGATGGTGGAACTCTCCGGCCAGTACGGGGTCCCGGTCACCACTGTTGACGACGAGATCATCGTGGGTTTTGATGCCCAGCGTCTGAACGAACTCTTCGGGAGTGCGAAAGAGGGGGACATCTACGATGTCCTGATCGTCGGAGCGGGACCTGCCGGGTTGACTGCCGGGGTCTATTGCTCCCGGAAAATGCTGAATACTATTCTCATTTCAGAGAATATCGGTGGGCAGGCCCTGGAGAGCTGGGCCATCGAGAACTACATGGGGTACCGGATGGTGACCGGGGAAGACCTGATGCACAAGTTCGAGGAGCAGGTCAGGGGGGAGCATATCCACCTGGAACTGGACAGGGTCCAGTCCCTGAAGAAGGAGGGAGATCTGTTCGTGGCCGAGACCGCCACAGGAGCCACCTACTTTGCGAAGACCGTCATCCTGACCCAGGGGAAGCGTCCCAGGAAACTCGGCGTGGAGGGCGAGGAGCGGTACATGGGCCGGGGCCTCTCGGTCTGCTCCACCTGCGACGGCCCGCTCTTCCGGGACAAGGTGGTTGCCGTGGTCGGGGGAGGGAACTCGGCCCTCCAGACAGCAATCGAGATGAGCAAGATCGCAAAGGAGGTACATCTCATCGTCAGGAGCACTGTCAAGGCAGATGCAGCCTACGTGAAGCGTTACGAGGAGCAGAAGAACATCATCACCTACCTACACCATGCCGTTGCTTCCCTGCATGGAAACGCCATCCTCAACGGGATCACCATCAAGGACCGGGAGTCCGGGAAAGAGACCACCCTCACCCTGGACGGGGTGTTTGCGGAGGTGGGATGGATCCCCAACACCGATTTCCTGGAAGGGGTCCTCCGGCTCAATGACCAGAAGGAGATCGAGATCGATATCAACTGCCACACCAATGTCCCGGGTATCTTTGCCGCCGGTGATGTGACCACTATCAAGACCAAGCAGATCATCACCGCTGCCGGGGAGGGTGCGAAGGCCGCACTGGAGGCCTACGAGTACCTGACCAGGTAGAGCACCCTCACTCACCCCTCTTTTTTGAAGACCACTATCCGGTTGGTATTGGTCCCGTGGGCATTGTTCCCGATTCCCCAGATATGCGAGGTCTTGGTGAAGTGCTGGAGGTTCACCAGTATTCCCTCGCAGGAGAAGCCCGCCCGGACTCCCAGCGGTACCACCACCTCGTCAAGCCGCACGGTACCGCGCCTCACCTCTCCGACCTCGAAGGCGACAAACCCCCCCTCCCTCGTGATGCGGAAAAGTTCGCTGAAGGTCTGCTGCATCACCCTCCTCCACTCCGTGAGGGAGCGGGTCACCGTGATATCCCCCTCGACCTGCCCTGCGTCTATCCCGTTGAACCAGCACCTGAGCCAGTTGTCAGATGAATACTGGACCACGTCCAGGAACGGCGGGGAGGTCACGGTGAGCTGGACCGTGTCGTCGCCGATCTCGGGGGTTTCGCGGGAATCTCTGGACAGAAAGAGCGCGTTCTCCCCTGCCCTGCGCAACCGCTCCCCCTGGGCCTGGCTCACATTCTTCAGGAGTGAGAGGGTCTTCTTATGGATCAGGGCCCCGGTATCCCGGTATTCAGGTGCCTGGTCCCTTTTTTTGTTTATCCGAATCTGCCGCTCGGGGGAGACCGCCTGGTTAGGGGGCAGGGTGTATACAGAGAAGAATCCACTGGAATGCCCGGTCAGCCGGTTTGTGGCAACCATCCTGATCCATTCGTCAAGATGGTCGAGTGTGCCCTCTCCCTCCCTTTTCCGCATGTAATTGCGAAGGGAGACGAGCTCGGCCTCTGTCCGGGGGTGGTAGAACATGGAGAGGTCTATTTCTGCCTTTCCATCAGCATTGGGCGGGATCTCTTCGAGCCTGGCCTTCACATCCGATGGATCGGGCAGGAAGAAGCGTGGGCGGGTGAGGATGCAGGAGAGTGGGTTGATATCGTTTGCCACGACATGCCTCCCCTGCAGACCCGCCTCCAGCACGGTGGTCCCACGCCCGCTGAAGGGATCGTATACCAGGTCACCCCCCTTTGTGAAGAGGGAGATGAAGAAGGCAGGCAATTGCGGCTTGAAACACCCCCTGTAGGAGACCTCGTGAAGGGATGACCCCTGCCGCTGCCCGGAGGTCCAGAACTCGCCGGTACTCCGCTCAACAGGAATCCCGGACACCACGAGTGTCTCGGTACGGACACCCTCAACTCCCCGGAAAGGTGCTTCCCTTGTGTTTGCCCCCGGCATTGCATATTCGTATTGTGGCTCTCCGTTCATCAACCTCACCTCCATCGGTTCGGGATTCGTATCGGACCAGTTATAGGCCCCGGGAGTCCATACTACCCGTATGCATGAACAGGCCCGGAAGATGGTCCACATGTTCTTCGGGGTGGGCATCGCCGCGCTGGCGTGGGTCCTTCCGCGAGATCTCATGGTTCTCCTTCTTGCGTCCTCCCTCTTCGTGGGGTTCATCCTCGCAGAAGGGGTGCTGCGGGGATACCGTATCCCCCTGGTGACCATGCTCATCAGGAACCTGGAGCGGGAAGGCGAGTATCCGGGGAAAGGTGCATTCTTCTTCACCGCCAGCGCCCTCTTCTGCGTGCTCTTCTTTCAGACCAGCGTGGTGGTCCCTGCTATCCTCTCGCTTGCGGTCCTTGACGGGGTGGCGACCCTCGTAGGGATGCAGTATGGAAAGCACTGCATTACCAATGGGAAATCGGTGGAGGGGTCCCTCGGGGGTGTCCTTGTCAACATCCTTGCACTTCTCCTCTTCCTTCCCCCCCTCCAGGCAATCGCTGCCTCAGTCGTTGCAGGGGTGGTCGAGCTCGTCTCCCCTGTGGACGACAACCTCACCATCCCGGTCTGTATCTGCCTCCTGCTCACCCTGATGGGACTATAGTAGCCATCACTTTCTCCCTGCACCCTGCAGGTTTATCTGGGCCGGCGAAGAGAAATTTTCAACCATGCATATCGGGAAAGGGGCGTACCTTAAAGCGATCACCTCGTCGAGGATCGGGTCTTCCAGGATCCTCGAGAAGACCATGGAGGGGAGCACTCCCCCCTCTGTCTTTGTCGGGAGCTGGAACTACCCAAAAGTGTATGCAGGACCCCTGATAGCACCGGTACGCGAGGAGTGCGGGATCATGGACACCCCAGAGGCCTGGATACCTTCAGGGTGGTCTCAGGAGGAGATCCTGGCATGCCGCCTTGACCTGGTGAGGGGAAAGCGTATCCATGATGTCAACCGTGTCAATGGCCCTGATGCCTGCAGCCTGCAGGAGATAGCCCTCTCTGCAGGATCCATCGAGAGCCAGGCATCCTTCTCGGAAAGGCCGGCAGGCACCTCCTTTTCAGAAGAGCATACCCCGTTTGGTCCAAGTGCGCACCTGCTGGAGTTCGAGGCCGCGAGCAGCCGGTTCGAGCCCCACCTGGAGCGGTGCTACTATGACTGCGACCTCCCTGCATCAGAGGCGATCCTCCAGCTCCACAGGGACGGTGTCCCCTTCAGCAGCATCCAGAAAGCCCTCTCGGTAGGATCGCTCGGAAAGGGAGGAAAGAGGCGGATGGTCCCCACCCGCTGGTCGATCACCGCCTGCGATACCACGCTTGCGGACCGGTTTCTCTCCCGGGTCCGGCAGAACAACCTGGTCGACACCGTCAGGGTGCACGAGTTCGCAAGCCTCAACAACCACTACGCAGTCATCCTCATCCCCACCCCCTGGCAGTACGAGTGGATGGAGGCCTTCCTGCACATCCGGGGGAACGAGGAGTTACTCTTCTCTGACCACGAGGAGTTCCGGGGCAAGAAAGGATACTCCTGCGTGGGGGGGTGTTACTACTCCTGCAAGATGGCAGTGCTGGAGGGCCTCATGAGGGTGGGGATACAGGCCGGGGCCATTGTGCTCCGTGAGGCCCGGAAAGGGTACATCCCCATGGGTGTCTTCAATGTGCGGGAGAATGTCAGGCAGGCCATGCTGCAGCCGTACCGGGAGTTCGAAGACCTGGGGTCGGCACTTGCAGATATTTCTGGGAGGATGACCCTTCCCATGGAGAGGTTTGTCAACGAGAGCACCCTGTTGCGGTCGCAGTTCAGGGCCAGGCAGACCACGCTGGATGCATTCTCCAGGAAGGAGGAGAATGGGACCCGGTTGCAGC
Organism: Methanolinea sp.; assembly: GCA_025453675.1. Classification (GTDB taxonomy): domain Archaea; phylum Halobacteriota; class Methanomicrobia; order Methanomicrobiales; family Methanospirillaceae; genus Methanolinea_A. Next base: position 23,950 of record JALOPW010000012.1, read on the forward strand.
CGGATGCCTGTGTGTGATTTCTCGGTCACACGTCTGTCATTTTTCTAATGAAAATGGCTTCGCCATTTTCATGATTTATGTCCGAAATCCTGAAAGGAGTTCATAGTGTGTTAATATGAAAATGGCTGCGCCATTTTCATGAATGCATATGCTTGTGGCTCGAAGAGAATCATGTAGTTTTTTCCTAGTCTGTTGATCACTGGTTTGACATTCACCAAAACGGGGATCGTCGCTGCTTTATCAGGAGTGATAAATCTCATTCTTTCGCGAATATTCACTGGTCACCGAACCGCCGCGGGGGCATCTCCTGGGGGAGGGGTTATTCTACCAGTTTTAACCCTGTTCAGACCGAAAAAGAAAGAGAAAAACCCATTTACTACCCTGCCTTCTCAGCCTTCTTCCGGTCCTTCTCCCTGTAGCCTTCCAGGAGGAGGGTGGTGATGTTCTTCACCGGCCGATCGGTATGCTCCATGATGTGGAACTCGCAGAAGGGGCAGGAGCTGACCACGATGTCTGCTCCTGTCTTCTCGATCTCCTCCCTCCGCTTCTCTGCAAGGGCAGCAGCCTCTTCTGGAATCCCGGAACGGACACCCCCACCGGATCCGCAGCAGATGGCTGGCATCTCCACCAGATCCACCACCTGGGTGATCAGCTCCCGGGGCAGGTCACGGATCCCCTGGCCCCTCATCAGGTGACAGGGGTCATGGTAGGTGGCCTTCAACGGGAGCCTGGCCGGGGGCTCGATCCCGTATCTGGTCAGCACCTCGTTGATGTCCATCACCCGGAAGGGGGTCTTGTAGTCGTTCTTCAGGGTGGACCCGCAGCCGGCGCACATGGTGAGCACGGTGTCTATATTCCGGAAGACGAAGGCATCGATATTCCGCTTCTTAAGGGTATCCAGGAAGTCGATCTGTCCGGTCCGGATGAGGGGTGACCCGCAGCAGACCTGCTCCTTCGGGATGATCACCCGGATGCCGTTTCGGCGGAGCACCTCCATCGCGTCGAGCGCGGTCTGGGGAAGGCGCTGGTTGTACATGCATCCCACGAAAAACCCAACCGTGGCCTTGACCGGTCCATAGGGCTCCAGGACTTCGCCGACCTGTTCGAGGAACGTGGGCTCGGTGCGGGTGACGCTCCTTCCTGTCTCTTTGACCAGCTTTGACACCTCCTGGTGGCGTGGGAGTGTCAGGCCTTTCTTGTTTGCAAGAGCCCGCAGCTTCTCGATGGCCTTCCCTGGGATCTGAATATCCTTTGGGCAGACTTTCCAGCAGGCCTGGCAGGAGGTGCAGGTGAAAAGCCCGGATTTCACCGCTTCCGTCACCCGGTCCTCCGAATCACGGGGGTCGAGTGCTAGCCGCAGGTCCTCCCGCATGGCGGTAGGCCCGGCGAATGAGATGACCTTGAGGGCCGGGCAGGCTGAGACGCAGGCCAGGCACTCAATGCAGCTCCGGAGAGGCTTTATTGCCTCCACCACCTCGGGTGTGGGCATGGTGAAATCCTCTTTTGGAACCAGTGAGGAGATCGCCGCGAGATAGGGCTCCATGTCAATTACCAGGTCCTTCTGCACCGGGAGATCGAGGGGCTCGATGGTCATCCCGTCACGGGCTTCCTCCATGCAGGCGAGAACCGGCTCTCCGTTCACCCTGACTGCACAACTCCCGCACTGGCCCGAGCCGCAGCAGTAGCGGTAGGAGAGAGTGGGGTCATGCTCGTCGTGGATGGCGTGCAGGACATGGAGTACGCGGGCTCCTTCGTTGACCTGCACCTGGTAAGTCTGATAGTGCGATACCTCGTCCTCTGACGGGTCGAAGCGGTAGACCCGGACTGTCAGATCCTTCATACCTTCACCCCTGTCTTGATGTTGGATCCCTGGAGCGACTGGCAGGTATGTCCGTAAGGTGATCCCTGGGCATCCCAGGCCTGCGTCACATCCCTCCGGACGTGGGCTCCCCGGGACTCCTTCCGGAGCAGTGCGCCCCGCACCACCAGGGACGCGGTGGTGAGCATGTTCTGCACGATGCAGCATTCTGCGGGATTGGATTTCCCGGTGGCTTTCAGGGAGAGGGAGGAGAGGTGATTGATCACACCCTCTGTCTTCTCCAGATCTTTTGCAGTCCGGAATATCCCTGCCCCCTCCCACATGGCGATCTGGAGAGACCGGGCGACCGTTGTCGGGAGTACCTCGCCCCCGTAGAATACAGAAAGCCTCTTCTCCTGGGCCTCGATCTCCTCCCGGTGTATCCGTTTGACCCTCTTTTTGGCCTTCCCAGCCGATTCCCCGGCCCTCTTTCCAAAAACCTGGGTGTCTGCAAGCGCGTTGCCGCCCAGGCGGTTTGCCCCGTGCACACCTCCCGCCACCTCCCCGCAGGCATAGAGGCCGGGAACCGTGGTCTGCCCCTCTGTGGAGATCCGCAGGCCGCCCATGATATGGTGGGCAGTGGGTGCCACCTCCATGGGATCGTCCCGGATGTCCACCCCAAACTTCAGGAACTGCTCCAGCATCACCGGGAGCCTGCTCTCGATCTGTGAGCGGGGCAGGTGGGTCACGTCAAGATACACCCCCCCATGGGGGGTGCCCCGCCCTTCCATGATCTCGGTGGCGATGGAGCGGGCCACCACGTCCCGGGTGGAGAGTTCCATCCTCTCCGGGTCATATTTTATCATGAAACGCTCATTGAGTGCGTTTTTCAGGATACCCCCCTCCCCTCGCACCGCCTCGGTCACGAGGCGTCCCCGGGCGTCGTAGGGGTATACTGCACCAGTGGGGTGGAACTGCACCTGCTCCATGTCCACAAGCTCGGCCCCCGCACGGAACCCCAGGGCGTACCCGTCACCGGTGCCGCTCGACGAATTGGTGGAGATGTCGTAGATCCTGGTCCCTCCTCCTGTGGCAAGCACGGTGCTGTCGGCACGGATGGCGAGGAGTTCCCCGTTACGGTCGATTCCAAGCGCACCTGCCACGGTATTTTCGTCCTTGAAGAGATGGACGATCGTCACTTCCTGCAGGACCTCCGTCCCGGTAGCAGCCAGCCGGTCCATGAGGGTCAGCATCATCTCATGGCCGGTGCGGTCTCCGGCATAGCAGGTGCGGGGAAAACGTTGCCCTCCAAACGGCCTCTGGGCCACCTCGCAACAGTCCGTCACGTCAAAGACCGCCCCCCACCTGAGCAGGTCCCCCATCCTTTCCGGTGCCTCGTCCACGAGGAGGCGGACAAGGGCAGGATCGTTAAGGTAAGCCCCGCCTTTCATGGTATCCTCGAAGTGAACCTCGCAGGAGTCCTGCTCCCTGAGCACCGCATTGTATCCCCCTTCGGCCATGGTGGTGCATCCTCCCTTTCCGGCGATGGTCTTGGAGACAAGGATAGTCTCTCCATAACCAGAGGCCTCGATGGCTGCACGGACCCCGGCCCCGCCACTCCCGATTACCAGGACGTGGCAGTCCAAAAATTCAGCTGACCGCATCTTATTATAAGGTGGGTCATATACGTACATAAATAGCTAGGAAAGGACAGCGTGAGCCCAGATGAGGTTTTTGATGAAATTTGGCGGCACTTCCGTGGCAGACGGGGCAAGTCTCTCCCGGGTGGTGGATATTGTGGAATCATCCTACGTTGCGGGAAACGAGGTTGCGGTGGTGATCTCAGCCCAGCGGGGGGTCACGGACCAGCTGATCACCATGGCCACGGAGCTGGCCAACAGCCCTGATTCGAGTGGAATCGGGCCGTTTATCAACTCATTGCGCGTTCGGCACGGGAAGGTGCTCCTCGAGTCTGCCGAGGACTACGCCGACGAGGTGGGCATCCTCCTCGAGGAGCAGCTCTGCAACCTCGAGAATATCCTCAACGCAGTGCACAACCTGCGGGAACTCACCCCGCGCTCCCGCGACTACATCATCACCTTCGGTGAGCGGCTCAACAGCCTGGTGGTGTCAGCTGCATTCCGGCAGCGGGAAATCCCTTCCACGACCCTTGACGGGTGCGAGGCCGGGATCGTCACTACCTCAAACCACGGCGAGGCCATGGCCCTCCCCGAAGGTGAAGGGAAGATCAGAAGCCGGGTGCTCCCTCTCCTCACCGGCATGGTCCCGGTGATCATGGGCTTCATGGGCTGCACAGAGAAGGGGATCGTCACCACACTGGGGAGGTCAGGATCAGATTACTCGGCCGCCATAATTGGGGCAGCCATCGGAGCGGACGAGATCCTGATATGGACCGACGTGGACGGGATCATGACCTCAGACCCGCGGCTGATCCCCGATGCGCGGGTGATCCAGACCATCTCCTACCTTGAGGTGATGGAGCTCTCCTACTTCGGGGCCAAAGTGATGCACCCCCGCTCCATCGAGCCGGCAATGAAGAAGAACATCCTGGTACGGGTGAAGAACACCTTCAATCCCGACCACCCGGGAACTGCCATTGTCCGGGGGGAGAAGAGGGATAGCCGGGTAGTCAAGGCCCTCACCTATATCGAGAAAGTGGCCCTGGTCAACATCTGCGGGGCTCAGATGATAGGAAGGCCCGGGGTGGCGAAGGCAATATTCAGCCAGCTCGCTGACAGGGATGTGAATGTGATGATGATCTCCCAGGGCTCCTCCGAGGCCAATATCACCCTGGTGATAGAGGAGAGCCAGGAAGACACGGCCAGGGAAGCGCTGGCCGTCCTCTTGAACCAGGGAATGGTCAGGGAGGTGACCACCAACAGGGACGTCTGCGCTGTCGCCGTGGTGGGTGCGGGTATGGCCGGGGCCAAGGGTACCGGTGGCAGGATATTTACCGCGCTCGGGAATGGCGGGGTCAACGTGATGATGATCTCCCAGGGCTCCTCCGAGGTCAACATCTCTTTTGTGGTCACCCAGGCAGACGGGCCAAAGGCCATGCGCATCCTGCACGATGAATTCCGGCTCTCAGAGGAGGACGATGAGTAATCCCCATACCTACCGGGAGGCGGGGGTTGACATCCGCCTCGAGGCGAATGCCATCTCTGCACTGGTGCAGAATCTCTCGTACCGGAGGAAGGGAAACTATCCCATGATGGGCGGGGTGGGCCATTTTGCCGGGCTAATCGACTTCGGCCACCTGGTGCTCGCCCTCACCGTTGACGGTGTGGGGACCAAGATGCTGGTGGCGGACCGACTACAGGACTGGTCGACGGTGGGGATCGACTGCATGGCCATGAACGTGAACGATCTCTATGTGATGAACATGGAGCCGGTGGCATTCGTCGATTATATCGCTACTGATCGCCTCTCTGAAGAGCAGATGGCCCAGATTGGGGTGGGGCTGAACGAGGGGGCGAGGCTCGCCAACGTCAATATCGTTGGTGGAGAGACCGCGACACTCAAGGGCCTGGTCAACGGCCTGGACCTTGCAGGGACCTGTGTCGGGGTGCAGGAGAAGGGAAAAGTAATTACCGGGGAGCGAATTCGCCCGGGAGACCTGGTGGTGGGAATCCCCTCATCCGGGATCCACAGCAACGGGCTCTCGCTTGCACGGCGTGTGGTGGAAGGCCAGGATGCATGGGAAGAGACCCTCCCTTCCGGGAGGAGTATTGGAAGAGAACTCCTGGTGCCTACCCGTATCTACCACGAAGTGCTCACTCTGACCGCGGAGACCGAAGTGCATGGAATGTGCCACGTCACCGGTGGGGGGCTCCTCAACTTCTCGAGGCTGACAAGGTATGGATTTGAATTCACGGACCCCATGCCCCCGCACGAGATATTTACCTGGATCCAGGACCACGGCGAGGTGGAGAACGCCGAGATGTTCAGGACATTCAACATGGGCATGGGGTATGCCTTTGTGGTCCCGGAAGGAGCAGAAGGTCCCATCCTCGCAAAGGTCAGCGGGAGCAGGGTAGTGGGAAGCGTCACTGCCCGTCCTGGAATATGGTTGAATGGGGCAGAAATACGATAATTTTTTTACCCGGCATTTTCCTGGTCTGATCCGCATTCGATACCAGTGATGGGATAGATCCTGGCCCTATCGCCCAGGATGGCAGAATTTCCGGTAGGATCGTCAATACGGAGCGTTACGGAGAGCCGTCCTTCCTTCACGTCTGCAAGCCGATCCCGCAGGTTCCTGGCATTCTTCCGTTCCTCCTCATCCTCCGTCCAGCCCATAACATTGGCAATGACTGCATCGATGCGGTTGAGGACCCCCTCCACGTTGGAGACAAAACCCTCGCAGGCCGGGCCTGGATTGACATGCACTCCCAGCTCCGGGATGCTGACGATCCCGTTCATGCTCCGCACTACACGGGTATTCAGGTCATCAGGGGACAGGATTGTCAATTCCCACCGGGATGGCTCGGCATTCTTCAGCAGCTGGGTGTCCACAAAGCGGTACCCGCAGACCGGGCAGCGGGCGGACATGATCAGTATTCCGGAAAAATAGGGGATATCTTCTGTCTGGTAGAGATACTCTATCTCCGTGCCGCAGGCCGGGCAGGGCCCGGGAACCACCTGCCGCACTCTTCAGCTGACCCCGCCGATCTTGTCTCTCGAGATCTTCACGGAATTCGGGGTGATTACCACGTACCGCTGGTCTCCAAGCCCGATGATGTCCCCGTTGACATCCTTTGCCACTTCTTTCAGATCCTTGAGGACCCGTTCGTACATGACCTTGTCAGCCTTGAGCTTGGCGATATCCACGATGACGATGTTTCCATTGTAGATCTCGTCCTTGATACGCGGACTGTCCTTGATATCTCCCACGGTGGCAATTTTCACGAACAGTGCCGGGGCACCTGCCTCAGCCTCCTCGAACGCCTCGAGGTCGAGGTCCATGTAATCGTCTTCAGATGAAGGGGTACTCTTTCCAAGAAGGGTATCCAGGAATTTTACCATGGGAAAAATTGTCTATTGTCATTTATTTAATAGTATCTATGCAAAATGGGATATTCCCCGTCCGGAAGCCTGGATTTGACGATCGACTGTTCGTGGTGCGGCGAAAAAGCGCCTGGGTTTCTTACATCTCCAGGGACCAGAGATCATCCCCCACGTAATATTTGGTCTTGATCACCTTTCCGTTACGCTTCTCCCGCATCTCTCCGGCATCAAAAAGGGCGATTCCCAGGGCGATCGGCTTTCCGTGCCGCTCCTCCACCACCTGGACGGGCATTCCCGCCCGGATGTCATCCGAGATGGAGGTGATCCCGGGGCGCATCACATCCGCACCCTTGATCACAAAAGGTACCGCGCCCGAGTCGACGACAACCCTGCGCCCGGGGAAGGGATGTTCAAGGAGACCCCGCAATGTGGGAAAGACCATCCCCTGAAGGTGCATAAGCATTGGTTTCTTGTCTATCAGGTAGAGGGAGATCCCGGCATCGGTCTCCAGGATCTCCATCCGGTCTCCGGGAAAGAGGCTGGCGGCCTCTCCTATCTGCTCCCGTAATCCTGCCATAAGCTCCTGCGCCTGGGATCTCCGTATGGTATGCCGTTTTCTCGGGGTGATTCGCGACATTCCTTTCACATGGATATTGCTGCCATTTCCCAAAAAAACATCCATTGTATCCCAGGACGGGATGTTTTTTGATATCTCTTCAATATTGCCCTTATTGTGTGAAAAGGTGGCGTGGAGAAGCGTTTGGAATCTCCAGTACATTTAAGTATACGCATTACGCACATATATTACCCCAAAGTGACTGGAAGTGGGTACGATTATGACCAAACGGCCGTTGGATATTTTGGATCAGGTGCTGAACCGGCAGCCTGTCATCGTATCCCTCAAGGGCGGGAGGGAACTCCGTGGGGTCCTGCAGGGTTATGATGTGCACATGAACCTTGTACTGGACAAGGCAGAGGAGATAGAGAACGGGCAGGCCCGGAGCGTCGGGACCCTCATAGTGCGCGGGGACAACGTGATTTACATCTCACCGTCCCTGGATTCATAAGCAGCATATACAAGAGAAGGCACAATTCAAAAAAGAAGGTGAATCATGTCGAAAGGAACTCCATCAATGGGAAAGAGGCATCATAAGACGCATATTGCCTGTCGCAGGTGCGGAAGCGTCTCCTATCACCTGCGTCACAAGACCTGCTCAGCCTGCGGATTCGGCAAGAGTACAAAGATACGCGGGTATAAGTGGACGATGAAGAGGCCGAAGGTCCCCACCCATTAAAGGCCTCCTATGTGCGGAATCGTTGGCATCAGGGATGCTGGCGGTGTTTCCTTCTCCATTTATTATGCGCTCTACGCGCTCCAGCACAGGGGGCAGGAGAGCGCGGGGATCTCCACTTTTGACGCCACCAGGCTGCATAAGCACAAAGGCCAGGGCCTTGTGGCTGAAGTGTTCGATTCTTCCATTCTCGAGACCCTGGAAGGAAATGTGGGTATCGGTCACGTGAGATATCCCACCACCGGTGCGAACCGCCCGGAGAATGCCCAGCCGTTCAATTTTGTCTATCGTGATCATATCATCTCCCTCGCCCACAATGGCAACCTGGTGAATAGCCGGGAACTGAGAGACGAATACGAGTGCCGGGGCCAGACTTTCTGTTCCACCACTGACACGGAACTGATTGCAAAGGTGATCACCGAGGAGATGAGCCACTCCGGGTGCGTCGAGGATGCGGTTCACCGCTGCATGCGAGTGTTGAAAGGCTCCTATTCCGTGGTTTTGATGATCGACGGGGTGCTCTACGGTTTTCGCGATCCGCTGGGTATCAAGCCCATGTGCATCGGAAAGGCGGGGCAGGGCTTGATCCTTGCATCCGAGAGCGTGGCCGTCGATGCCCTGGCGGGGACATTCATCCGTGATGTGGCCCCCGGAGAGCTCGTCTGCATCGATGACCAGGGTATGCGCAGCATGCAGATCGCAATCTCCCGTAGAAAGGCCCACTGCATTTTCGAGTACATCTACTTTGCCCGTGCAGACGCGGTCCTCGATGGGGCGCTGGTCTACGATGTCCGGCTGAAAATCGGGCAGAAACTCTTTGAAGAGGCTCCTGTGGAGGCGGATTCAGTCTGCCCGGTGCCAGACTCAGGTACTGCCTATGCTATCGGGCACTCAGCCCGGTCAGGCATACCATTCGTGGAGAGCCTCCTGAAGAACCGGTATATGGGCCGGACTTTTATCATGGCCACCCAGAAAGAGCGCGAGATGGCGGTCCGTATCAAGCTGAACCCCATTCGGGAACACCTGGACAACAAGTCTGTGGTGCTGGTGGATGACAGCATCGTGCGGGGAACCACGTCCCGAAGGATCATCGGGATCATGCGGGATGCCGGTGCACGTGAGATCCACATGCGCATCGGCTCCCCTGCTATCAAGGCCCCCTGTTACCTCGGGGTTGACATGCCCACCCGGGAGGAGCTGATCGCAAGCGACAAGGTACAGGAGGAGGTTCGGAAGAGGATCACCGCCACCTCTCTCCATCACATCTCCATCGATGCCCTGGTGGAAGCCATAGGGATAGACCAGGCCGATCTGTGCACAGGCTGCCTGACAGGATGTTACCCGGTGGAGATCCCTGGTGAAGAGAGCAGCCCCCCTCCGGTTGATTTCCTGGACGGGACGTATCAGACCCGGCTTGAGTCGTTCGGTTCCTGAAAAGGTTCTGGATTCCTATTTTTTCTAATGAAAATGGCTTCGCCATTTTCATGATTTATGTCCGAAATCCTGAAAGGAGTTTATAGTGTGTTTATATGAAAATTGCATTCTTGTCTTCATGCATTATGCGTGTTGCCCGAGAATGTGGCACATATAGGGTCAATAGGCACACAGCTCCGTCATTCTCACAAAGTATGCCTGTGTCTCAAAGGGAATCATCGTGTTCTTTCATCCGTACCGTAACAAGGGGATGGAAACAAATTTTTTAGAAACAGAGCAATAGCGAGGGATGGATTTGAACCATCGATCTACGGGTTATGAGCCCGTCGGGATATCCTGACTACCCCACCTCGCTTCCTGGAATGCAGGGTTAGTAATTCACAATCTGCAGAGATATAGTTTGCCCCCGGATAATACGTGCGGGGGGAGGGAACGTGGGGGAGTGATTATGAGATCCCATTCCTATATCCCCTCAATATGGAAGATGAGGAACTGCAGCGGATCAGGGAGAAGAGACTCCGGGAGCTTGAGGAGAGACTGCACACTCCCAGGGAGGCACCGCCGGCTGCGAAGGTGCTCCTCGTGGAAGAGTCGAATTTTCGCGCTCTGCTTTCACAGCACCCCCGACTGGTGGTGGACTTCTGGGCAGAGTGGTGCGGGCCCTGCCGGATGGTTGGACCGGTGATAGAAGATCTCTGCCGTGAGATGGCAGGGCAGGTCACCTTCGGGAAATGTAACACCGATCACAACCAGAGGATAGCTGCCCAGTTCGGCATCTCGGCCATTCCCACCATCATCCTCTTCAGTGGAGGGCAGCTGGCGGACCGGATCATTGGTGCGTATCCAAAAGCGTCCATAAAATCGAGGATCTGCAAAATATACGGCCTTCCCACGTGAAGGGGCGGGGGGCTGTCCTTCCAGATGAGTCGGAGTCCCTTTCTGGAGACTCTTCCGCTGTCGAGATAGACCGCCCGTCGCCGTACTTCAGGGGATTGATTCTTGCAGAGTCTCTTCATCCACGGGTGCACGATCCCCCCACCTCCCTTTGAGAACGATTCTTACCGGTTCATTTGGCACGCCCAGCAAAACCATATTAAGGCCCGCCGGATCACCACTGTACCCAATGGCAAAGACCCGAATCATTGTCGGACTCTCGGGTGCAAGCGGCATTCTCTATGGAATCCGGCTCCTTGAGGCTGCAAAAGAACTGGGAGTGGAGACCGATCTCATCATGACCGACCTGGCAGCCAAGATGATCGAGATCGAGACAGATGTCGACCCTGATCAGGTCATCACCCTATCCACGAGGATGCACGACAGTTTTGACTTCACCTCCCCGCTGGCATCGGGGGGTTTCTCACACCAGGGAATGGTGGTGATTCCCTGCAGCATGAAGACCGTGGCAGGGATTGCCTGCGGGTTTGCCGACAATCTCCTGCTCCGTGCGGCAGACTGTGCCCTCAAGGAGCACAGACCCCTGGTGCTGGTACCCCGGGAGACGCCCCTCTCGGTGATCCACCTGCGCAACATGCTCACCCTCGCAGATGCCGGGGCCACCATCCTTCCCGCAGCCCCGGGATTCTACCACAGGCCCCGGCATATCCAGGGCCTGGTGGACCACGTGGTCGGGAAGGTGCTGGATGTGCTCTCTATCGAGCATCACCTCTATAGGAGATGGAGAGAAGGCGAGGAGAGCAACAGGGAGAAATGAGCATATCCCGGTTCATGAAAGGGGAACTCGCAGCGAAATCTCCCGGGGAGAATGAGACCCTGAAAGGAATGTCCCGTTTCTCCATGGTTGTGTAACTCCTCTGCGTTGCTCTCTTCGTTTTATCCCTGCCCCTGGAGCCGGCAGGGGGAATTTTGTGTCAGCCGCTCCATACAATTCATGGAAGGATTCATGAAAAAGTACGGGCTCCTGTTGAAAACACTACAGATAGTAGGGGTCCTGCTATGGATCAAGATCGGGATCTGCCTTGCAGGCCTCTCGATTCTTCCCATGAATGCCCTCGACCGATATGAGAGAGACGACCTGCCCCCTCTCAACTCTTGTTCTCAAGCAACTGCCGAATTGCCCTGACCTCCTCCAGGAGGTCCCCCAGCCCACCGGACGCGGGTGCAGGTGTCCTTGCGGATGTCCCGGGGGCATCAGATGGTCCCGAGACCTTTCTCGATTCCCTGATAGGGCCGGATGGTCTCCCGGAGTTCTTCTGCCTCTATTATCCCTTCCAGGGTGATCTCGAACCTTGCCTGTGCTGAATATCCCGCAGTCTGGAGCTTGATGGATGAGAAGCCGAAATGGCGCATAAGGGGGCCCTGGTAGATATCGATAGTGGTGATGCGGTCGTAAGGGACGATCCCGGTCATGCGGAACCATACCCCCCGCTTCCAGGTCGCCTTGTCATCCTTCAATTCAAAGAATATGGTCTGGTAATATTTCCCGACCCAGAAAAGGTACCATCCTGCGATAAACAGGAGCAGAATCGTGGCCCCTTCGAGGAATAGCGAAGACTGGAGAGAAGTGACCGGCGAGGGAGAGAGTCCCGCCAATGATGAGCATGAGGACCACAAAGAGCATGTGGAACATGCTCACCAGGCTTTTATCAGGCTTAAATGGGGAAAATAAAAATGAATGGGCAGATTTCATGCAACTCACATCCTCCACATGCAGGAACTCATGCGGAGACGGTGTGTGATATGGGCATTCCGGAAATACATATTACACCTCCCCATGCGGATGGTACAATGGCACAGCTGGCTATCGCCATGTAGAACGCTCACCTGTCTCTGGTGCGGGAATTATCTGCCCGGGCTGGTATGCACATGGAGGGAGAAGTGAACCGATATGAGGTAATAGTGGTAGGGGGAGGCCCATCAGGCCTTTTTTGCGCTATATTTTGTGCTGCAGCAGGTAAGAAGGTGGCGGTCCTCGAAAAAATGCCCTCTTGCGGGAGAAAACTCCTCATCTCTGGTTCGGGGCAGTGCAATATCACCCACGGGGGTGACATCTCCTCGTTCCTCTCCCACTACGGGGAGCACGGGAAATTTGTGAAGCCCGCTCTGATGCAGTTCTCCAACCAGGATATCATTGCGTTCTTTCTGGACCGGGGGCTTGGAATGATCACCGAGCCGGGAGGGAAGGTCTTCCCGGTCACCCGGAGGTCATCAGATGTTCTTGAGATCCTCCTCGCAGAGTGTGACCGTCATGGGGTGGATATCCACTGCAGTGAACCGGTTCTCGGGGTAGAAACGAGAACCGGAGGTTTTTTTGTGATGTGCGGCAAGGAGGATTATCATGCCGATTCCCTTGTCATCGCCACGGGAGGTGCCACCTACCCTGTCACCGGCTCATCGGGGGACGGATATTCAATGGCCGGATCGCTCGGGCATCCTGTGACCGGGATCGCCCCGGCGCTTGCGGCAGTGCTGGTCAAAGACTACCCGTTTGCCGACCTGGCAGGAATGTCATTTGAGAACATTTTCATCACCCTGTCCAGGCAGGGAAAGAAAGTCAGCCAGCACAGGGGGGATCTCCTCTTCACCCACACCGGGCTCTCCGGGCCGGGTGTTCTTGACATATCGCGATATATCCTGCAGGGAGACATCCTGAAGGTCTCTTTCATCCCTTTCCAGGAGCCGGAATCTGCCAGGAAGACCGCAAATGAGCTTCTGCTCCAGGGAAAGGGGGTTTTGGTCTCCACGGTCCTGAAAGGACTCTCTCTCCCCGAACGGCTGGTGAAAAGGCTGCTCGGGCAGGCAGGGGTGGTGAGCGGGGCCACTTGTGCACACCTCCCGAAAAGTGCCAGGAATTCACTTGTAGTGATGATATGCGGGTACCCGTTCCAGGTCCGGGCCCTTGGCGGGTTTGACCAGGCAATGGTGACCGGGGGGGGAGTGGATCTCGGGGAAGTCAATCCACGGACCATGGAGTCCAGGCTGCACCGGGGGCTCTACTTTATCGGCGAAATCCTGGATATCGACGGCGATTCCGGGGGCTACAACCTGCAGTTTGCCTGCTCGTCGGGTGTCCTGGCAGCAAAAAGTATCACGGGGGAAGAATAGACGATTGTCACATATCTCCGGAGAGACGGTAAATCCTTCTGATGACGTATCCCTGGTGCATATATCTTCCTGCAGGAAGTACCTGATGTGCAGGGTTCCCTGTGATACAGGAGGAGAACCATGGTACATGAATGGCAGCGGGATGAAAAAGCAGTGACTGATAAAGCCGGGCCGCAGGAGTCCGACCGCATTCAACAGTTCTTTTCACGCCCCCTCTTCCTCTCCCTGACCATCGGCATCCCGTTCTGCATCTTCAAGCTCCTCTTTGGAGTCATCGCAGTGCGGGTTGTGACATTCCCGCATCACGGGGTACTGGCAGCCTTTGGCTGGCTTGTGATCTTCTGGGCAGGAACAGATCTGGTCATGAATGCAGGACGTGCGCTCCTTGACCTCCTCAACAGGAAGGCCCCCTTCGAATTCTGTGTCATTGCCCAGTTGGGGGCCTATTTCCACATGCCCCTGGTCTTCCTGGCCGTAGACACTTTCTTCTCGTTCGCGATCATTTGTGTGATGCTCTGGTCAGGGTGGATAACCCTGCTCACTCCCAACGAGGCGTACCTCTGGTATGCCGCAACCACCCTGAACCTGATCAGCCTCTCCCTGGTATTGCTCTATAACGAGGTCCGGAAAGTACAACCAGGGAGATGAGAACAAGGGAAAAATTGAGATATCCGACTCCCCCTTTTCAGCCGGCATAATGGCTTTTTTATCCTTTATTACAAGGTCTTGAGAATGCCTGCGGGAAGGTGTGATACATGAGTTTTCGGGATGTGTGCCTTATTTGATGATCAAATGTCGAATGTATCCCTTGATCCCCGCAGGAGGACGTTCTTCCATGCATCCCACCATACGTGCGGTTTCCAGGTTTCTCCTCCCGTTTCTCCTGGGTTGCCTGTATCTCGCCCTGTGCGCCCTCTTCCTGACCCCGGAGAGGGCACTGCTCCTGACCGGGCTCATGCTCGCCTATGTGGTCCCTCCGGCAGGAAAGGAGACGGTGATCCCTCTCGGGGTCGCGCTCGGCCTGCCATGGTGGCTCATCGGAACATCTATCGCGCTCCTTGATGTGCTCGCGGGTCTCTTCATGGCCCTGAATTTTGAACTCGCCTTCCATATTCCCGTCCTCGGAGGATGGATATCCCGGTTCATGGACCACGGCCAGGCATTCCTGTCCCGCCGGCCCTGGCTGAAAAAATATTATTTCACCGGCGTGGTCCTCTTCGTGATGTTTCCACTCCAGGGGTCGGGTGGAATCGGGGCCTCACTCGTGGGGCGTTTACTGGGAATGTCCAGAAAAGCGGTGCTCCTGGCCATTACTATCGGGGCGTTCCTTGGGTGTTACCTTATCGCGCTCGGATCTGAGTTCATCTGGGCACTCATCATTGCAAGACCTCTCCTCGGAATTGCGGTCGCAATTGCAGTCATCGTGGCAATTATCGTGGGATATTTTGTGTACCGCTGGAAAATGCCCAGGGTGGAGGAATGAGGGGTGTCACCACCAGCCCTCTCCCTGGCAGTATTCTGTATCGGCCTGCTGCTCCTGGTGAAGGGTGCAGACTGGCTGGTGAAGGGGGGGGCCGGCCTTGCAGCAAGATGGGGAGTCTCATCAGGTGTGATCGGGTTCACCATCATCGCATTTGGGACATCTCTCCCTGAATTCTTCGTCACCACCAACGCAGTGTTTATGGACAAAACAGATATCGGCCTTGGGAATGTGGTGGGGAGCAATATATTCAATATCGCATTCATCCTCTCCCTCTGCATCATACTCAAGCCCGTGCCCTTTCTCTCATCAGAAACCCGTCATATCCTCTGGCAGGAGTATGTGCTGACATTCCTTGCAACAGGGCTCTATGTGGTCATGGCATGCCGCGGGGTCCTTGATATCTATTCCTCTGCGATCTTCCTCGCGGTTTTTTTTGGGATCCTTCTCTATATAAGCAGGAAAGGCCTTGCACAACCGGATGAAGGCCTGCATTCTCACGGGGACCTTGATTATATCCTCACCGTGCTCGGGTTAGCAGGGGTTGTTGTCGGATCCTCTCTCTTCCTCTCCGGTGCGATTGACCTTGCCACTACCTTCCATATCCCCACCTATGTCATCGGGCTTTCGGTGGTGGCAGCAGGGACGTCCATCCCCGAGCTGGTCACCTCACTTGTCGCTCTTATGAGGGGGTATGGCGGGGTATCTGTGGGGAACATCCTCGGGAGTAATTATTTCAACCTGCTCTTTATCCTGGGAATCGGAGGGCTTGTCCACCCGATTCTCGTCCCCGAACAGATGACCTCGTTATTCCTGATAGGTATTACTCTCTGCGTCATACCTCTGTTTGCTTTAAAAAAGACCTGGATGCTCCGGGCCTGGTCATCAATCATATTTGCAGGGTATTTCCTGTATCTATACATCATTTCGTCATAGATTATAGCGTATAAGCAGATGCAATCTATGCATACCTGAAGGTTCGGGGATGAGAGAGCATGCACGTGGCATGATGAGAATAGGAGACTTTTCCGGGATGAATTACCGGATACCAGCACATAACTGGATTCCAGCAGAAAAAAATGGATTATACGGGGGAGCTCTCACCCTTATCCTGTCCGCTCCTGGCCTGAAGAACAATGATGGCCAGCGTCGAGAGCGGGAGTGCGATGATCAGGGGGTCGATGGCACTCCATGGATAGGGAAGCACGCTGGCGGTCCCGAGCGCTGCCTTGGAGAGCCCGAATACTGCTGCGTACCTGGCGTTCACGAAGAAGGCCCACAGGAACCAGACTGCTGCGCCCACCACCAGGCTCACCTTCGCTGCCAGGGGATCCGGCTTCTTGCAGTAGACCGCCACCGCAAAGACCGGAAGGAATGCCGATGCACAGAGGCCCATGAACATTGCGGTGGCGATGGCGATGATACTCCCTGGCATCAGGAATGCGACGATAACGCTGGCGATGATCATGACCAGCACCCCGACCTGGTTGGCCTTGAGAGAGAGGGCGCATTCCCGTCCCCTGCCCCACACATCACAGATCAGTGCCGTCCCCATGGTATGGAAGAGCGAGGAGAGGGTGGACATCGCCGCCGCGAGGAGGGTGATCATGAATAGGACTGTGAACCAGTCGGGAGTGGCCAGGTTGATGAAGAGTGGTATGATGGAATCAATGTTTCCTCCCGCAGCGGTGACAGCGATAGTCCCCTTGGTCTGGTTGAAGTAGACATTGGTGAGGGCTCCGACCGTGAAGGCCACGCCGGTCATCATCAGGATGAAGGGCCCGCCCACGAGCACCGCCCTGTTGAGGGAGCGGGTGTCTTTTGCGGTCATGAACCGCACCACCAGCTGGGGCTGGGCAAGCACCCCAATCCCCACTCCGAGCACCAGGGTGGTGACCAGAGTGAACCAGATGGGAGACCCGAGATCAGGCATGACCGTCCAGCCGTTCATACCCTGCTCTGCAAGTTTCACCGGGACCATGTCCGCCATGTTGGTGAGGGCGGTATGTGCTGCGGTGACTCCGCCCAGGATGACATAGGTGAAGATCAGCAGGAATGTCATTCCTACCAGCATGATAGTGCCCTGCACGGCATCGGTGTACATCACTGCGATCAGTCCACCGAATACCACGTAGATAGCCACGATGACGGCAAATCCGATAAGGGACGCGGCATACGAGATTCCAAGGGTCTCCTTGATGAACTGCGCTCCGCCGATGAGCACCGCCGCGGTGTAGAGGGGCATCCCGACGATGATCACGAGGCCCGATACCACCTGCATGAACTGTGACGAATAGACTTTTCCCATCAGGTCGGGGAATGTGATGGCTTTTAAGCGGGCTCCAATCTCGCGGGTCTTCTTTCCAAAGATCACGAATGCCAGCAGGACGCCCACCCCGATGTTGAACACGGTGAGCCAGATCATTCCCATCCCCAGGTTTGCTGCCTGGCCCCCGAAACCCACGATGGCCGAGGTGCTGATGAATGTGGCCCCGTAGGAGAGGGCGATGACCACCGGATGGACATTTCGCCCTGCCACGAGGTAATCCTCCGCGGCTTTGGTCTTCTTGTAGCCAATATACCCGAGTCCCAGGATCACCACCAGGTAAATGGCGGTGATCACCACGAGCCAGAAGAGGCTGGCGGCCATCGGTCACTCGCCCCCGTGGTTCCAGTTCAGGAGTCCATAGATGACACAGGCCAGGGCCAGGGCTATGCAGAGCAGATACGCAATCCATATTTGTGGGTCAGGAATTCCAAGCATGAGAGAAACCTCCGGTAAACTCCAGGGATGTGCCGCTACATGGGGACCTGCAGCGAGGCTGGTCCCCTACCTAAACAGGAAGAAGAAAAAAAACACGCCGGCGTGATGGAGAATTGGTGCCTTTCGGGTCACGGGCGTATCATTCATCCGGATTTACCTGATTAAAATGGAGAATATCAGGTATTTATGCGTTTCTTTTCCTCTCAGCACAACTGATAACCGGGTGAAGTGCCAACGTTTGGGTGAACGCCATGTGAACGGGATATTTTCAGGCCTGCACGAGTCGCTGCAGGAGGTGCTTGCCCACCGGCTGGGATGGTCCGATCTCCGGGAGGTGCAGTCCCGGGCATACCGCGAGGTGAGCGCAGGAAAGGATGTGTTGGTCATAGCCCCCACCGCGGGGGGTAAGACCGAGGCCGCACTCATCCCGGTGCTCGATCTGATCCTGAAGCAGGGAAGCCAGGGGGTTGCCTGCATTTACCTCTCCCCCTTAAAGGCCCTGATCAATGACCAGGAGGTTCGTTTCCGGTCGTTCTCTGTCCCCACCGGGCTAGAGGTGCGCATGTGGCATGGGGACGTCCCGCGGGGTGATCGCACCTGGGAAGACGGGGAGCCCCCGCACCTCCTGATGATCACCCCCGAATCTCTGGAGGTGCTGATGGGGGAGCACATCCAGTCCCGGGACCTCTGCAATGCCCGTTTCGTGATCGTGGACGAGTTGCACGCGTTTGTCGAGTCAGAACGCGGAGTCCACCTGAGGGTGCTCCTGGACCGCCTGGATGCCATGGCCGGGCACCATGTGCAGCGGATCGGGCTCTCGGCGACGGTGGGGAATCCCGAAGAGGTCCTCGCATGGCTCTCAGGGAAGGGACATGAGAAGGAGCTGGTCCAGGTTGCAATACCGCCCCGGGAGAAGCGGTTCTCTTTTCACCTGGAGGAGGACGAACGCCGGAGGATGAAGTCAATCGCAAAGATTGTGGCGGGGAAGAAGGCGCTCGTCTTCGTGAACAGCCGGGCGGAGGCCGAGCAGGTCGGACGCGCCCTCCGGGGCCGCGTGGCGCACCTCTTTGTGCACCATTCCTCCCTCTCCCCGGAGATGCGGTGCGCCGCAGAGGAGTCGATTGCAGGAGAGGCAAGTGCCTGCATCATCTGCACCAGCACCCTGGAACTGGGGATCGATATCGGTGACCTGGACGTGGTGGTGCAGCTCGGGGCACCCGCCTCTGTCTCTTCGTTCCTGCAGCGGATGGGAAGAAGCGGCCGCAGGGGTCGTTCTCCGTATATGGCATTCGTATTGGTGGATGCCTGGGACCTGCTCCTCTGTACCGCGGTGATTGAGAGTGCCAGCAGGAAGAGAGTGGAACCTCTCACCCCGGTGAAAAGGCCTTACAACGTCCTGGTTCAGCAGGTCTTCCTGGAGCTGGTCAGGCACCGGCGGACTACTCTCACCCGGCTGCGGAGGTACCTGGGGGCACTCCCGAGTTTTCAGGATCTCCCTGACAGCACCCTGGATCTCCTCCTCACCTTCCTCGAGGAGAAGAAGTTCCTGGTCCGGGACGGGGAGATGTTCATGCCCGGCCCGGAGATGGAAGTGTTGTATGGGCGATCCAACTGGAAGGACCTCTACTCGGTGATCCGTGGGGGTGGAGAGTTCCGGGCGGTGACCCCCGAAGGTGACCTGGTCGGAAGGCTTGATGCCCGCTTTGTGGCAAGCGGAGGGCAGGGAAGTTTCTCCCTGGGAGGGAAAAACTGGACCCTGATCAAGAGCGATGAATCCCATAACCTGGTGGTGGTGGTTCCTGGCGATGAAGCGGGAGGAAAGGCATTCTGGACCGGAGGGCAGGCCGGGTTCTCTCCCGTCGTCTGCCAGGCAGTACTGCGGATCCTCTCGAGGAGGCGGACGCTCCTGCCGCTCCTTCCGCCCCAGGAAGAAGCCCTGCAGGGTGTCATTGAGAGTATGCCTCCCCTTCACACCCGGGGAGTCCATATCTGGGAGGTGCCAGGGAAGAGGAAGATGGATGTGATGGCCCTCACTTTCCTCTCCCGTCCTGACAACGCCCTCCTCTCCGCCATGGTGCGGAGGGTGATCGGGGCGAAGACGAGGATACGGTATGATGATCTCTCGCTCTGGTTCCCTGACCTGGCCCCGGAAGGAGCGGCAGAAAGGATTATTAGTATATTCCGGCAGATCCAGGCGCTTTCCGTCCGGGAGATGACAGATCTTGTGACTATGCCTCTGCCCGAGACCTGGAAATTCGGGCCTGCGCTCCCCCCTGCACTCATCCGAGAGATGGCAGCGGCGGATACCTGGCACATAGAGGAGTTTGCCGCATGGTTCTCGGGGCTCCCCCTCTACCTGGTACCGGCGCCGGGCAGAAAAAATAATTCGTAAAATACATTCAGATGACCACGGCTTTCTGGAATCGCCACCACGCCAGCCCGAACATTGCGAGGGCAAAAATGACCAGGACCGAGAACGAGATGAGCAGTTCGACAGGTGTGGTGAAATACTGGATTCCGATGGCCTGGAAGCGGTCCCCGATGGCAAAGTAACGGATGCCATTCACCAGGTGGGTGAGGGGGTTTCCCATGGACACGGCCTGCAAGGCCGGGGGAAACGCATTCACCGGGTACAGGGCATTAGAGGCAAAGAAGATAGGCATGGTCATGAGGGTCATGATCCCCTGCATCCCCTCAGGAGTCTCGAGCGAGATGGCTCAGGAGTCTCGAGCGAGATGGCGATCGCCGCAGAGAGGAAGAGGAAGCCGAGGGAGAAGATCCCGACGAACAGGAGGATTCCGAGAATTGAGAATGTCACTTCTACGGGGCTGTATCCCTGGAAGAACTCGGCTCCGATGAAGATTCCAAAGACCATGATGATGACGGCCTGGATGAAGGACTTCGTCATCCCCGAGAGAGCGATCCCGAAGATGATGTGGTCCCTCGGGAGAGGGCTTGCCATCACTTCCCGCATGAGGCCCCAGTTCTTGTCGAAGAGGAGGATCATCCCTCCAAAGAGGCTGGTGAAGAGGGTGGTCATGGCGATGACCCCGGCGGCCATGAACGTCAGGTAGCCGACGTTCGGGATCCCCGGGACCGGCGGGATGTCGGTGGTCAGCCGCGTGAAGTTTGCCGACATGGCGATCCCGAAGAACGCCATCCAGAGTGCCGGCTGCACCAGCGAGGAGATGAGGAGAGTGCGGAACCGCACGAACCGTATCATATCCCGCCAGTAGATGGTGAGGAATCCAAGGTGCATGGTCACCGCCTCATGGCTCTTGAATGGGCTGCGCCAGGGCGCTCGGCACCCTCGTCCCGGAGGTCCCTCCCGGTGAAATGGACGAATACATCATCCATCGAGGGCTTTTTGAGGTTCACCGTGTGGATGCGTATCCCGTGGCCCTGGAGGGCCTCCATGATCCTTGGTAAAAGGTGGGAACCGTCCTGGCTGACATGGGCGATGAATCCCCTCGTTTTTTCCTGCACGCCAGTCACCTCCGGCATCCCGCGGAGTGCAGCACCGGCAGCCGCATCGTCACTCGTCTCAAGGTAGATCAAGTCTTCTCCGAGGGCGTTCTTGAGCTCCCAGGCGGGTCCCGTGGCAATGATCAGGCCATGGTCGATGATGCTGACCCGGTTGCTGAGATGGTCGGCTTCATCCATGTAATGGGTGGTGAGAAAAATGGTGGTTCCCTCCTCGTTCACGGACTTGATATAGTCCCACATACGCCTGCGGGTCTGGGGGTCCAGGCCGATGGTGGGTTCGTCCAAAAAAAGCACTTTCGGCCGTGTCATCAGGCCCCGTGCGATCTCAAGCCTCCTTTTCATCCCGCCGGAGAGGTGCTTGGTGAGGGTGTCCCGCTTCCCCTCAAGCTCGACAAGGTCCAGGAGCTCGTCGATCCGCTCCCGCCGCTGCTGATGGGGCATGCGGTAGAGCGACCCGTGGAATTCGAGTATCTCCCAGCAGGTCATGTCCCGGTCGAGCGTCACCTCCTGGAACACGATACCGATGGATTCGCGGACCCTTGCGGGCTCTGTTGCAACATCAAACCCTGCCACCCTTGCCGATCCCCTCTGGAGATGGAGGAGGGTCGTCAGCACGTTGATCGCGGTGCTCTTTCCCGCACCGTTCGGGCCAAGGAAAGAGAAGATTTCACCCCGCTCAACCGAGAAACTGATCCCCCTCACAGCCTCAAAGTCCCCATAGCGGTGCGCAAGATTGGAGACTTCGATGATCGGTTCAGTCACGCTGCACCATATGCGTATTGCCAATTGACAAGATCAAGAGATCTTCTTGATCAGGCGGGCCACGTTCTCGGCAAAGACCCTCACCGTATTCATCCCTTCCACGTCTTTCCAGATCTCCCCGGGTTCCCGGCCGAATACCATGTTCCAGTAGGTGGACCCGGGCACGATCATGTTGTTGATGAAGAAGAACATCAGCATCTCCTGGATGGTTGCAGTATGCCCCCCTCTCCGGGCGATCGCAATCGGGCCACCCACCTTCCAGGTGAGGAACCGGTCGGTGGACATGGAGACCATGCCGATCCGCTGGAGCGCCGCCATCACGTCCCCCCGCGCAGTCCCGAAGTAGACCGGTGTTGCCACGATGAACCCTTCGGCTTCCCGTATACGGTCGATGATCTCCGGAAGCCCGTCTTCGAGGACGCAGTTACCCTCTTTCCCGCACCGGTAACAGGCGGTGCAGGACTCTATCTTCTTTCCTGCGAGGGAGATGACCTCGGCCTCCAGGCCCTGCTCCCGTATCACGCTGGCACACTCTTCGACGACCTGGAAGGTATTGCCCTCGGGCCGCGGGCTCCCGGAGAGAAGCACTACTCTCATTATTCAACCTCAGAGAGTGTCTGGGTGGCCTATTTATTTAGTTCTACGGGGAGGTGGCCTGGGTCTGATTGCGAGGGTTCACCTCATGGAGAGGGGAACTGGTGATCTTCCCTGAAGGAGCAACTCAGCAGGTTACATGCAGTATCGCGGCAAAAGACCTCTCTTCTCTTTCCATGAGAACGAGAATGTCGGGCGTTGGGGCTATCACCGTGGTATACCCGGCGAGGAGTTTCTTTGCGCCAGGCGTCAGCGGGAGAGCACCATGCTGTCCTGTCCCGATGTAGACCACTTCGGGGTGTTCCTCTTCCAGGAATATGCATTCCTGTTCGGAGAGAGGCGTATGCCCGAAACCCTCCCGGAGGTGTTTTGACACCTTCTTCTTCCGCTTCTCCACCTCTCCGCTGCAATGGATGACCAGGTCATGCTCATACCTGGTACCCCCGAACTCGATCCAGCCGAACCCGGTCTTCATACCGCACCCCCTGTTCCAGTCTGGAACACCTCTGCTATAAGAGAGTATGGTAACCGGTGGAGGGAGACTCTATCCTACACCTATTTGAGGTGCATCCCCCCAATCTTTCCGCATATGGATGAGAAGAAGCATCTCCGTGAAGAGGAGAGGCGCTCACATCTCCTGGAAATGCTCACGGATGAAGACCCCGGGAACCGCTGGAAAGCTATTGAATCACTGGCCCGGGAAGGGGACTCAAATGCAATCGATCCTCTCATACAGGCCCTTTCTGATGAGGATTGGCGGGTCCGGCAGAAAGCGGCCTGGGCCCTGGGATATCTCGGGGACCCCCGGGCCCTCGTCCCTCTCAGGCGGGCATTGAGAGAGGAGAGGGAAGGAGTAAAGGAAATCATGCTCGAGGCTATCGATGAGATCACCAGGAAATCCAGGGGTTGAGACCTGGATACCCCCGCACATCCGCCGGGGATATCTTTCTGACTTGGGTTCTCCTGGCTGACGTAAAACCATTATTATCTTCCCAACCCATTTCTTAAGGGAACAAGCCGGGATTTGTCTCATGCCCGGAGGCGTTATCCGTGAGTCTCCAGGTCGGCCCCGGCTGGAAATGATACAGGATGCCCGGTGGAAAATTCCGGGGAAGACCAGGAGAGACGATGGAGAACAGGCAGAGCGACCTCGCATTCGACCAGCAGAGGCTTGAGAAGATAGAGGATTTGCGGGCCGGAGGAATCCCCCTCTACCCTCCAGAGTTCGAGGGGCGGGAGACGATCAGCGCGATCAAGGCCAGGCATGCCGATATCGGGCATGAGAAGAGCGAAGAGCATGTGTGCACAGCCGGGCGCCTGTACACGATAAGGAACCATGGGAAGACGATATTTGCCGATCTCCAGGACGAGAGTGGCCGGATCCAGCTCTACATCAGGAAGAATGACATAGGGGATGAGAAGTTCGATCTCTTCCTCCGCACCATCGAGAGAGGAGACATCGTGGGAGTATGGGGGCACGTCTTCCGCACCAAAGTGGGGGAGGTCACCCTGTGGGTGGACGAGATCACCCTGCTTGTCAAGGCGTTATGCCCGCTTCCAGAGAAGTTCCATGGTTTAAAGGACGTGGAGAAACGGTACAGGCAGCGGTACGTGGACCTCATCGTGAACGAGGAGGTCCGGGAGACCTTCCGGACAAGGAGCCGCATCATCTCGCTGATCCGAAGTTACCTGACTGACAGGGGCTTCCTCGAGTTCGAGACGCCCATCCTGCAGCCGATTTACGGCGGGGCGAATGCCAGGCCGTTCACCACATACCACAACTTTCTCCAGCAGACGCTCTTCATGCGCATCGCGCCTGAACTCTACCTGAAGCGGCTGGTGGTCGGGGGCTTTGAGAAGGTCTTCGAACTGGCCAGAAACTTCCGGAATGAGGATATCGACACCCATCACAACCCGGAGTTTTCCATGGTGGAGATCTACGAGGCCTACCGCGACTACCTGGACATGATGGCGCTCTCGGAGGGGATCATCAGTTCGCTCGTCCACGATATCCATGGGACCTACCAGGTGCCCTACGGGGAGGTCAGTCTCGATTTCACCCCGCCATTCCGGAAGATGAGCATGGATGAAGCGGTGAAGGATCTTGCCGGGATCGATATCTGGGAGTATTCCTGGGAGGACCTCCGCCGTATCGCGGGGGAGAAGAAGATCGAGGATTGGGAGAAGGCAGAGAACCACCGCGAACTCATGGTCCTCCTCTTTGAGGGGCTTGTCGAGGACCAGCTGGTCCAGCCGACGTTTGTGTACGACTTTCCCATCGAGAACTCGCCGCTGGCAAAGAAACACCGGTCCCGCGAGGGATTCACCGAGCGGTTCGAGCTCTTCATCTGCGGGATGGAAGTGGCAAACGGCTTCTCGGAGCTGAATGACCCCGTCGATCAGCTGGCCAGGTTCGAGCGCCAGGACAAAAAGAGGAGAGCCGGCGACCTGGAGGCCCAGATGCTCGACTATGACTTCATCAATGCCCTGGGGTACGGGATGCCTCCTACTGGTGGGGTGGGCCTTGGGATCGACCGGCTGGTGATGCTCCTCACCAACAAGAGCTCCATCAAAGAGGTCATCCTCTTTCCGCAGATGAAACCTGAGACGGGGTCTGAACAGAGAGACAATCGTGAATCCTGAAAAAAATCCCTGGTTCTGAATCGCATCAACCATTTTTTTCTGATTTTTCAATCGCAGGTGGCCCTTTCTGCAGATATCTGTGACCTTGTATCCTTGAAGGTACTACACACCCAGCGGTAATCTGGGAAAAGGGAGAAATTCTGACAAAAAAAAGATTAAAGAAGTGCAGTGGTGATGCCGATAACACCAGACTGGATGATCACCGCGGTGGCGATGATGACACCGGCCATCTCCAGGGCTACCGCCACATTGCCCTTCCTGATCTCCTCGAACTCATTCACGCCCTTGGTAAGCTTGTCCAGGATATTGAGGGCAAGGTAAATAGCACCGATGGCGAGGACGATACCGAGGACCAGTTGCAGGAACGCGACCCCTATGGCAGTGATCCCGTCTGCAGAGAGGATACCAACTGAGAGAGCCTTGGATATTCCCACCGAAATCCCGGAGACCCCTGACTGCACTACCAGGGCGATGGCAAAGAAGACGGATGCGATGATGATTCCCACCGCAGGGTTGCCTCTTGCAAGTTCCTTCTCTTCATCCATTCCCTTGGTTATCCGTGAGAGCACGGAGAACCCTATATATAATGCGACCACTGCCAGAAGAATGGCAATGACCAGCTGAATTATCCCAATCACGGCATTTGCCCATAACATATACGTTCACCTCATGTGTGAATTCTCTAGTAGATGGGCGTATTCTATACATAAATATTTCGTGGATTTTTATAAAAAAAGGACTCAGAATAGCTTTCAATTTTTCAATGGAGACGGAAAGACATTCTATTGATTCCTGGCCACTCTACTCATACCTGGCTGGCCTTCTAGATCTCCAGCACCTCTGTGGCAGCTCCAGCACATAACTCCCTCGCCACAAGATCAATCAGGAGACCGGCACAGTCCGGAGGGAGACACTGGAGACTCTCGGATCCATCCCGTATGAGGCCGAGGAGATATACAAGGTCCTCTTTTGTGAGGCGCTCTACACTGTTCCGGAAATCTTTTGCACCAGTGGAAAAATGGTTGGAGACCGGGGAATGAGAGACCTGAAAGGAAGTCCTGAACCAGGACAGGTGAGATCTTCGCATTCAGGGGCCATTCTCTTCATGAGCGAATGGTCTTACCCTGAGAGAACCCTTTGCATATCTTCCTCCTGGGGGATGCAGCCGTATAACCCGTCACCCGGAAGATGAGATTTCATATTGAGGAAGGAGCGTGCGTTCCTGGCGAAATGGGCAGAAAATATGGAAATTTGGGAGAAACATTTATAAGCATTCAAAGAGAGGGTTTTTTCTATAAGAATCTGATCAGAACTCCAGGTTTCTCACCGGGTAGAGTCCAGAGTACCATTGCGAGTTGAGTAAGTACTGCGTGGCATCCTCGAGGCAGGGTTCTTCGTCTCTCCATGGTCAGCGGATATCCGGTGAAAGGTGGGAGGGGTAACTCATGAGATTAAAGTCAAAACTTTCAGTAATCCTTATTCTGGTGGCAGGACTCCTGGCACTCACCATTCTCCCGGTCGTTGCAGATGAAACGGTCAGGGTGGATGTCTCCAGGATTCCCCTGGTATTCATCGAGAACCAGGGGCAGAAAAGTGCAGAGGTCATCTACCATACGAATGCTGCCGGACATGGCATCTTTTTCACTCCTGATGCGGTGGTGTGCGCAGCAGGGAATGATGATGCCCAACCCGGTTCCGTCGTGAAGATCTCTGTAGTGGGACAGAATGCCGGTATCCGGGTGACGGGAGAAGAACCTCTCCCCGGAACCGCGAACTTCTTCCTGGGCAATAACCCGGAGGATTGGGCCACTTCTGTCCCCACCTTCGGGAAGGTGCGGTACGGGAACGTCATTCCCGGGGTGGACATCGTCTATTACGGTACCCAGGGGGCGCTCAAGCGGGATATCGTGCTCGCTCCAGGTATCGATCCTGCAGGACTGAAGTTCCATTATACTGGCCAGGAGTGCATATCGCGTGACGAAGAAGGCACTCTCCTCGTGGAGACTGCCACCGGGACCCTGTGGGAGGCGGCACCCGTCTGTTACCAGATCATTGGTGGCGAGCAGATACCGGTTGCATGCGAGTATGTGATCCTCGGCGATTCACAGGTGGGATTCAGCGTTGGAGCGTTTGATCCGGGATACCCCCTGGTCATCGACCCATTCCTGGATTTCTCTACCTATCTGGGTGGCAGCTGGGATGACCAGGGGTACGCGGTGGCGGTGGATGCCCTGGGCAGCACGTACGTGACAGGGAAAACCTGGTCTACTGATTTCCCCATTACCTGGTGGAAATCGGTCTACAATGAGACGAGCAACGGAGGCTACGATGTGTTCGTCACCAAGTTTGAGCCTGACGGTATGATGCTCAACTACTCCACCTATATTGGCGGGAACAATGACGATTCGGGCCAGGGTATTGCAGTGGACTCGGTGGGGAACGCCTATGTGACCGGGTACACCATCTCACAAAATTATCCCGCCGTCAGAGCCTTCCAGAC
>JALOPW010000039.1 GCA_025453675.1 Methanolinea sp.
TGGTTCCCGATGATGTCCGTGAAGAGCACCAGGTAGAGATCGACGGCGTTCCCCCTGCGCAACTTCTCCAGTTCCACCTGTATCTCCTTTCCATGCTCCCCGGCATATCTCCGCGATGCAGTCATCACCTGGGCGATGATGACCTCCCGTCCGAAGAGGGTGTAGCGCTTGATGTCCTGGGTGAGGAGTTGGGGGAGGGGGGTATGCTCGAGATCCATCCCGTTCTGGATAAGGCTGGTCCCGAACTCCTGGATATCGAGCCCGGTCACGCGTACCAGGAATTCCACGGCCGAGGTATCTTCAGGGGTGGTGGTGGACATCTTCAGGACAAGGGTATCGGAGAGGATCCCGGCCAGGAGCATGCCTGCCGCACCCTGTGTCGGATTGATTCCGGACTCCATGAATTTCCGGGTGATGATGGTGGAGGTGGATCCGACCGGCTCGTTCTGGAACCGGACCGGTTTCAGCGTGGTGATGGCCCCCAGGCGGTGGTGATCGATCACCTCGAGTATTTCGGCGGATTCGACCCCCTCGACCGCCTGGGCGTACTCATTGTGGTCGAGGAGGATGACCTGCTTCTGGACGTCCTCGAGGAACGTGTTCCTGGAGATCATCCCAAGGAGGGTCCCTGTGCTGCTTACGATGCACGCGGTACGGTACTTGGAGTCGGTGACCATCTTCTTGGCATAGGTGAGCGAGTCCTCGAGTTGAAGGATGGGGACATCGGTTGCCACCACTTTGCCGGCAGGGAGAGAGAGGTGCATCATCCTGCCGACGGAAAAGGCATCCAGCGGGGTGGAGAGGATGGCGCATCCCCGCCCCTTCGCGGCCTCGAGCGTCCTGTCTCCGACCGGCGCTCCCTCTGCGATCACCAGCACCGCGATCCCGGCCGAGATGAGTGCCAGCTGGGTCGGCTCATTATCCCCCACCACCGCTACATCGGTGGCGGACAGCCGGGAGAGGGCCACATGGAGGGCATCGATGACGATGTACACCTTGCCGTGGATGGTGGCCGGACCCGCGGTGCAGGTGCGGGCGTCCAGGATCCTGGCGATGGTCCCGATTGAGATTGGGCCGATGGTGAGCGAAGTCTCCCGTCTGGGGGTCACGTATGCCTTCGCGAGGCCGTGCTCCGATACGAGCCCGAGCAGGCGTTCATCGGGGTCCACGATGGGGATGTTCCGGACCTCGTACTCGTCCATCATGGCCGCCACGTCGATAGTCGGCATATCGGCAGGGGCACGCTGGGTATAGAAGGAGGGAATATCACCCACGCACGGCTCCACGCTCTCGATGAAGAGCGGCGCCTCGAGCCCGAGACGCGCCAGTACATACTGGGTCTCGTGGTTTGGGGGGCCGCAGACCGCAGGAGTATACCGCCCCGGTTCGCGGAGGTTCAGGAACTCGGCATACCCGATCACGCTCGCCACGCTGTCCGTGTCAGGCTGCCGGTGCCCGATGATATACACGTTCTTCATACGGGTGTCCTCGTGAACAGAGACAGGGGCCAGAAATCCCTCAACCATGGGGACTGCACAAGTCCCTTACCCTTTGAACTGAACATGTCACTCAACCATGGGGACTGCACAAGTCCCTTGCCCTTTGAACTGAACATGTCACTCAACCATGGGGACGGTTCTTACGCAGTATATATGTTCACTACGGGGATGATTGCCGATTGGGGGAAAGGGTTGAAGTCCGCACCTTCAGCGCCAGGATGTGCTTCTGCGTTGCATTCAATCTCGTATGAAGAGAGAGAATACCCCCTTTGTCATGCATTCAATTCCTGTACTGCAGGGAAAATGGGCAGAATGATCCTGTCTGTGCACAGAATCCCATCCACGCAAAGAATGCAGGAATAATGAGTGCCAGTCTATTCAACCAGAGACCCGCTCATACCCCAACGGTCACCCCTATATGGGTACACATCCACATCATACACTCAACAGAACCATGAAGAAGCTTCTCATCAAGGGCGCACGCCAGCACAACCTCAAGAATATCACCGTCGAGCTGCCGCGCGACAAGTTCATCGTCATCACAGGCCTCTCGGGGTCGGGAAAGTCCACCTTGGCATTCGATACCATCTACGCGGAGGGGCAGCGCCGCTACGTGGAATCGCTCTCCGCCTACGCGCGACAGTTCCTGGGCCTGATGCACAAGCCCGACGTGGACGCCATCATCGGCCTCTCCCCTGCGATCTCCATAGAGCAGAAGAGCACCAGCAAGAACCCCAGGAGCACTGTCGGGACGGTCACCGAGATCTACGACTACCTCCGCCTCCTCTTCGCCCGTATCGGTGTCCCCTACTGCCCGGTACACAATATTCGTATAGAGGCTCAGTCCCCGGAGCGGATCGCCGAGAGGATTGGAACGGAGCTGGGAGGCACGGTGACCATCCTGGCACCGGTGGTCCGCCAGAAGAAGGGCACCTACCAGCAACTCCTGAAGGATCTCAACAAGGATGGATACATGCGGGTGCGGATCAACGGGGATATCCATCGCACCGATGAGGAGGTTCCCCTCGAACGCTACAAGAAGCATGATATTGACGTGGTCATCGACCGGCTGGATGCATCGGACAGGTCGCGCCTGGTGGAAGCCTGCGAGAATGCCCTGAAAAAGTCAGCCGGACTGATCATCGTCCTCTCCGGAGACGAAAAGGAGCAGGTCTATTCAGCCGTGATGGCCTGCCCGGTCTGCGGCCTCACCTTCGAGGAGCTCCAGCCCCGGATGTTCTCCTTCAACAGCCCGTTTGGGGCCTGCGAGGAGTGCAACGGCCTCGGGATCAGGATGGAGTTTGATCCCGATCTGATCATCCCCGACACTTCGAGATCCATCGCCGATGGCGCAGTCGCCCTCTACCGCAATTACCTTGACGGGTACCGGAACCAGTACCTCGGCGCGGTGGCACGCCACTACGGGTTCTCGGTGCTCACCCCGGTTGCAGACCTCACCAAAGCCCAGTACGATACCCTGATGTTCGGGTCGAAAGAGCGCATCCGGTTCTCGATGAGCATGAAGAACGGTGATGCCCACTGGGCCCACACCGGGGAGTGGGAGGGTCTTGTCCCCCAGTCGGAGCGGCTCTATCACCAGACCCAGTCGGAGTACCGGAAAAGGGAACTGGAGAAGTTCATGCGCATCTCCGGGTGCCCGCGCTGCCACGGGAAGCGCCTCAAGGACAAGGTCCTCTCCGTGCGCATCCAGGACCGCTCCATCATCGATATCACGGACATGCCGGTCAGCAGGTGCACAGAGTTCTTCGCAACGCTCGATCTCCCTGAGAAGCAGCAGGAGATCGCTCGGCAGATCTTAAAAGAGATCAACGCGCGCCTTGATTTCCTTGAAAAGGTGGGCCTCGGCTACCTCACCCTCTCCCGGAGCGCGGGTACCCTCTCGGGTGGCGAAGCCCAGCGTATCCGGCTGGCTACGCAGATCGGCTCCAACCTGATGGGGGTGCTCTACGTGCTGGACGAGCCGTCCATCGGGCTGCACCAGCGGGACAACCAGAAACTGATCGATACCCTGCGGCGCCTGCGGGACCTGGGGAACACCCTGATCGTGGTGGAGCACGACGAGGATACCATCCGCAGCGCCGACTACGTGGTGGACATGGGACCAGGAGCGGGGCTGCACGGTGGCCACGTGGTGGCACAGGGCACCCCTGCGCAGATCATGAAGCACAGAGAATCCCTCACCGGGCAGTACCTTGCCGGGACGATGAAGATCGAGACACCCGGTATACGGCGTACAAGTGCCCAGTCCATCCATATCACAGGATGTTCCGAGAACAACCTCAAGGAGGTCGATGTGCGCATTCCCCTGGGCGTCTTCACGGTGGTCACCGGGGTCTCGGGCTCGGGAAAATCCACCCTCATCTACGATACCCTCTACCAGGCGCTCCAGAAGACGCTCTACCACTCCAGGGTCAGCCCGGGGAAGTACAGGGCCCTGGAATTTGACGGGGACGTCGACAAGGTGATCGTCATCGATCAGAGCCCCATCGGCAAGACCCCGAGGAGCAATCCCGCCACCTACACCAAGGTCTTTGACGAGGTCCGGAAGGTCTTTGCCGCCACGAAGGAGGCGAAAGTCCGGGGCTACCAGCCGGGACGGTTCTCCTTCAACCTGAAGGGAGGCCGCTGCGAGGCCTGCGAGGGGGACGGGATGATCAAGATCGAGATGAACTTCCTCCCCGACGTATACATCGAATGCGAGGAGTGCAAGGGGACCAGGTACAACCGGGAGACCCTCGAGGTGAAGTACAAGGGGAAGAACATCGCCGAGGTCCTTGACATGACGGTCGAAGAGAACCTCGAGCTCTTCCAGCACATCCCCTCGATCAGGCACAAACTCGAGACCCTCGCGGCAGTGGGCCTTGAGTACATCAAGCTCGGGCAGAGCTCCACGACTCTCTCGGGCGGGGAAGCCCAGCGCATCAAGCTCACCCGGGAACTCTCAAAGAAGGGCACGGGAAGGACCATCTACCTCCTGGATGAACCGACCACCGGCCTGCACTTCCATGACGTGAAGAAACTGATCGCGGTCCTGAACGAACTGGTGGACAAGGGGAATACCGTCGTCGTGATCGAGCACAACCTTGACGTGATCAAGTCTGCCGACCACATCATCGACCTCGGGCCCGAGGGAGGGGACGGCGGGGGATACGTGGTGGCCACCGGGACGCCTGAAGAGGTGGCCGGGAACCCGGAGAGCCACACCGGGAAATTCCTGCAGAGGATGCTGGCCCGGACATGAACCTCCCGGCCTCCCTTCCCGGCGCCCCCGGCTGCTACCTGTTCAGGGATTTGGAAGGGACCATCCTCTACGTGGGCAAGGCAAAAGACCTGAAGAAGAGGGTTTCCAGTTACTTCCAGAAGCGGGACCATGACCCGAAGACAAGGCGCCTCGTCTCCCTGGTCGCAGATATCGACTATATTGTCACCGGGAACGAGGTCGAGGCCCTGATCCTGGAGAACAGCCTGATCAAGACCCACCAGCCGCGCTTCAACATCGACTTAAAAGACGCCAAGCAGTATGCCTACATCCACCTTACCGATGAGGAATTCCCGCGCATCTGCATCGCCCGGAGGATGACAGGAAAAGGATCCTACTTCGGGCCATTCACCTCTGCAGCCGAGAGAGACCATGTGCTCTCGGTCGTAAAAAAGACTTTCGGGCTTCGCAGCTGCAGGAAGTTGACCAGGAGGGGGTGCCTCCGCGCCTCATTGGGGACCTGCAGTGCCCCCTGCAGGGCGATGGTCAGCAGGGAAGAGTATGAACACCTTGTCCACCGGGCAGCGCTTGTACTGAAGGGAAACACCCCTGAGATCATCCGGACACTCAAAAGCGAGATGGACCGCATGTCGGACGCGCACGAGTACGAGAGGGCACTCCTCCTGCGAGACCAGGTCCAGGCACTGGAGCACCTCTCCCGCCGTCAGGATATGGCCAGGAAGAGAGACACTGATGAAGATATCATCAACTTCCTGGTGCACGATGGCAGGGTGTACCTCATGCTCTTCAATATCCACCAGGGCACCCTCGTCAACAAGAAGGAGTTCATCTTCGACGAGGGCGAGGAGTTCCTGGAGGAGTTCCTGGTGCAGCATTACTCCGAGCACACCCCCCCGGGAGAGCTGATCCTGCCCGTGGAGATCGGCGTGGATATCCAGGAGTTCCTCTCCCTGCAGAAAGGGCGCAAAGTGAGCGTCGGCGTCCCCCGAATCGGGGCCAGGCGCCGGCTCCTCTCCCTGGTCAGGACAAACATAGAGATCGCGCATTTTGGCGATCAGATCAGGCTCGAGGAACTGCGGGAGAAGCTGGCCATGGACGATCTCCCCCACGTCATCGAGTGTTTCGACATCTCGCACCTTGCAGGGACCGAGGTGGTGGGATCGATGGTCCAGTTCCGGGACGGCCACCCCGACAAGCGGAACTACCGCCGTTTCCGCATCAGGACGGTAGAGGGCATCGATGACCCGGGGGCAATTGCCGAGGTGGTCAACCGCAGGTACCGACGCCTCAGGGATGAGGCGAATGCACTCCCCGACCTGGTCATGGTGGACGGCGGCAGGACACAGTTGCAGGCCGCACATTCCGCCCTGAAAGGACTGGGTCTGGCGATCCCGGTGATCGCCCTGGCCAAGAAAGAGGAGAAGATCTATGTCCCGGGGTCTGCGCATCCCCTCCCGGTACAGAAGCATGAGAAGGCCTCGCTCTACCTGCAGGAGATACGCGACGAGGCCCACCGCTTTGCCATCACCTATCACAGGCTGCTCCGGAAGAAGAAGGTGATACCATGACAGGGTTCTCCCTGAAAGCAGGCTTTTCTCCCCGGGGTTCCCAGCCGGAGGCGATAGAAAGACTTGTTGCCGGGATAGAGGGCGGCAACCGCTTCCAGACCCTGCTCGGGGTGACAGGCTCAGGGAAGACCTTCACCATGGCCAACGTGATCGCGCAGGTGCAGAGGCCCACCCTGGTGATCGCCCACAACAAGACGCTCGCGGCACAGCTCTGGAACGAGTTCCGCGAGTTCTTCCCCGGGAACCGGGTCGAGTACTTCGTCTCGTACTACGACTACTACCAGCCCGAGTCCTACCTTCCCCAGAAAGACCAGTACATCGAGAAAGATTCCCAGATCAACCCGAAGATCGAGATGATGCGCCTCTCTGCCACCGCGTCGCTCCTCTCCCGCCGGGACGTGATCGTGGTAGCCTCGGTCTCCTGCATCTACGGGCTCGGGAGACCGGAGCACTTCCGGGAGATGGGATTTGAGATGAATGTCGGGGATCACATCTCCAGGAAACAGATCATCGAGAAGCTCATCACCGGGCAGTACGAGAGGAATGATCTCGAGCTCCAGCCCGGCCGTTTCAGGGTGAAAGGGGACACCATCGATCTCATCCCCGGCTACTTCCAGGACATCATCAGGATCGAGCTCTTCGGTGACGAGGTGGAGCGGATCACGGAGGTGGAGAAGACTTCCGGGAAAGTGAAGGAGCAGCTCCGGTACTTCCATGTCTACCCGGCCCGGCACTACGTGATCCCCCAGGAGATCCAGAGGCAGGCCCTCTCCTCCATACGGGAGGAGCTGGAGCTGCGCCTCCCCGAGCTCGGGATGCTGGAGGCCCACCGGCTCGAACAGCGGACGCGTTATGACCTGGAGATGATCGAGGAGACGGGGTCCTGCAAGGGCATCGAGAACTACTCGCGGCATTTTGACTTCAGGAAGCCGGGGGAGAAGCCCTACTGCCTGCTCGATTACTTCCCGGAAGACTTCCTCCTCTTCATCGACGAGAGCCACCAGACGATCCCCCAGCTGCATGGCATGTTCCATGGCGACCGGTCCAGGAAGAAGGCGCTTGTCGACTACGGCTTTCGGCTCCCGAGCGCCTTTGACAACCGCCCTCTCATGTTCAAAGAGTTCGAGCAGTACATGCGCCAGGCGGTATTCGTCTCCGCCACCCCGGCCGAGTACGAGATCTCCCATTCGGCCCGGGTAGTGGAGCAGATCATCCGCCCCACCGGCCTCGTGGACCCGGTGGTGATGATCCAAAAGACGGAGGGCCAGACAGAGGATGTCATCCGGGAGATCAGGGAGACCGTGGCGCGGGGGGACCGGGTGCTCCTCACTACGCTCACCAAGAAGCTTGCCGAGGAGTTCACCGAGTACCTGGCCGAAAAGGGTATCCGCACCCGGTACCTGCACTCGGAGATCGATACCCTTGAGCGGACCGAGATCATCCGGCAGCTCCGACTGGGAAGGTTCGATGTCCTGGTTGGGATCAACCTCCTCCGGGAGGGCCTCGACATCCCCGAGGTGGGGTTCATCGGCATCCTCGACGCGGACAAGGAGGGGTTCCTCCGGGATGCGAGAAGCCTCATCCAGATCATCGGGAGGGCCGCCCGGAATGCCAATTCAAGGGTCGTCCTCTACGCGGACACCCTGACCGGATCCATCCGCGAGGCTGTTGCAGAGACCGAGAGGAGGAGGACACTGCAGCTCGAGTACAATGCCCTCCACCACATCACCCCCCAGACGATCAGAAAACCCGTCCCCGAGAAGGAAGTGGATATCAAGGACACCAGGCACATCCCGAAATCCGAGATCCCGAACCTCCTGGTCGAACTCGAAGCCAGGATGCACCAGGCAGCCGAGCGGCTTGACTTCGAGGAGGCCATCCAGATTCGGGACATGATCAACCAGTTGAAGGGAAAGATGGGTAGATCATGAAGAACATGCGTAACCCAACCGCAAGGATAGTACCACACCTCCATTGGATGCTTTCAGGGCTCCGCTCCGCCATTGCAGCTACCCCCTGGTTACGATAGGTCCAGTGCAGAGCAACAAGTCACTCCCTGGTGTTGCGCCAGAACACCCTGCCCACAGGCCATCGCGTCGCGGGGGTGGCGCTGGAGGGGATGCAATCCCTCCTGCTCGAAGGTATACGGGATATCAATTTCTTGGCAAAAACCGCACCCCCCTCCAGACCTTCCGGGAACTCCGCTCCGGCATTGCAGCTACCCCCTGATTACGATAGTTCCAATGCAGGGAAACAAGTCACTTCTTGATATTGCACCAGAACACACTGCCTACAGGCTATCGCGTCATCGGGGGAGGGGCATGGGGAATAGGGCGTTTCGCCCGGGGACCCGAAGGATTGGGATTCTCCCCCTCCCCGTCGGAATAAAACCATACTCCTCACATTCACGGATCAACACTCTCCTCAATCCCACGCTTTCCCCATCCATCAACCCGAAAGGTCGGATTCGTGGGGAAGAGATGAAACACACATGAGACTGTTGGGTCACATGCCCCCCTGATGAAAACCGCGGATGCGGTTTTCATACCAAAAACCCGGGAATACTCAGGAAACGATATTTCTTCGAAATTTACAAAAAAAAGAGCAACTGAGGGGTTATTCCCTGTCCTTTCACGGGAAGGGGAGAACCTCTATGATATCGCTCTTCAGCACCGTGTCAGTGTTTCCGAAGGCGTCGGTCACTGTCAGGCGCACGTCATACATTCCTGGTTCATTGAAGGTATAGATCTCAGTGCTGCTCCCGGGGTCAAAGAGCGTCACGTTGAACTGGTCCTTGGAGATCACCCATGTCCAGGTATTCGGAACCCCGATGCTCTGGTCAGTGAGCCTGACCGTCAGGGGAACCGAACCGGTTGATGGTTGGGCGTTGAAGTCAGCAAAGAGCCTCTGCTTGACCTCGATTGTCTTTGAGGCTGAGGATCCCTGCATCGCATCCGAGACCGTCAGGGTGGCAGTGTAGTTCCCACGAGTGGTGTAGGTGTGGATGGGGTTCCTCTCCAATGAGATGAACCCGTCACCGAAGTTCCAGATCCACTGGGTGGGCGATCCTGTTGAGGTATCGGTGAAGGCAACCGTCAGTGGGGCAAGGTTACCGGGGTTGCTCGTGGTATAAGAGAACGACGCCTCCATCCCCTCCCTCACCGTGATATATCCATTCTTGGTCTCCGTGTCGGTCCCTGCACTGTTGGCCACCGTCAGGCGGACATTGTATGTCCCTGGCGTGCTGTAGGTGTGGACGGGATTCTGGTCGGTGGATGTCGCACCGTCGCCAAATACCCAGGACCAGCTGCTCGGGACACCGGTAGACTGGTCAGTATACCGAACCGTCAGGGGTGCCGCACCCGATGTCCTGTTTGCAATAAAGTCAGCGACCGGCAGGGCCCTCACCGTGATAAGGTCCTCTTTGGTGACAGTGTCCGATCCTGCGGTATTCTTCACCGTCAGGCTCACGGAATAGACACCTGGCGCCGTATACAGGTGGAATGGATTCTGCGTACTGGACATGGTCCCGTCGCCGAATTTCCACACCCAGAAGTTGGGATTCCCATCCGAGGTGTCAGTAAACTGGACCAGCAATGGGGCGTTTCCTGACGTCGGACTGGCGGTGAAGTCTGCGACCGGGGTCCTGACGACCACGATATAGTTCTCTTTGGTGACTACCCTTCCATCGGGGGCACCCGCATTGAATACGGTAAGGGTAACATTGTAGGTCCCGACGGCATTATACGTGTGCACCGGGTTCTGGTCCAGGATGCCACTCACAGAGCCGTCTCCAAAGTCCCATATCCAGGTGCTGGGGTTGTTCTGGGTCAGGTCAGTGAACTGCACGGTCATGGGGGCTGTCCCATAGGTGGGCGAAGCGGAAAAATCCGGAATAGGTGCCGGCGGCAGCACCTGGAATCCGTTCGCAAGTGTCCCGGATTTTCCGTCAATGTTGGTCACCACCACGTTCCAGTTCCCGGTCGCCTTCCCGTTCAGGTTCACCGTGCAGTTCAGGGTATTGGCATCGATGACCTGCACATTGGTGGCCACGATGTCGGTCTGGGTGCTCCTGGTCAGACGGACCTCCGCACCGGTCCGGAAGTAATTCCCTGCCAATGCACTGATGAAGAGGGTCCCATCATTCGAACCCTTCTGTGGGGTGATGGAACTGACCGTCGGCGCGGGATATTCTATAGTGAACCCGTTGGCTTTGGTATATGACTGGCCGTCAGTATTCGCAACCACCACGTCCCAGTCCCCGACCGCCTTCCCGTTCAGGTTCAGGGTACAGGTGATCTGCGTGGGGCTGACCACGATGACGCTGGAAGCCACAATATCCGGCTGTGAGGTCCGGTTCAGTTTCACCGAGGCGCCGCTGCGGAAATTGGTCCCTGCAAGGTTGGTGATGGAGACGACCTGGTTGTTGTTCCCCTTGTTCGGTGTGAGGCTGCTGACGGTAGGTGCCGGATACTTTACCTCGAAGCCGTCGGCCAGCATTCCGGACTGGTCGTCGTCATTGATCACCACGACGTTCCAGAAGCCCACAGGCTTGCCCGAGAGGTTGAAGGTGCAGGTTATCTGGTTCTGACTGGGAACCGTGACGCCGGTGGCGATGATGTCACTCTCACCGCTCCTGGTGAGGAGGACACTCGCACCGGAATGGAATCCTGTGCCTGAGAGGTTAGTGATTGCCACAGGCCCGTTGTTCACTCCATATGAGGGGTCAATACCCGTGACCGTCGGTGCGGAGGGGTAAGTCACAAAGAAGCCTGCGGGCAGAGTCCCTGACTGGCCGTCGGTGTTGTTCACTGTCACGTCCCACTCCCCCACCTGGACCCCGTTCAGGTTGAAGAAGCACATGATGGTCTGGGTGGTGACATTGACATCCACGCTGGTGCCAGATATGACAGAAGAACCTTTCACCAGGCTGGGTGTGGCCCCCGGCAGGAATCCGGTCCCTGTGAGCGAAGTTATTCCTACAGGGCCGTTATTGGGTGCCGTGGCCGGGATGATGGCCTGCGGTTGCGGTGGCGGGTTGGTGATGGTAAAGAGTCCAAGGTACTCATCGCTCCTTCCATCCGGATTTATCACTTCCACCGTCCAGGCCCCTGCAGCCTTGCCCGTGAGGTCAAAGGTGCAGGTGAGGGTGGTTGAGTTGATCCATGTGACAGGCGTCCCGGGTATCGAGGTTTCACCTGATTTTGTAAGGTTCACTCCAGCCCCGTCCAGGAAATTCTCGCCGGAGAGAGAGAGGATATCGACCGGTCCGGTATTCTCTCCGGTTGAGGGGGTGATGGAATTGATGACAGGGGCTGGATTCACGATAGTGAAAGCAGCGGCCTTTGTCCCAAAGAGCCCGTCGGTGTTGGTCACAGTGATATCATACACTCCTGCTTCTCTCCCGGAGAGATCCACGTTGCAGGAGAGCAGGGTGCTGCTGGCGACGCTGACACTGGAAGCATCAAAAGAGGTCGCTCCCCTGGTGAAGGTCACCTGGGCCCCGGAGATGAAACCCGTCCCCGTTATGTTGGAGATGGTGAACCAGCCGGTATTGGGCCCTGACGCAGGATCCACGGATAAGACCGTTGGCGGGGGATTGGTGATGGTAAATGCATCTGCCTTTGTCGAGGTTTGACCGTCCTCGTTGGTGACTGTCAGGTCCCAGAGACCTGCAGGCATCCCGGTGAGGTTGAACTTGACCCCAATATCACTCCCCGAATAGACAAACACGCCTGTACCGGGGATGTCCTGCACACCCCTGGAGAGGGTGACCGTGGCATTGCCATGGAATCCTGTCCCGGTCACGTTCGCCAGTACGGATCCCGTGTTCATACCGGTATCAGGGAGAATTCCTGTGGCCACGGGCGCATCAGGGTAATAGATCGAGAAACCCTGGGGAAGGATGCCCTCCTGCCCATCCAGGTTGGTGACCACCACGTCCCACTCTCCGACATGGACGCTGTTCAGGTCAAAGAAGCAGAGGATCTTGTTGGACGATACGATCGGGCCATTGATGGTGAGAATGTCAGATTCCCCTGCCTTCCGGAGGGTAACGTTCGCCCCTGGCATGAAACCAGATCCTGACAGGTTGGTGATCCCGATGACCTGATTGTTGATCCCTGTTGAGGGGGTGACGGAGGATACTATCGGCACCGGGTAACGGATGGTGAACCCCTGCGTGAGGGTGTCCGATTTTCCGTCGTAATTGGTCACCACTACGTCCCAGTCACCTGGATCGGCATAAGTGATGTTGAACTCGCAGGTGATCTTTGAAGGAGTCGTGACATTGACATCTGTTGCGGTGATCACCTGTGGCCCCAGGGTGAGGTTGACTATCGCACCGGAGAGGAAGTTGCTCCCGGCAAGGTTGGTGATCTGCACCGGGGCATCGTTCACTCCGTTGTCAGGGGTGATGGATGCCACTTCAGGGGCGGGATTCTCAACACTGAATCCACCTGGAAGCACCACGGTGTCCCAGCTGGAGGTGTTGATGACCGTCACATCCCAGTCACCTGCCATCTTGTCGGTAAGGTCAAAGACGCAGGTGATCTTGGTGGG
This sequence comes from Methanolinea sp., assembly GCA_025453675.1. Lineage (GTDB taxonomy): Archaea > Halobacteriota > Methanomicrobia > Methanomicrobiales > Methanospirillaceae > Methanolinea_A. The sequence goes on from JALOPW010000039.1 coordinate 12,870, forward strand.
AGAGGCCACGGTCACGTACTGTGCAGTGATGTTGGTCTGCCCGGTCATATTGAGCGAGACCAGGACATCACCCTGGTCAGGAAAATCTGTACCTGACAGGTTGGTGATGAATACAGTCCCCGTGTTCAGGTCCGAATTTGGCACGATCCCGCTCACGCTTAAGGCGGCGCTTGCGGGCAGCACCAGGAGAAGACACAGGACCATAGGTATAGCTATCTGCAGCCCTTTTTCGCATTTCATACGGGTACCTCAGTTGCATTTTTGTATACATTCCCCAATCGGGAATCGAAGATGATATCAGACCTCGATTCCCGAACAAATGTATTCAACATATCCTCTTCACATATATATTTAAAACTTTCCCTCATTTAAGCCAAATTCAGCCTTATTTTCTCACTCCTGCTCCCAACTCATGCCCAATTTAGGATCGGAGCAATGAGCACAGGTATTCATACCGGGCTCCCGGACAGGGTGAAAGGAGATGATTTTTCTCCACAGTCAGAGTCTTAAAATGACTACGATTAAGCAATATTTTGAAGGATAGAAGGCATTGAGAGGTCAGAATAGATTCGCGGTTTTGAGTGGATCTGAGTATATTGCCGACATTCAGGATTGAGCGGGGGTAGTATCCCACATACCAGTGTTGTACCCAACGCGCGTCATACACGGTTGAACAGAAAAATGAGAATGATCCCGGCCCTTCAATGTCCATGCCCCTCAAGGGAGACTAGAACTTTGGCTTTGTCTTCAGGGTATTCACGAGGAGCCGTACCCCTTCCTCGATGTCCCTGACATCCACGACCTCCACGGGTGAGTGGATATACCGGCTGGCGATGGAGAGGGTAGTGCTGGGGATTCCTCCCCTCTCCAGGTGGATAGCGGTGGCATCGGTGGTCCCCCCGCTTCCTACTTCCAGCTGGACGGGTATATCATAGGCTTTCGCGGTATCGCACAGCCATTTCACCATTGCCCGGCTGGCGATAAGGCCTCTTCCGCCCGCGTCCACGATGGTGATGATCGGCCCTTTTCCCATCTCCACGGGGACATCCTTCTGGTCTATCCCGGGGTGATCGCCAGGGATGGTGACATCTGTGGCGATGGCGCAGTCAGGCTGGAGATTATAGGCGCTGGTCTTTGCTCCTTTCAGTCCCACCTCCTCCTGTACTGTGAATACCGCATAGAGGGTGAACGGGGACTTGACCTCCTGCATGGTTTTTATCAGCATGGCCACGCCGACGCGGTTGTCAAACGCCTTTCCCGTGAGCCTCCCGTTCGCAAGGGCTGCGACATCGCGGTCCACCGACACCGGGGTTCCGACTCCGACTCCCATCTCAGCCACCTCTTCCCTGCTGCAGGCCCCCACATCGATGAACATGTCATCCATTTTCACCCCCTTCTTCCGCTCTTCATCATCCATTTTGTGCAGGGGTTTTCCCCCCAGCACTCCAATGACCCTGCCTCTGGTGCCATGCAGGACCACCCTCTGGTTGTAGAGGGTGGGGGCATACCATCCCCCGAGTGTCACGAACCTGATGAATCCCTTCTCATCGACGGACTTGACCATCAGCCCTATCTCATCGGTGTGGGCCGCGAGCATCACCTTGAAATTGTTCCCTTTCCTGACCGCGATCAGGTTCCCCATGCGGTCCTCGTGGATCTCGTCCACGAATTTCTTCAGTTCTTTCCGGACGATTCCGGTGATACTGCCCTCGCTTCCGGAGACGCCGTGGGCATTTGATAATCTGGTAAGAAGATCCCTGACCATGTGTACTCAGTCCTTTCTCGCCTCTTTGATTCTCTCCACAGCGGCTTTTAAGTTGTCACGGGAAGTGGCATAGTTCATTCTTGCGTATTCAGGGGTGTTGCAGCCGAATGCCTCTCCAGGGACAATGATCACCCCTCTCTTCAGGATTCGCCCCACCAGATCTCTCCCAAGCGGAGCGAACAGGTAAAATGCCCCTTCCGGCAGGGGAAACGAGAACCCCATGCGGGTCAGCTCGCCATAGAGGTAGTCACGGCGGACCTGGTACTCCTTCCTCATCTCTTCCACGCATTCCTGGGGACCGGTATACGCAGTCAGCGCGGCATATTGGGAGATGGAAGTGGCACATGCCTGGCAGTACTGGTGCACCTTCAGGCACTGCTCGACATACTCCTTTTGTCCGGCCAGGTACCCGAGCCTCCAGCCGGTCATGGCATAGGTCTTGCTGGCCGCGTTGACCGTGATCACGTCGTCCCCGAACAGGGCAGCGCTCCAGTGCGTGGCGCCGTAGATGAAGTGCTCGTAGACTTCGTCGCTCACGATGGTCACACCCCTGTCATTCCCGTACTCCACGAGCGCCCTGATATGCTCTTTTGTCTCCACGGCCCCGGTGGGGTTCCCTGGTGAATTCAGTACAAAGAGACGTGCCCCGTCCATCTTCTCCTTAGCTGCCTCCACGTCGATCCGAAGGGCGCTGTCCAGGGGCACTCCCTCCGGCCTTCCCCCTGCAAGGACGGCAAGGGCACCGTAGGAGACAAACCCGGGGTCCGCATAGAGGACCCGGTCACCGTTTTCCACCAGCGCATGCATGATCACGTGGAGGGCTTCGCTTGCACCCGCCGTGACCAGGATCTGGTCAGGGGAATAGTCGAGTCCGTTCTCCTTCCGGAATTTGACTGAGAGCGCCTCCCTGAGTTCCGGGATACCCATGTTCGAGGTATACGCCGTCTTTCCCTCGCGGATCGCCTGTATCGCCCCTTCCTTGATATGCTCGGGGGTATCGAAATCAGGCTGTCCAAGCCCCATGTTGATTGAGCCAGGCCCGGCCGCCTCAAAGAGCCTGCGAATGCCGGATATCTCGATTCCCAGGCACCGTCCCGCACATCGTACCTTCTGGTCCATCTTTTCTCTCCCTCACTCAATGTTCGCGTGCCGATTTTTGAGTTCTTTCTCATCAATCTTCGTAATCTCCATGAGCCGGGAGATGACCGCATCGGCAAATATCATGGCTGCCGTCTCAAAGAGAGTCCCCAGGGGTGCAAATGACTTGTGCTCCCCCATCATCTGCCGTATCTCGAACTCGGCCCCGTCGTCCTTTACCTCGTCACGGTGGTGCTCGATGATCACGATGGTATCTGAGATCCTCCCGATCCTCGAGTCCCTGTTGGAGGTGATGAGCGCCAGCCTCCCCCCGATCTCTTTTGCGGTCTCGGCGATATCGGCCACGGTCTTGGTCCTCCCAGACCCCGAGAAGACCACGATCAGATCATTCTGGCTCATGGCAGGGGTGATGGTCTCACCGACCACGAAGGAGGAGAGCCCGAGGTGCATCAGCCGCATGGCAAATGCCTTTGCCACCAGGCCCGATCTCCCGGCTCCCATCACGTAAATCCGCCTGGCACGGAGCACCTCCTCCACAAACTCCTCCACCTCATCGTCGGAGAGAGATTCCGCGATATGTCCGATCCTCCTGGCCATCAGGCGCATCATATCCTGGACCCTGTGTGTCGCCATGCTGCTCCAGGGGTATTTTCGCACTCTGACGTGATAGAGATTGCCAGTGGCCCTGGAATTCCTCACCTGACCGGCTATGCTTTTATGTCGGGCAGGCACCAAAGTATGGTTGTTACGTGCGTGTACTGGCCATTTGCATCCCGGTATGAGGAGATGGCCGGCCAGCATCCGTTATCCCGCGGGGACTGTCATGGATCCGAACCCCTACTATCATGACGGGCAATTCACCCTCTTTCATGGGGATTGTCTGGAAGTACTGGAGCAGATGCCAGAGGAAGAGGTCGATCTCATCTTTGCCGACCCGCCTTACAACCTCTCCAACGGGGGATTCACCTGCCATTCCGGGAGACGGGCATCCGTGGACAAGGGTTCCTGGGATGCCAGCAATGGCATCGACCAGGACTTCCAGTTCCACACTGACTGGATCAGGGCCTGCAGGAGGGTGCTGAAAGAGAGAGGGAGCATCTGGATCAGCGGGACCTACCATTCCATCTATGCATGCGGGTTTGCCCTGCAGAGAGAGGGATTCTGGATATTAAACGACATCTGCTGGTACAAGCCCAATGCCCCCCCGAATCTGAGCTGCCGCTACTTCACCGCCAGCCACGAGACACTCCTGTGGGCCCGGAGATCCCGGAACGGGAAGCACGTGTTCAACTACCAGGAGATGAAAGGGGGTGTATGGAGAGAAGACGGCCTGAAGCGCCCGGGCAGGCAGATGCGCTCCGTATGGAGCGTCCCAACCCCGAGAGCCTCCGAGAAGGGGCAGGGAAGCCATCCCACCCAGAAGCCCGTGGCCCTCCTGAAGCGGATCATCCTGGCCTGCACCCGGGAGGGCGATCTGGTGCTCGATCCCTTCACCGGGAGTTCCACCGCAGGTCTTGCCGCATGCGCCCTGGGGCGGCGGTTCGTGGGAATTGACACGGAGAGGGAGTTTTTGGACATGTCTATTCGGAGATACCACGAGATGAAAAATTCCG
>JALOPW010000013.1 GCA_025453675.1 Methanolinea sp.
ATTCCTCCTTGTAAGCCTCGAAGAATGCCACCTCGTCCAGTTCCTTCTTCTTCTGGATGGTGATCTCGGCAGGGAACCCGGCCGGGACGAGCGAGACGAGGGTATAGCCATCCGGGACGAGAAGGAGCTTCCTGACGGCCTCGGCATAGTTTTTCTTCTCCCCTGCCACCCAGCAGCTGCCGACTCCGTAGGCCTGCAGGCTGAGAATGAGTGTCTCTGTGGCTGCACAGCAGTCTTCCAGGTAATAGGTCGCCTTCTTCTCCCCAAACACGGCGAAACAGACCGCAGCGTCAGCGATGAACCCGCCATGGTCGGTGAGACCGGCGATCTTTTTCAGGAGGGTCCGGTCGCGAACGACTCCAAAGAGCCAGGGCTGCAGGTTCATGGCAGTCGGGGCGTGCCTGGCGCACTCCAGGGCATCCCTTATCACGTGTTCATCTACAGGCCCGGGTTTGTACTTGCGCACGCTGTGCCGTGACTTGATTATCGTGGTACCGACGTTCATGGAGATTCCATCGGTGCACAAGAAAAAAAAGGTGTCTTTCCCAATCAGCCCGCAGGTGAAAGTGGTCACTGCTTTCTTCTCTCCACTGCAGGCAGGGAGAGCGCGGCCATTCCCGCAAGGATAACGAGAGATCCCTCGAATCCCGGCACAGGGGTTGGTGCGGGAGTGGTCGGCAGTGCTGTCGCGGTCTCCTGGACAGAGGGGAGTGAGGTGGGAAGAGTGGCAGTCGGGCTCGGAAGGAGGGTATCAGGAGGTGTGGACGCGGTGACAGGCGGGCTCGTTGCAGGGAGGGGTGTCGTCCCGGTGATCAGCGGGTTCACCCTCTGCAGCAGGAAGGTTACCTTCTCGCTGACAGCCTTCCCGGGGACCGGGTAATTATCAGCCATATCATTCGCATCGCAGCGGACATACACGGTGTAATCTCCTATGGGATACTCCGTGCTCCCCGTCGCCCACACCGGACCGGTCTCAAACGTGGACGAGGAGACCGTCACATCCTCGAGAGAGTACCCGCCGAGAGAGGAGAATATGAGCCCCCCCGGGCCGTTCAGCCTGATGACCAGGGGTGCGCCGGCGCTCCCGGGTCGATTCGACATCACCCAGAGGTTGGTGTCAATCCGGAACCCCGCGGCATCCCCCTTGGGGACCCAGTTGGCCGACGGGCTGACCACAAATCCGGACGAGTAGTCCACCACCCGTATCTCAAGGCTTGGCTCCTCCAGGTAGAATGCGACAGTATTCCCAGGGAGGAGGAACCATGGCCCGGTCTTTCCCCCGAATGTGAGAGAAGAGGCGTAGAATGCGGTCGGATCCGCGACTGTGACCTGGGCGGCCGGCACGTGTGAGACCTGCCCTCCCGCGCCATACCATGCCAGTAACGCTCCCGCGGTGGCTCCGGTCCCAGTGATGTCCAGGTTCTCCTCACCGATGAAGACGGTGCCGCCCTGCGGTATGGTATTCTCTGCCGCGCCCATGGGAAATACGAGGAAGAGGATGCCAATCAGGACAAGGATTGTAGCACGAGGTGCAATACCCGGCGATGATTGTTGCATACACAGGAGAGCGCAACCTGCTTCTTAAATCTTCTCCTGGAAAAAAATGGGTGAAACAGACTTCTCTTCAGGAGAATACACCGGAGATGGCGCTCCACATGTTGGTGAGCCCCTGGGTGATCAGCACACCCGGATCTATCCCCAGCACCGGGAAAATGAACACGAAGTAGAGGATGGTCCCGAGTGTGCTCCCCAGGTTTGCCAGGGCTGCCACCAGAACCACGCGGAAGAGAGGGACCTTCATCATCTCCGAGAGACTCTCGGCCTCGAAGATCAGGCGGAAGTCGGCAGGTGCCGGTTTTCGTATCTTCGCCTCCACGATGGCTGAGAACCACCCCGCAGCAATCAGGGGATTCAGTGCCGTGAACCAGGAGACCGCAAACCCGGTGAGTGCGGAGAGAGGATGACCCCGGGCAGCAAGAGTAAATACCGCAGTCAGGACCCCATGAATGAGGACCCAGTAGATGAGGGCCATCATCAGCACCTCGAGGCCCACCCCCGAGAACGCAATGGCCAGGAGGAGGAAGATGAAAAGGGCCGTCACCGCCACCCCGAAGATAAGGCCCCAGGGCCGGGATTTTACCTCAGCCGTCAATTCCTGCACCGGGGGGATGGTTGCAGGGGCGTCCAGGTACTTCTGCACCCCCTGCACGTGCCCGGCACCGAGGACCGCCAGGACCCGGGAATGTTTCGATGCGAGATGGACGAGATTATGGGCCAGGTAGGCGTCCCGTTCATCGATGAGAGCCCGCGCACCGTTCGGGGAGAAGTTCCTGAACTCCTCCATGGCCATGGTGATCATATCCTGCTTCTTCAGTTCCTCCACGTCGATCTCTTCACCATCGATGCTGACCACCGAGACTGCGAGGGCGTAGAACATCTTGAGTTTCTCAAGGAACGAGAGGGACCTCCAGAACCTCCGAAGGGTGATCCCGATGTCCCGGTCAATGAGGCCGATCGCAAGCCCACGAGTCTCCGCCTCCTCTATGGCCGCCTTCATCTCGGCTCCCGGCTCAACCCCGAGATCCAGCCCTATGCGGCGCTGCAGGTAGGCAAGGATCCACTGCACCAGGATCTGGGTGAAGTTCTTGGCCTCGAGCACATCCTTGACTGACGGGTCCTTTGCCTGTTTCTTGATCACCGCGTAACGGGCGGGATCGAGTTCCACCGCGACCACGTCGGGCCGAAACTCCTCGATGGCAGCCCGGACCTCCTCCACGCTCTTTGCCGAGACATGGGCGGTCCCTACGATACGGAGCTCACCTGTCATACCATCTTCACCCCTTCGCTGTCCACGATCAACCTCCCTTCCCCTCCGGGAAGTGAACGGGAGAGTGCCTGCCGGATCTTCTCCTCTTCCTCCTGCTCCGCATCTCTTCGGAGCAGGAGATCCCGTGCCAGGACCAATGCATCTTCCTTCGTGATGACCTCCCCGATCCCCCGGCAGGGAGAGGTCAGCAGTTCATTCCCGTCGAGCATGAAGGGATACGTCCGGCATATCCAGGGTCGGGCGGCGTATACCTGGCAGGCCCCCTCGCGGTAAAACCTGCAATCGCCGCAGGTTCTCTGGAGTACCCATCCGAGAGTGACCACTATGCCACCCGGGAGCTCCACGTGTTCGGGATAGGGCTCGGCGATCTCCTCCTGCCGAAGGTCGTAGTGCGTGGATATCTGCTGGATCTCCACGGGGGAGACCATCACCAGGTTGTTGTCCCCGGGCCCTGCGCGGCAGCATTCCCCGCAGCGGGTACATGCAAAGCCTATCTCCTGCAATCGCACTGCCAGGGTCTCCTCGTCCATTGCTGAAATATCCTTTCTCATGGTCCCTGCTCTCTGCAGATTGCATCGAAGTTCTGGTATACCCTTCGGCCGTCAAGGGTGTGGCTGACCTCGGGATGCCACTGGAGGCCATATATTTGCATTTCCGGCCTCGCAATGGCCTCATAGGCGCATACCGTGGACCTTGCCAGCAGCCGGAAACCGGGTGGCATCTCTGCCACCTCATCTGCATGGGATGCCCATACCCGGGTGGTCCCATGATACCCGGAGAGGATCCCCCCCTCCTCCACCACTTCCACCTCCACGGGGCCGTATCCGCCTGCCTTTCCCGGATGCACCCTGCCCCCGAATTCCGTTGCGATGATATGCAACCCCAGGCATATCCCGAGTACCGGGTGCCCGAGGTGAAGATACCGGGAGGCGCAGCCGCTCCTTCCCATATCCGGGCCCCCGCCCAGCACAATCCCCCGGCACGATCCTGCCACCTCCTCTGGCGGGGTGGTGTTTGGGACCATCCTGGCATCGATATCCAGGTCCCGGAACATGCGCAGGATAAGGTGATTGAACTGGCCGAAATTGTTGACCACGAAGATGGGAAGCATGATCCTCACAAGATTGGCGGCATTTCCACTTAATGCCTCTTTCCTCTCTGGAAGTAGTATGGAGATCTCATGTGCAGGTCAGCATGCAGGCAAAAGGGGTTTCCTGCGATGGAGAGATGAAATAGTGTCGATATTGCCATGGGGGTGGTAGCCAAAGGGGCAGGCGCACCTTCTCTTTCAACGATACGAGGTAACGGTCTCAAAGATCCGCGCCCTGATAGCCGACGGGGAGTGCCCGAGCAGGTACGCCATGAACATGGCCCCCCCCGCACCCATTCCCTCCTTGACCTCGCCAATGCAGTACCTCGCCAGACCCGAATGCCCGAGATCCCCGAACTCCGGGTCAACATACACCACCAGTGCGCCGATGCACTCTGCTATCTCGGTGAAATTGGCAGAGGGATCGTCCCGGACATAGGAAGTGGTGGCAATCATGGGTACAGGAAGACCCATAGCCTTCATCACCGCCGCCACAGCGAGCATCTGGGTTCCCCCGGCCAGCACCAGGTCACGGGAACAGGTGCTCCCTATCCCCGCACAGACAGGGATCATGGGATCCCCTGTGCACCTGATGACGTCCAGGGGAAGATGCGCCCCCTGCGCCTTTATCCGGAGGGCCACCGCGTCCCAGACCTCCTCCTTCATCTCCACCGGGTTCTCCACGAAACTGGAGCTGACCCTGGCAGGGTACCCGAGAGCACGCAGCACGCAGAGCGCGGTGGTCGTACCGCCCGGCACACACTCCCCCACGACCAGCAGGTCGCAGGCCCGTGAGAGGAGTTCCCCAAGGGATCGCCCCGCCCGGAACAGCTCCCCGGCCCGGGGCACCGCATCCATGAACCGGGGGTCGTTCCCCGGCTCTCCGTAGACGTCCAAGCAGGGGATGGTGGGGCGTTGGGAGAGCCCTGCATTGATGAACAGGGCGGTCGTCCCGCAGAGCTCCATGATAGCCCTTGTGATGGATGCGGGGGTGGGGCAGCCTGTAGGAGTATTTGGCCTGACAGGCATGCTGGTGATGGCCCCCCTGGCAATCAGTTCTGCATCCAGGATTGGGGTGAGCAGGGTCTTTTCAGGGCTGGGGCCGGCCCCCGAGATCCCAGGAACTACAGAAAGCATCGTATTGGCGAGAATACTGCAGAAAAGAGGGCTTTTCGGGGCAAAGGATGGGCAGGTGGAGAGAAAGGCCATACGCACACTCTCCTTCACTATCTGGGCTTTGGGTCCTTCAACATAACGCCCTGGGAAAGAGGCAACCCTGATATTCCCGGAGAAGAGACCAGTGTGTGAGAAGGAAACATCACATGTTCGAGATCGCTGACCGTTTACAGGAGAAGGGTGCAGGGATGGAGGAGATGGTCGGGGCGGCCATGGAACTCTATGTCCCGCACGGCGTCCCGGCAGAGGAGGCCGGGGGAACCATCAGGCAGATGATAGGAAAATATCTGGAAGACCCCAATGTGGCCTCGCTCCTCCTCGGCGCCGTGCTGCTTGAGGACGAACTCTACTGGAAGCGGGTCAATTCCGAGATCAAGGATGACCCGATCTTTCTCCTCTCCGACGAGATCATCGGGATGGCGATTGCCGAATGCATCGGTGGCACCTATGCACGCTTCGAGTTCACCCGCTATGACCAGAAGAAACCCGGGGTCCTCGGGTCGCTCGGCCCGTTCCTCGATGATGCCGTGGCCGGGCTCATCGCCGGCTGCACCTCCAGGTTCTACAGCGAATGCCACTGACATCGATAATCTCCCTGCTCCAGTTCACCACTATCCTGCCACTGGGCAGGACCCGTGATTTCGGGGAGTTTGCAAGGCGTTCCTGGCTCTATCCCCTGGCGGGCTACGTGGTGGGGGGGATTGCAGCCTCCGCCGTCTTTTTCATAGGCCAGCCGCTGATCGCGGCCGCGATCGCCCTGGGCCTCCTCTTCCTCCTGACCGGGTGCAACCACCTGGACGGGCTGATGGACCTTGGCGACGGGCTGATGGCCCACGGAGACCGGGAAAAAAGAGTGAACGCACTCACCGACCGGCAGATTGGGACCGGGGGGCTTGCGCTGGCGATTTCCGTCTGCCTGATCTCCTTCTCATCCCTGGCAGCCGCCCCCTGCCTCCCCTGCGCCCTGATCATCGCCGAGGTGGGGGGGAAATTCTCCATGGCATTCCTTTCCAGGTTCGGTATCCCCTTCCATGAAGGGCTGCATTCGTCTATCCAGTCCCAATCGCGGCCCTGGTTCCCGGTCCTGGCCGCCATTTTGTGCATTCCGCTCGTGCTCCTTCCCGTGGCCCCGTTATCCCTTGCGGCTGCGGCGGTCATGATGGTGGCATGCCCTACTGCCCTCCTCCTGATCTCCCGGAGGCTCTTTGGGGGGGTGAACGGCGACGTGGTGGGTGCCAGCAACGAGATCACCAGGGCGCTGGTCCTGGCAGCCCTCTGCCTGGCATAACCAGACGCGCACCTTTTTCCTATCCCGGGCGCAGTATACTGCATGCGCAGGGAGAATGCCGTACATATGCGGGGCGGGGTGATCACCGAGAGGGACCCTGAATACTGCACTATCAGGACCAGAATCCCGGCCGGAGTCATTTCTACAGGGATGCTGCGGGGTATCGCCGACATCGCGGATACCTACCAGGCACCCTATGTCCACCTCACCACCCGGCAGACCATCGAGATACCCCGGATTGACCCCAACCGGCTGGATGAGATCTCCCAGAGTCTCGGGCAGAACGGGACACCGGTCGGTTCCGAGCGGGACGAGGTGGTAAATGTCATTGCGTGCCCCGGTATCGAGCGCTGCATATTCGCAAATATCGACTCCATCTCGCTTGCCAGGGAGATCGACCGCCGCCTTTTCGGGAAGGAGATGCCGGTGAAAGTCCGCATCTCCATCTCTGCATGCCCGAATGCCTGCACAAGCCCCATGCTCAACGAGATCGGCATCACGGGCCGGATACAGCCTATCCGCACACCGGGGACCTGCACCGGGTGCGGGACCTGCGTGGAGTATTGCAAGGAGGAGGCCATATCCATCAAGAAAGGGGTCTCTGTCCTGGACCCGGCAAAGTGCGTACAATGCGGGACCTGTGTCCGATCCTGCCCGTTCAACCTCCTCAAATCGTCCGGAGAGCATTACCTGGTCTCCATCGGGGGAAGGAGAGGCAGGCATCCACGGATCGGGAAGGAGCTCATAGTGGTCAATTCGCCTGAAGCAGTGGTCGACGTGGTGGAGAAGGTGGTGCAGTGGGTCTACCGAAGGGCCTGGAGCGGGAGGCTCCTCTCCGAGCAGCTGGACGAGCTCCAGTTCGAGAAGTTTCGTGAGGATATCAGGAGCCAGATCCCGGCTTCATCAGTATTTGATGCAGTAGAGATGGATCAAAGCCGGTAACGGGGCCAGAATCCCTGGTTCTTCTGATCTGCGCACTCGATAGCGGTGCCGTCCCGGACCAGCTGGTTGAACTGGAGCGCCGCATTCATCAGGGCTTCGTCTGAGGCAGAGCCCCTCTTCATATTCTGCAACACCTGGTCCTGTGGTGAGGGATAGATACGGGGGCCGACCTTTATCCCCTTACAATGTTCACAGAATGCGCAGGACTTATAGACAGAAACCTCGCCAGTGGCACATTCCACCGTGGCGCGGTTCCCGCTCGCGTCCCTGGTAATAGGAAGGGTCTTCATGGTTCCGGAAGGGGGTTTATATCCCCACTGATATGATTCTGTCGATAATATCCCCATTTCCAGGAAAAATGGCCCAGAATACGGTCTATCGAAACGATTAATAGGGATCCCTTTCCAATATTTTATACTCGTATAAATGGGCTGAACTCTGACAGGCTCATTTTTATCGGAGGAATGACATGGCAGCTGAAAAGCCTCACATGAATCTGGCGGTCATCGGACACATCGACCATGGGAAGTCAACCACGGTCGGAAGGCTTATGTTCGAGACCGGGACCGTCCCCGCGCACATCATCGAGGGATATCGCAAGGAGGCCGAAGCCAAGGGCAAGGCCACATTCGAGTTCGCCTGGGTTATGGACAACCTGAAGGAAGAGCGTGAGAGGGGTATCACCATCGATATCGCCCACAAGCGGTTCGACACCCCCAAGTTCTACTTCACCGTGGTAGACTGCCCCGGGCACAGGGACTTTGTAAAGAACATGATCACCGGTGCTTCCCAGGCGGATGCAGCCGTCCTCGTCGTGGCAGCCCCCGATGGGGTCATGGAGCAGACCAAGGAGCACGTCTTCCTTGCAAGGACGCTTGGAATCGGGCAGCTTATCGTGGCCATCAACAAAATGGACGCGGTAAAATACGATCAGAAGCGCTATGAAGAGGTGAAGAAGGACCTCTCTGCACTCATGCAGATGGTCGGCTATAAGCCTTCCGAGACACTCTTCATCCCCATGAGCTCCCTTGCCGGTGCGAACATCTCCAAGAAGAGCCCGGACACCCCCTGGTATACTGGCCCGACCCTGCTCGAGGCCCTGGATACCCTGAAAGAGCCGGAGAAACCGGTGGACAAGCCCCTGAGGCTGCCGATCCAGGACGTCTACAGTATCAGCGGCATCGGCACCGTGCCAGTGGGCCGCGTGGAGACCGGTATCATGAAGAAAGGGATGAAGGTCACCTTCATGCCGGCCAACAAAGAGGGTGAGATCAAATCCATCGAGATGCACCACGAGGAGATTCCGCAGGCATTGCCCGGTGACAACGTGGGCTTCAACGTGCGTGGTATCGCCAAGGGCGACCTCCGCCGTGGCGATGTATGCGGCCCCTCCGATGCTCCTCCGACTGTTGCAGACGAGTTCACTGCCCAGATCGTGGTGCTCCAGCACCCGAGCGCCATCACCGTGGGATACACCCCGGTATTCCACTGCCACACTACCCAGACGGCCTGCACCTTCATCGAGCTGAAGAAGAAGCTCGACCCCAGGACTGGCCAGACCAAGGAGGAGAACCCCACCTTTATCAAGACCGGTGATGCGGCTATCGTACAGGTCAAGCCTTCGAAGCCAATGGTCATCGAGAATGTGAAGGAGCTCCCCCAGCTGGGAAGATTTGCCATCAGGGACATGGGATCGACCATTGCAGCGGGAATGTGCATCGCCATCACCCCGAAACAGATGCGGTGACCCGCATTCATTCATTTTAGGTGAGCATTCATGCAAAAAGCCAGAATACGCCTTACAGGGACAGATTTCAAGAAAGTGGAGATGGTCTGTGATCGAATACGCGAGATCGCGGAGCGCACGGGCGTGAATCTGGCTGGTCCGATTCCCCTGCCCACCAAGCGCCTTGTCATCCCCATCAGAAAGAGCCCTGACGGAGAAGGCACTGCAACCTGGGACCGGTGGCAGATGCGAATACACAAGAGACTTATCGATATCGACGCAGACGAGCGGGCACTCCGCCAGTTGATGCGAACCCAGGTCCCAAAGGACATCGGCATAGAAATCGTACTGGAAAGTTGAGGGAGCGGTTTGTCCGCAGCCGGCATTATTCAGAGAATCCGGCCCTTCCTCTCTTTCGATACTCTTTTTCTTCTTGTTGTTATCCTTGGGTTTCTCCTGCGGTTCCTCGCCCTGGATCTCAAACTCCTCCACCATGACGAGGCGATTCATGCCTGGTTCGCCTATGAACTCCTGACAAAGGGGTCTTACGTGTATGACCCCATGTATCATGGCCCCTTCCTCTACTATGTCACCGCGGGGATGTTTTACCTCTTCGGACAATCGGATCTGGTGGCCAGGCTCCTGCCAGCACTCTTCGGTGCTGCCATCATTCCTCTGGTCTATGCTCTTTACCGGATGGGATACTTTGACCAGCGGCAGGCACTCATTGCAGGGCTCTTCATCGCCATATCCCCCAACCTGGTGTACTTTTCACGCTTCCTTCGCCATGACATCTTCCAGTTATTCTTCACGGTGCTGATACTGGTCGCACTGCTCGCGTACCTGGAGAGGGGTAAGATCGTCTATGCTCTCATCGCGGGACTGGCTATAGGAGGGGGTATGAGCCTCAAGGAGGATATGCCGCTCTTCCTGGTAATCCTGGTGATCTTTGGCATTTATCTGGCTGTAAAGCGGCCCATTCCCTTTCCTCCTGCCTGGAAGCGTGACGTTCTCCTGACGATCCTGATCGCGGTGGGGATCATGGCGATTTTTTACTCCTCGTTTGGAATGCATCCCGAGATCCTTGAGACGGGGATTTTCAAGGCATATACCCACTGGGCCTCCATGCACGGCATGTGCCGTATCTGTGGCCCCTGGTTCTTCTACATCCTCCTCTTCCTCCTCTACGAGGTGCCTATCTTCATCATGGCCATCTTCGGAATCGTCCAGTTCGCTGACCGGCACAACCCCATCCCCGTCTGGATATCCCGTATCCGAAGGTACCTCTCCACCCGGCGCAGGGCCCTCCCGTCAGAGGGGGAACCCGCTTCAGGGGCCGTTCCTGCCCGTGCACCCGTTGCATGGGGCAAAAAGGAACTCTTTTTCCTCTTTTGTCTCCTGTGGTTCCTGGTGTCACTGGCCGCATATGCCTATATCGGGGAGAAGGTACCGTGGCTGATCGTCCACCAGCTCCTCCCCGCCATCTTCATCTCGGTCTACCTGATGAGCCGGAAGAAGATGGTCTTTGCCCTGGGCGGCTGCGTCTTTTTGATCCTTATGACCTGGCACGTGGCCTTCATTCCCGCCGATGTGAACGAGCCCATCGTGCAGGTGCAGAACTCGGAGGACATGCGTCTTGTAATGGCGCTTATCGATGTATCCGACTCCGTCGTCATCGCTTCAGAGAACTACTGGCCCCTCCCCTGGTACTACCGTGGCGACGGCTGGTCCAGGATGCACTTCTACGGGAAGATCGTGGATGACGGGACCATTTACCAGGTGAACCCGGACATGGTGATCACCCATGACCAGGCCAGCTTCCCCTCGCTTGACGGGTACGAGAAGCACACCTACAAGCTCTCCTACTGGTTCTCCATTTACGACAACGAGAACCGGATCCCGGAGTATTACGTGAAACGGGACGGAAAGATGGGGAGTATCAATATTGATGTGTTTACCAGACCTGGGCTCTATGAGACAGCCGGTATCAAACCCCCTGTCACCGTCCTTTGAGGCGACCGTGAGGTCACTTCGGGGTCGAGGGGCGGAGCCCTCGCTACGCGATTGATGTGTTTACCAGACCTGGGCTCTATGAGATGGCGGGGAGCAGGAGTGGGCTATACGCCCACTCCTGCGGGGGATACGCGGGGGTGGTCCGGAGGGGGGAACCCCCGCCGGTCCGATGAAAACCGAACTCTCCCTCAGACGCTCTTGGGGAGCAGGAGTGGGCTATACGCCCACTCCTGCGGGGGATACAAAGGGAAAAAAACAGAAAAAAAATGAGAGGATTACCCCAGTTCGTCCCATTTCCGGCGCCGCCGGAAGAGGATGAGCCCCACTATGGCAATAACCGCGATAACCGCCACCACGATGATGATCACAATCCCCCCCGCGAGCACCCCTGCAAACATGGTCCCGACCGAGGTAAACGGATTCGCGTCGAGTTGTTTCTTCAAATCAAGGGCCTGGTTCAGCGCCTCATCCGCCTTTACCCGGGCTTCGCCGGCCTTACTCACCGCCTGGTCGTACTCTTTCTGGGAGAGGTGGTCCTTTGCCGCACTCAGCAGATTGGCCGCATTGTCGTAGGTGAGCATGAGGGGAGTGAGCCGTGCGTCTGATGCCATGCTCCTGTTCACCCTGAAATCAGTGATCAGGGCATTCACCTGCCCAATCTCTGCGTCCACGTCATTGATGGCCTTCTGTATCCCCAGTTCCCTGACCAGCACATCTGCCTCGGAGAGGGCTTTGTTGGCGCTGTTCAACGATGCCTGGGCCTTGGAATAATCGGAAGTCGCCTCTGCGCTCTGGATGGCGGCGCTGGCATCCTGGTACTTCTGTTCGAGGGGTGATACATCGATCCCTGACGCGGCCAGCTGATCTATCTGCCCCCTCATCGCAGACAGGCTGCTCCTTGCCTGGCCAATAGAGACCTGTATCTGGGCAGGATTAATCACCAGCTTCTTCTTGACGACTTCGGTGCTGGATATCTTCGCCCCCCGGTCGTCCAGCTCTCTCACCGCGATCAAGATCTTCTCTTCAGATCCGGTCACTACCGGGGCTACCCCTTCCATGGTCACCTTCATGGAGAGTTCCCTCTTGGAGGGATATGAGAGAAGCCACCCATTGATATTCACGTTCTGGCCGATCTCTGTCTTCGAAGGGTTCTCGATCCCATCCAGGACGATTGCGTAGGTCCAGCTGGGACTGTCCATCTCGCTCGAGAACTGCAGAGTGTTGCCATCATCGAACGTCTTCCCGCCACTGGACGGGAAGTTGATGATAAAAGTAGATCGGACCTGGGTCTGCCCCGAGACCAGATCAGTTGACGGTGTGATGGCAATATTCCCAACCGATACTGAGGTGGCACCCTGTATCAACAGGCACAACAGGGCTAAAATAACAGTATATTTCCAGTACCTGCTCATGATGTATCACTCAAATAATGGTTCAATCTCCTCTTCAAACGAGAGCGGTTTCTTCTCCTCGATTTTTGCCGCATCATCCCTTGTGGTCCTGGCGATCTCCATAAGCTCCTTGATCCGGGGTGCATTTCCCACCGTGGCCAGAACCACTACCGCGGCGACGTAATTGCTGTTGACCGGGTAGTCCCCACCCCTGACCTCGACACCGGCAATGTTCTCCTCCACCCAGCTCTTGGCTTTCTCGATGCCTTTCCTGTCCAGTTCATCGGGTGGTCCCGCTACCAGGACCAGGGCACGTTCGGTGGTGCTGAAATCGCAGGGAAGTGTGAGCCGCCCCAGCATGGCCCTCCGGACCAGGGAGATTACTTTCGCGGTCCTGTCCTCCCCGAGCAGCACCTCTTCCGTTGCTTCCTTCTTCCGCAGGGATCCTTTAATCCCATCAAAAATGCCCCCCACGGTTCTTTTCTGTTTCCTGGTCACTACTTCTGTAATGGCATACCCGACAGAGGTGATCCCCCCTCCCCTGAGGGTATTGATGATCTCGCTTGAGTCCACCACCATCTCTCCGACGCCGGCCGACCCCACCTCGCCTGCCCGGAAGAGCACCCCGAAACGGCGGACAATTTCGTCGTTCAGCCGGGAGAACGCGGACTTGATACTCTCCCCTTCGTTCTTCCAGGCGCTGTTGTCGAAGATGAAGGTATTGTCCGCCTCTTTCACGAGGGTTGCCAGGCTCCTCGCCGCATTGTAGGAGTAGAGCCTGCCCTCCTCGGGTGCCGGGAGGATCCCCAGTACATAGACCGGTTCCCGGTAGATCTTTTTCAGGGATCGGGCCAGTACCGGCGTTCCTCCGGAACCTGTCCCTCCCCCGAGGCCTGCCACAACCATGAATGCATCCACATCGTGGGTGCCCCGCTTGTCGATGGCACTGACAATACTGTCGATCTCGTCAAACGTAATCCTCGCACCGGACGCATTGTCAGTCCCCACACCATGGCCCTTGACCACGGTCTGGCCGATGAGAAGACGATCTTTCATCTCGATATGCTTCAGACCCATAAGGTCAGTACGGGCTGTGTTGACGGCAATGCCCCTGAAGCTGCTCCGGCCGAGCTTTTTGTCCTGCTCCAGGAACATGTCCACAATTTTTCCGCCTGCCTGTCCGAACCCGATGAAGAAGATTCTCATGAAACTGACCCACCAGCCCACAAATTACGCAAGATGCTTAAATTGCCTCATTGAATATGGTTTCTTTCGGGAGTTCAAATACTTTCCTTCTTTTTTATTCCCTCCAAAAGGAATATAACAGCGGTATTTGGAATCCGGAGCCTTTTTCATCCCCTTTTTCCTACGTATACTGAGCGCCGGACATGAAGATCTGCATCATCGGGGGTGGCCTGACTGGGCTCACCGCAGCCTATCACCTTGGACGAGACCATGAGGTCGATCTCTACGAGAAGCGACGCCACCTCGGGGGATGTGTGTCATCCTATGAGATCGGGGACTACCATATCGAGGAGTTCTACCATCACTGCTTTTCCGGGGACACCCGCCTCTTCTCCCTCATGGAATCACTTCACATCGCAGACCGGCTGGAGTGGCTGAAGGGGACCAGTGGATACTACGCAGACGGGACCGTGTATCCGCTCAACTCGCCCGGAGAGATCCTGAAATATCCCCTCCTCTCCCTTATGGACAAGGCACGGCTGGCCTTTCTTACCATACGGTCCCGGAAGACGGATACTGCTCCCCTGGATGATGTCACCGCCCGTGACTATATCACCCGGGAGCTCGGGGATCGAGTCTATCGATCGTTCTTCGAACCGCTCCTCTCCAGCAAATTCGGGGACCGGAAGGACGAGATCTCCGCAGCCTGGCTGATAAGCCGGATCGCCATCCGCTCCCACCGGGGCCTCTCCGGGGAGCAGCTCGGTTACCTGGATGGAGGGTTCTTCAGGCTGATCGATACCCTCTCTGATCAGGTGGGCAAGGACTGCGTGATGAGGCTCCAGGACCCGGCAACCACGCTCTCCCGTGAGGCCCAGGGTTGGAGGGTGAATGGACTGCGTTATGACGCGGTAATCTCCACCATCCCCCCGCACCTTCTCCCTGGCGGAGGAGTTCCCGGGATTCCCCCCATCCCCTACCAGGGGGCCGCCTGCCTGCTGCTCTCGCTCGAGCAGGAGGTCACGTCCGGCATCTACTGGCTGAACATGAAGGACAAAGCCCCATACGGTGCCGTGATCACCCATACCAATTTTGTTCCCCTGGAGAGATACGGAGAACACCTGGTCTACCTGGCCTCCTACTTCCAGGGAAATGTTCCTGCCAGGATAGACCAGGTTATGCTCGATGATTTCTGCACACGGTTCCGTGTTCCCCCTGATACTATCCGCTGGCACCGCATGGCGGTCGATCCCTGGGCCGGACCGCTCTATACCACGGGGTTCCGGAACCGGATACTCCCGTACCAGGAGAAGGGCCTCTACCTTGCAGGAATGTTCTCCCGTCCGAATTACCCCGAGCGGAGCATGAACGGGGCGGTTGCTGCCGGTGAAGAGGTGGCAGCGTTGATCGCCCGGGACAAAGAGGCCTGACAATGGGAACCCCGGAAGTCACTGCCGTCATCCCGGTATACAATGACCGGCAGGGCCTTGAAGAGGCCATCCCCCGTTCCATCGAGATCCTGGCAACCATCGACCGCGGTTTTGAACTCATCATCGCCGAGGACGGGAGCACTGACGGCAGTGCTGACGTGGTCAGGGAGTGGGAAGGACAGGACCCCCGGGTGATGCTCATGCACAGCGATGCCAGGCTGGGCCGGGGACAGGCACTGAACCGGGCTTTTGGGGCCGCCAGGGGGCCCATTGTCTGTTACTATGACGTGGACCTGGCTACGGACATCTCCCATCTCCCCGAACTGATCGGGGCTATCAGGGAAGGGTATGACGTGGCGACCGGCTCACGGCTCCTCCCGGAGAGCATGATTCAGAGGAGTGGAGGAAGAGAACTGGCCAGCCGCGGCTACAACCTCCTTGTGCGCAGCATCCTCGGGAGCCGGTTGTATGACCACCAGTGTGGGTTCAAGGCCTTCAATAAGGACCGTCTCCAACTGCTCCTCCCGTCTGTGAAGGATACCCACTGGTTCTGGGATACCGAGGTGCTGGTACGGGCCCAGCGGAAAGGTTACAGGGTTAGGGAATTCCCGGTTCGCTGGAGAGAGGGATCAGGGACCACGGTACGGCGAAATGACGTCTACAGGATGGGGAAGGCCATCCTCAGGTTATGGTGGCAGTTGCATGTGGCGAAAGATTAGCACCATCCTCGTATCCACTCTCATTGCCGTGGGCATCATCGCCTATATGCTCTACCGTATCTGGGATGACCTCCTCGTAGCCCTGGAGCACGCGATATGGTATTACCTTCTCCTGGCCTCCCTCGTCTGCCTGGGGGCATGGTGGGTGAGAGGTCTCCGGTACCGGAGCATCCTCTCCTCCCTGGAGATTTCAGTCGGGGTACATTTCTCCACGGCCTGCATCTTCGTCTCGCAGACCGCGAACCTGATTGTTCCTGCCCGGCTCGGTGACCTGGTCCGGGTATTCATCCTGGGGCATGAATGCGACGCCCCTGTCTCGAAGGGGATATCCTCGCTCGTGGTGGAGCGGGTCTTTGATATCGTCACGGTTGCTCTCCTTGGGGCAGTATCACTCTTGTTCGTCCTCAATGTCCCCGAGTGGTTCTATACCCTGATCATCCTCCCCCTCGCCGCCGGGGCCGTCTTCTTCGGAGTCCTTCTCTTTGTGGGAAAACTCTCATCGAAGAACAGGATCATCCAGATCCTGCTCACCATCATGGAGCAGATCAAACAGGCTTCTCTCTCCCTCCGGGCCGTGGTAGTGCTCTCTGCCAGTTCTATTCTCATATGGCTGATGGACGTGCTGGTCTGCGTCTTTGTGATAATGATGTTCCAGAACCAGATCCCCTTCGCGGTGGTGGTCCTGGCCATCGTGATCGGCAACCTTGTGAAGGCCGTCCCCCTTACACCCGGGGGGGTGGGCACGTATGAACTGGCCCTGGCCCTCACCTTCACCCTGGCAGGGGTCCCGGCAGCGGAGGCGACCATGATCGCGGTCATAGATCACCTGGTCAAGAACCTCATCACCCTGGGCGGGGGGATCGTCTCCATCTATTACTTCGGCGGGTGGGTCCTGGACAGCATCAAGAATGCATTCCAGAAACGGTTCGGAGGGATACGGCCTGGCGGGATATGAGTTCCAGGCCCTGGCAGTCGTCTCGTGGCTGCTCCTGCTCTTCTTCCTGCACCTGGCCTTATGGCCCTACCTGAAAGGATCGTTCCGGGAGTTCGCCTACCCTGTCTCGTTCCCGGCGTCCATCCTCATCTTTACCCTGATCTCCTGGTACTGCGGGCTTCTCCGTCTCCCCATCCTCCTCGCCCTTGTCCCCTTCGCGGTGCTCTTCCTGCATGCCGCGTGGAAAGGAGCATACAAAAGGAGCGCGTTCGCCGGCCAGGGTGTCTGGGCGTTCCTCTTCCTGCTCTTCTTCTTCGCCATGGTCAGCGTCCGTTTCACCAATCCCAGCATCTCCTATGCTGAAAAGTTCATGGACCACGCCTTTTTGGCCTCCATCATGCGCATTCCGGTGGTTCCGCCGCTGGATCCCTGGTTCCTGGGAGGATACCTGGATGTCTATTATTACCTGGGATACTGGATATTCGGGGTCCTGGGGCTCACGTGCGGGGTGCCTTCATCCATCACCTTCAACCTGGCGCTCCCCACGGTGCTCGGCCTCTCTGCCATGATGATGTTCGCGCTGGGCCGTCTCCTGACCAGGCGGTACGCATATCTCACCCTGGCAACCTTTCTGGTGGTGAACCCGTCCTTCATCTGGCAGGTCATCCAGGGAAAAACACTCGGGGCCGTGCTCTGGGACAGCACCCGGACCATCCCCGACACTATCAACGAATACCCCCTCTTCTCGTTCCTGTGGGGAGATGTGCACCCCCATGTGATAGGGATATTCAACCAGGTGTTCTTTCTCTTCATCCTGGTCTATGCATGGGTCCGCTGGAGCACGCTCGGTCCGCGGGAGCGCCTCCTGGTTATTGTGCTCTCGGGAATAAGCCTCGGGTCAATGCCCCTCATCAATACCTGGGACGTGATCGTGTATGCCCCGGTGACCATCCTCTTCGGCCTCATGATCTGGTATAGGGGCGGGGAGCCATCGCTGTCTCCCGGTGCAGGAAACCTGGAGATACTTCTCGCGGCAGGCAGGAGGGTCACGGCCGGTGTTGTTGCGTTTCTGAAATGTCGATACTGGAAAGCCAGATTGGAGACCGTTCCGTTCCTGCGGGGGATCGCTGCTGCTCCCTGTGCATTCCTCCTCCTGGTACCACCCATTGCGGTCCTCTCCTACCTCCCATTCTATCTCCAGATGAACACCCGCGGTATACAGGGAGTAGGGCTTGTCCACACCCCTACCAGCCCGGTGGACTTCCTTCTGGTGCATGGTTTCTTCCTGCTCCTGATGGTCATCTACCTGGCACGTGACATCCGGGAGCGGCCCTGGCTCCTGGTCATCCCATTCGCCATTGCAGTTGCGGGATACAGTGCTGCTGCGCTGGCCGCCTTACCTCTCGTCTATCTCCTGGCCAGGCGGACCCGGGCACCTGCCGAGATCCTAGCCATACTCGGGCTCTCCATCGTCATCATGTGCGAGGTCTTCTACCTGGTGGACAACATGGGGGAGACGTACTACCGGATGAACACCCTCTTCAAATTTTATATCGCCGCATGGCTGCTGATGGGGTCCTCCTCCTTTGCCATGCTCGGGACCATGCTCGACCGGTGGAGAGGGCCTGTCACCTTTCCGGCATGGCTCTCCCGGGCTGCACTCGTTGCACTATCTGTGGCGCTGCTGATCACTCCCCTTGTGCTGCCCCTTGACTCTCCCTACCGTGGGGCTACACTGGATGGCCTCGAGTATGTGATATCCGCCCACCCGGGAGATGCGGACGCGGTGGCATTCCTCCGGACGCTTCCCGGCAACCTCGGCATCGTTGAGGCGGTGGGGGGAGATTATACCTATTATTCGAGGGTCTCTTCCTTCACCGGGATCCCGGCCGTGATCGGCTGGACATTCCACGAGTTCATGTGGCGCGATGATGCGGACGGATGGTATGGAGATCGCATTGCAGATGTAAAGACCATCTACGAGCAGCCTGATCAGACAACCGCCCTGATGCAGGCCTACAACGCCACCCACCTCTACGTGGGGGAACTGGAACGCGAGCAGTATTCAGTCAGGGTCCATGAGGCGGGGCTGCCCCTCCTGTATGACCGCGGGGGGGTCCAGATTTACGCCCTTCCTGCCTGATTTCAAGCCGGAAAATCCATGGAAAACCGTGATCTTCCAAACCTTTATGTCTGCACCTGTCGAAATGATATGGCTACATCGTCGTCACTGACTGATGAGTGATGAGGGAGAGACGCTACTCCTGAATGAGGTGAGTTATGGCAAAGACATACGTGAAATTCCAGGTTTCTGAAGAGATTCAGAACAAAGCCCTCGAAGCCCTGGAGGTTGCCAGGGACACAGGGAAGATCAAGAAGGGATCCAACGAGGCAACGAAGGCAATTGAACGCAGTATTGCCTCGCTGGTGCTGATCGGAGCTGATGTGGAGCCGGAAGAAGTAGTGATGCACCTTCCCCCGCTCTGTGAGGAGAAGAAGATTCCATTCGTCTTCATCAACAAGCAGAACGATATCGGCACCGCCAGCGGGCTGGACGTGGGATCTGCTGCTGCCGCCATTGTCAAGCCCGGAAAGGCAAAAGAAATGATCGACGAGATCGTCAAACAGGTCAGCGATCTGAGAGCGTGAGTGGGCCATGGCAGATGAAGGAACTCCCGCAGAGGTGATCGAGGTTATCGGCTCCACCGGGATGCACGGAGAGGCCATGCAGGTGAAGTGCAGGATCCTCGACGGCAACAACAAGGGCCGTATCATCACCCGCAACACCGTCGGACCCATCCGCGAGGGGGACGTGCTGATGCTGCTTGAGACCGAGCGCGAGGCCAAGAAGCTCTCCCGGCGGTGAGGCGATCATGGTAGAACAGAGAAACTGCAGTTTCTGCGGTGGGGCAATCGAGCCGGGAACCGGCAAGATGTTCATCCGGAGAGACGGAACGGTCTATTACTTCTGCAGCACCAAGTGCCAGAACAACTTCCGGCTGGGCAGGGCCGCCCGCAGGGTCCCCTGGACCCAGGCCGGAAGAAAGGCCATGGGTAAGGAGTGAACTCCTCCATGGACCGCACTTTTGTGATGGTCAAGCCCGACGGGGTGGCCAGGGGGCTCATCGGCGAGGTGGTCTCCCGCCTGGAGCGGAAAGGCTTCAAGATGGTGGCTGCACGCCTCGAGAGGCTGCCCGAGAAGAGGGTCATGGAGCAGTACAGGGAGCACCTGGAGAAGCCATTCTTCCCATCGCTCCGCCATTACATCGAGAGCGGCCCCTGCTTCCTTATGGTCTGGGAAGGCAGGGATGCGGCTGCCGTGGTCCGGAAGATTGTCGGGGCCACCAACCCGGCAGAGGCGGCTCCGGGGACCATCCGGGGAGACCTTGCGATGGACATCGGCAGGAACGTGATCCATGCCTCCGACTCCCCCGGAAGTGCAGACCGGGAGATTGCCATCCACTTCTCCGCCGGGGAGCTGGTCTCCTACAAGCGGGTGGATGAACCGGTGCTCTACGAATAATTCACTTTTCTTCTTTTCCCCGAAAATTCCCGGAGTTCGGAAGTTGTACCTGAGTGTAGCAGGATCCTGTGCTCTCTACACTTCATATTCGTTGATGCCCAGAACAACCCTGCCCGCAGGCTATCGCGTGGGTGGGGAGCAGCAGTGGGCTGGAAGCCCGCTGCTGCGGGGGTGATGCGGGGGTGGTCTGGAGGGGGTGAAACCCCCTCCGGTCCGGTGGAAAACCGCACTCTCGCTCGGGAATCCGAAAGGAAAAGAGCGTCTCGCTCGGGAATCCGAAAGGAAAAGAGCGTCTCGCTCGGGAATCCGAAAGGATTGGAGATCTTATCCCTCCAGCTCTGGATATGGATGCGGTATCCACTCACTGGAATCCTATGATTCAGGCGACCGCCAGGTCGCCCCGGGGTCGAGGGGCGGAGCCCTCGATGAGGTAAGAGGCGCGGTGCGCTTGGAGTGTATCTCCTGGCTACAGGAAATATCAAAATATCTCCGGCTCCCACACCAAAGGTATGAAGCTCTTCTGCGCTCAGGTGGCGAGCGTCTGGGAGGACCCGGAAGCAACCCTGGAGAAAGTGGAGCCCTGCATCGCCCGGGCCTCGCGCGGTGGCGGGGACCTGGTCTGCTTCCCTGAACAATTTGCTACCGGGTGGGACCCCGAGTCAGCGATGCATGTACAGGACCTGGACGGGCCTGTTGTACGGAGGATGAGGGCACTTGCAGAAGAGTATTCAATTGGGATCCTTGGATCGTTCCGGGAAGCCACCGCGTCTTTTCCCCGCAACACCTGCGTGGTGGTATCGGCGGACGGAAACCTCTGTTCCACCTACTCAAAGTGTCACCTCTTCTCCCCGGCAGCAGAAGACCGGCATTTCAGCAGGGGGAACACCATTGCAACTTTTTCCATAGGGGGGATGGAGATTGGCCTGGCTATCTGCTACGATTTACGGTTCACTTCCCTCTTCCGGCTGTATGCCGACGCAGGAGTCCAGGCGGTGCTGGTCCCTGCGGCATGGCCGGAGGCCCGCCTCCAGCACTGGGAGCTCTTCATCCGGGCCCGGGCCCTCGAATACCAGATCTACGTGGCCGGGATCAATACGACCGGGATGACCCCTGTGGACTGCTATGCAGGCGGATCCATGGTGGCGGACCCCTCCGGGGCCCTCCTCTTTCATGCCGGCCGGGAAGAGGTGCTCCTCTCATGTGAACTCGATCGCGAGTACGTGGAACGTGTGAGATCCGCATTCCCCGTCACCAGGGACCGGCGCGATGACCTGGCTCCATTCCAGGAGCAGAAAAGGCCGTGAAACGCAGCCTGAAACGGGGATAATTCCTCAATTTCAGGATACAGGACTTCTGCTCTCCCCGGGACCGGTATCGGCGTAATATAACACTGTTCCCGGGCGGTGCACCTCCTTTTTCCCCTTGGAGTGCACACCTATTATCCATGTACCGTCTCGTGTGCGTAGAGTGCGGTGAGTCCTTCCCGCCCGACGAGATATTATACAACTGCACGCGCTGCGGCCACCTGCTGGCGGTGGAGTATGACCTGGCAACCCTTGAGATCGACCGGGCTGCATGGGACAGGAGACCGCTTTCAGTGTGGCGATACCGGGAGATCCTCCCCGTCTCTATACCCCCGGTCTCGCTCCAGGAGGGGGGGACTCCCCTCTACCACCTCACCCGCATCGGGGAGGATATCGGCCTCCCCCACCTGTATGCCAAGCACGAGGGCATGAATCCCACAGGGTCATTCAAGGACCGTGGCATGACGGTCGGGGTGAGCATGGCCATGCAACTGAAAAAGACATCCGTCGCCTGCGCCAGTACCGGGAATACCTCTGCAAGCCTCGCCGCGTATGCCGCGAAGGCAGGCATCCCGGCGGTGGTGCTCCTGCCAGCCGGGAAAGTGGCGCTCGGGAAAGTGGCCCAGGCCCTGATGCACGGTGCGAAGGTCATCTCCATCCGCGGGAACTTTGACCGGGCACTGGAGATGGTGCACGACCTCTGCCTCTCCCACGGCCTCTACCTCCTCAACTCCGTCAATCCCTTCCGGCTGGAGGGGCAGAAGACCATCGGCCTTGAGGCTCTTGACCAGCTGGGCGGAATCCCTGACCGCATGGTGCTCCCGGTAGGCAATGCGGGGAATATCTCTGCGGTCTACAAGGGATTCACCGAACTTGTGTCTCTCGGCCTGATGGACCGGATACCTATGATGACCGGGATACAGGCTTCCGGCTCGAGCCCGGTGGTCAGGGCAGTGCACGAACACCTTCCAGAGGTGATCCCCGAGAGAGATCCGGAGACCGTGGCTACCGCTATCCGCATCGGTGCGCCGGTGAATGCAGAGAAGGCACTCACCGCCATACGCAGGACCAATGGGACTGCCGCGTCGGTGACCGATCAGGAAATCCTGGCCATGCAGCGGGACCTCGCAAGGAAAGAGGGCATAGGCGTAGAACCCGCATCCGCCGCTTCGGTGGCCGGGGTAAAGAAACTCCTGGATATGGGTGTGATCGACCGGGACGAGAGAATTGTATGCGTGGTAACCGGGCACCTGCTCAAAGACCCGGAGACGGTGATCAGGCAATGCGACCCGCCCCTGGAGATCGATGCAGATCTACCCTCATTGCTCTCTGCCTTGCAGCGCTCCTGATAGTATTGCCTGCAGCCGGGCTCACTGCGGAATACCACATCACAGAGAACGGCACGTCGTACAGCGCCGTAATTGACCTCCAGGAGGTGGATCGGTACGAATTCTACGAGACCGGGATGCTCGGTGAGCGGATTCCCCTGAAGGTGTCAGGCGTCAGCCTCTCCGGTGACTGCGATCCCTGCGGGTTTACATGGAGCGGGAACTCGGCCATTACATTTCCACGGGGAAATTATTCCCTCTCTTTCCAGGGACCGGTGCGGGAGAACCATTTTCTCGCCACATTCGAAACTCCCCGCCGGGTCAGCATCTCCCTCCCCCCGGGGCTTGACCTCCGGAACCCGGCACTCGCGATGATCAGCCCGGGTGGTGAAGTGCTTGCCGGCGACGGCCAGGGGGTCATGGTCAACTGGAATGCCACCAGGACCGCGGAAATCCGTTTCTATGACGAGGGACGGGAGAACCTGCTGTATATCTTTGCCAATTTCTGGATCATCATTGCCGTGGTGCTGCTGGTCCCCTTCCTGCTCACCTGGAGGAAGAAACAATAAACCCTCATTTCGCCCCTCTCCTGTAGATGCCAGGTGCCATTCCATGCACATGCGAATGACAGGGACGTTATCCCCTGTCCATTCACCCGGGGATAACAAAACTACATGATTCCTTTCGAGACACACGCATATGCATTCATGAAAATGGCGCAGCCATTTTCATATTCACCTTATATGAACTCCGTTTGGGATTTCGGACATCTAATATGAAAATCACGAAGTGATTTTCATTCAGTAAAAAAAAAGGATTATTTTTTCAGCTTGATATCTATCCCGAACCGCTCCGCGTTCCGGTCAGCGACCGCCTGGATCTTGGCAATCTCTGCCTCGTTCCGGGACGGTTTGAAGAGGTGGCGGAAACGGCGCTGCTCCTTCAAGTACGCCTCAACCGGCTTTCTCACCACTTTCTTCACCCTGGTCACCTTGCCGTTCTCCATCTCGTAGTTGACCCAGAGCCCGGTCTCGATGGCCAGTTTCCCGATCGCCATTGTCTTCTCCCCCTCAAAACCCCATCCCGTGCAGCAGGGAGCGTGCACCTGCAGATAGCAGGGCCCCTCGGTCTGCAGGGCTTTCTCGACCTTCTTCTTCAGGTCCGGGAGGTAGGCGATGGACGCCGTGGCCACGTAGGGTGCCCCGTGGGCTGCCAGGATCATGGGCAGGTCCTTCTTCGGGCGGCGGTTCCCGGTGGAGCATTTCCCGGCAGGGCTCGTGGTGGTGTTCGCATCGTACGGGGTGGCCCCGGACCGCTGGATACCGGTGTTCATGTAAGCCTCGTTGTCGTAGCAGATGTACACGAAGTCATGACCCCGTTCGAAAGCCCCCGAGAGACAGAGTATCCCGATGTCAAAAGTAGCCCCGTCGCCCCCGAGCGCGATCACCTTCTCTTTGCGGCCCTGCTTCTTCAGGGAGGCCACGATCCCCGAGGCCACGGCGGAGTTGTTCTCGAAGAGTGAGTGGATCCAGGGAACCTTCCAGGCAGTCTCTGGATAGGGGGTGGAGAAGACCTCCATGCATCCCGTCGCGGAGACCACGATAGTGTCCTTGCCCGCTGCATCAAGAATGGTCCTGGCCGCCAGGGCTGCAGCACAGCCCCCGCATGCCCGGTGCCCGTACTCAAACAGGCCGCACGGCTCCCCGCTCATTGTAACAACTCCTGCCGGAGACCATAGAACAGATCTCCCTTCCCTTTCCCGGCCATTTCCACTACCGCCCGGATATCCTTCTTTCTCACATCCCTCCCTCCAAGGGCGATGATGTAATCGAGCACCGGGATCCCGGACCCATACAGCGCATCCTTCACCTCAAGGGCCACCGCCCCCTTGGCACCGAGGGAGATGTTCTTGTCGAGGACAGCCACCCTGCTCACCCCGGAGAGTGCTGATCTCACCTCTTTCTCGGGGAACGGGCGGAACGTGCGCAGTTTCAGCAGGCCGACCTTCTTTCCGTCTTTGCGCATCTCGTCGATGGCATCTTTCACGGTCCCGCAGATCGATCCCATGGCCACGATGGCGAAGTCTGCATCCTCCATGCGGTAAGCCTCCACCATGTCGCTGTAATCCCTCCCGAACATCTCTCCGAACTCCTTTCCGGCCTTTGCGATATGCTTCGCTGCATCCTTCATCGCCTGGTCAATCTGGTAACGGAACTCCATGTAATAGTCAGGGGAGGCAAAGAGGCCGAAAGAGATGGGGTTATCGCTGTCCAGGCGGTGGACGGGGGCATACCGGGGGAGGTAGCTGTCCGCCTGCTCCTGGGTGAGCGTGTCCACTGGCTCGTAGGTATGGGAGAGGATGAACCCGTCAAAGCACACGAACGCAGGCAGCAGGACATTTTTGTCTTCGGCCACTTTATACGCCAGGTAATGGAGATCGGTTGCTTCCTGGTTGTCCTCAGCATAGAACTGCAGCCACCCCGAGTCGCGCAGGGATATGGAGTCCTGCTGGTCGTTCCAGATAGAGAGCGGGGCACCCATGGCCCGGTTCACGATGGACATCACCACCGGCATGCGCATCCCCGCGCAATTGAAACAGACCTCGAACATCAGGGCCAGTCCCTGCGAGGTCGTGGCGGAGTAAACCCTCGACCCCGCCGCGCTCGCTCCGAGGCAGGCAGAGAGGGCAGAAAATTCACTCTCAACGGTGATGTATTCGGCATCAAGGTGACAGTTTGCCACCATCTCCGCCAGGGCCTCCACGATATGTGTTTGCGGGGTGATGGGGTAGGCGGCGATGACCTCCGGCCGGCAGAACTTCACCGCATGAGCCACGGCATGCGACCCTTCCATGAACTCCATCATCTTATTTCTCCTCCTTCTTCATCTCGATAGCCTCGCTCGGGCACTCCTCTACACAGAGGCCGCACCCCTTGCAGTAGTCGTAATCGGGGACCGGAAAGCCCTCCTCGTCCTCCCCGATGCAGCCCTCCGGGCAGACCTGGGAGCAAAGGCCGCATTTTGTGCACTTCTCGTGCAGGAACTCCGGGCGGAACGTCCTCCAGGAGCCTGTACGATTCTCCTTTGATTTTCCCGGCTTTGCCGAGCAGCCCAAACCGAGTGTCATGGTTCAGGACGCCCCCTTCACGTGTTCGTAGGCTTCGCGGGCTGCCGCCACGTTCTTCTCGGCAAGCTCTCCCGAGAAACGCTGCCGGATAGCTCCCTCGAGTGCAGTGAGCCCGATCTCCCCGCTGGCTGCGGCAAATGCCCCCATCAGGGTGGTATTGGTGATGGGGAGGCCCAGGTGCTTCAGGGCCATCGAGGTGGCGTCTATCGTGATCACCTTCACCCCATGGGGAATGGGGTAGTTGAGGGCTTTTTCGGTGTTCACGATCACGATTCCGCCTTCCTTCAGTCCCTGGAATACATTCACGTCACGGATCAGGGTGCTGTCCTGCACGATGATGTAATCAGGTTCGTACACCTGGCTCCTGAGCCGGACTTTCTGGTTATCAAACCGGACGAACGCCTGGACCGGGGCACCCCGGCGTTCGACCCCGAATGCCGGGAACGCCTGGGCATACACCCCGCCTGCGAATGCCGCCACGGCAATCAGTTCTGCAGCGGTCACTGATCCCTGTCCGCCACGGCCATGAATACGCAGCTCGCGCAAAGAAATCACAGTATAATTTTACATGATTAATCATACTAAAATGTTGAGATTTTGGGCCGGGCCTGACCATGATGCAATGGGTATCCCAGAATATTCCAGGGGAAAATGATGTGACTGAGCGCGGGTTGTGGGTCAGCAGCGCACATCCAGGCCCAGGATATCCCTGGTCCCCGCAAAGACCCTGGCAGCGATCAGGGCAAGCCCGTCAGCCGCGCACCATTCGTCATACACCGCAACTTCTTTCCCGAGGAGGGTTCCTACCTCCCCGGCGATGAGCGGAGCCATGGTCCCTGCCAGGGCTATCCTGGCGGCGGGGTTCAGGAGGAGGAGCGCGGCGCACTCCATTGCCGAGAAGAGCGCAAGCGCAGGAATGCGGCTTTCAGGGGGAAGTGTATGGTTCACCCCGGCATGGAGGAAAGCCTCGTTCGCGGTCAGATCGCCCCGGTCCACCTTCCGGATGGCCCCCACGTCGAGCGCCCCATGCTCAGTCCCGGGGGCAAAGATGCAGGCATCCAGGGCCCCCTCCAGGCGCCCTTCTTTTACCAGGATGCTGACCGTATTGGAGCTCACGTCAGAGATCACCACGTCGCCGCCGAGGTCTTCGACCACCCGGTAGGCAATCCCCACCTTCTCCGGGCTGGCCTGGTGAGAGTAGACGAAAAAGCGGGGATCGGTGGGTGACCCACGGTGCAGGCCGGGGATGGCCACTGCGGGGATGCCGCTCTCCGCCACCTGGTCAAAGACGCGGGTCCCTCCCCCGGTGTGCTTTCCTGCCCCCTCCCTGCTGACAAGCCCGCGGTTCACCAGGGACCGGAGGGGTGTTATAGCAGAGAAGTTGTCTCCCATCGAGTAGGTGAGGGCAATCCCCTCGATCTCCTCGATCCGGCCCAGGGCGGTGAGGTCCTCAATACGGAACGAGACCGCATCCTCCCTTGGGATCTTGAACCGGCGGCCGTCCCCGGCAGAGAAGCGCAGCGCTGAAGTCCCGTGGTCGATCCCGATGAACATAGCAGTACTCCTATACATAACGGCCGCATACATATTAGAGTATGATGCGGTGCATGGTGACCGGGGGAGCCGGGTTCATCGGCTCCCACCTGGCAGACGCCCTGGTGGCGCGGGGGGACGATGTCCTGGTCATCGATTCCCTGCGTACCGGCTCGGAGGACAACCTCCGCGGCCATCTCTCCCGTGGGAGCATACGGCTCCTCCGGCGGGACCTCCTCGGAGACGGGTGGCAGGACTCGCTCACCGGTATCCGGAGGGTCTACCACCTGGCTGCCGACCCTGATGTCCGCCAGAGCGCGGTCTCCCCTGAGTCCCAGGTGCAGCAGAACCTCCTTGCGACCTGGAGGGTGCTCGAGGCCATGCGGGAGGCTGCGGTCCCCGAGATCGTGTTCACCTCCACCTCCACCGTGTACGGGGATGCCACGGTGATCCCGACCCCTGAAGAGTATGCACCGCTTGAGCCCATCTCCGTCTATGGCGCCACCAAACTGGCCTGTGAGGCATTGATCTCCTCTTATTGCCACAGTTTCGGGATGCAGGCATGGATATACCGGTTCGCGAACATCATCGGGGAGCGAAGCAATCACGGGGTGATCTGGGACTTCATCCATAAACTTCGGCAGGATCCACGGAACCTCGAGATCCTGGGAGACGGGAGGCAGTCCAAGTCTTACCTGGAGGTGTCTGCCTGCGTTGATGCCATGCTCTATGCAGCAGATCACTCCGATCGCAGGGTCAACACCTTCAATATCGGCTCTGATGACTGGATCGATGTCCGGACCATCGCCGACCTGGTGGTGGAGGGAATGGGCCTCTCAGGGGTCACCTACCGCTTTACCGGCGGAGAACGCGGCTGGGTGGGGGACGTCCCCAGGATGCAGCTCTCGGTTGAGAAGCTGCGCACACTAGGGTGGAAACCGTCGATCGATTCGGGAGAGAGCGTGAAGAGGGCAGTTTCAGCAATGCTGGGGTGAGGAATGGATCTGCTGGCAGCGTGTACGGTAATAATACTCGGGGCCCTGCCGTTCTTCGAGGCCCGCTATGCCATGCCGGCTGCCACCCTGTACGGGTTTTCCCCCCGGACCGCTTTTGCCCTGGGCATGACGGGGAACATCCTGGCGGTCATAGCCCTGCTCCTGCCCCTTAAACCGGTATCAGGCTGGTTGAGAGCCGGGTCCGCGTGCATGGAGCGGTTCTTCACCTGGCTTTTTGACCGGACCCGCCGGCACGAAGGGATCATCCAGAAATATGGCGCCCCTGCCCGCTTCCTCTTCGTAGCCATGCCCGTGCCGGTTACAGGAACCTGGAGCGGGTGCGCGGCAGCGTATGTCTTCGGCATCCCGTTCCGGGGGACCTTCCCGGCCATTGTCTGCGGCGCGGTCACTGCTGCTCTCATCACCACCCTTCCCCTGCCGGGGCTGATACACGCATTCGGAGGAGCCTGATCATGAAATACCTCGTCATACTCGGAGACGGGATGGCCGATGAGCCTATCCCTGAACTTGGGGACCGGACCCCTCTCGAGGAGGCACGCACCCCGCACATGGACCGCATCGCGAGGGATGGGTGCTGCGGTCTCCTGCGGACCATTCCCGAAGGCTGCGAGGCAGGGTCTGATATTGCCAACCTCTCCATCCTGGGATATGACCCCCGCCGGTTCTACACCGGCAGGGGTCCATTGGAGGCAGCGAGCATGGGGATACTCCTGAAGGCATCCGATATGGCCTACCGCTGCAACCTCTCCACCGTGATACATGGGGTCATGGCTGATTTCTCGGCCGGCCATATCTCCAGCGCAGAGGGTGCGTCACTCCTCTCTGCACTGGACAGGGAGATCTCTCCGGCGCGGGTCTACCCCGGGGTGAGCTACCGGAACATCCTGGTGCTCCCCGGGGCAGCGGGAGCGACCACGGTTCCGCCCCACGATATCGTCGGCCAGGAGATCACCTCCCACCTTCCAGAAGGGAACGATGCCCCCCATCTCCAGAAATGCGTGGAGGCCTCAAGGAGGGTCTTTGCAGGACACCCCGTGAACCGGGACCGTATATCACGGGGCCTTTCGCCTGCCACCCAGATATGGCCATGGAGCGGGGGCAGGACTCCCCTCCTCACGCCCTTTGCGGAGAAGTACGGGAAGAGGGGTGGCATCATCTCGGCTGTGGACCTGCTCAAGGGAATAGGGCGCTGTGCAGGCATGGAGATCATCGATGTCCCTGGTGCAACAGGGTACCTGGATACCGACTACCAGGCCAAGGCCCGCTATGCCCTTTTGGCGCTGGAGCACCTGGACTTTGTGTATATCCACGTGGAAGCACCCGACGAGGCCGGGCACCTGGGGAGCATCAGGGAGAAGGTGACCGCCATCGAGCGCGTGGACGAGATGATCGGCACCATCCTGGGTGAGTTCACCGGGGTGGTCGCCATCCTCCCGGATCACCCCACACCCATCAGGATCAAGACCCATACCGCCGACCCGGTGCCCTTCGCCATACTGGGAAAAGGGAGGGACTCATGCACCTCATTCTCCGAGAAGGAAGCGGCTCTGGGGAAGTTCGGGGTGATGGAAGGTCCGGAATTCCTCCCTCTCCTCTTTGAGCGATGCTGATTCACATTCGCCCATGGCAATCCGGGCGGGGGGGAAGCATTGTATTCCCCAACCGCCATCACTCTCTTGTCGCATGAAAGAGGCATGGCTTTTTGACGAACTCGAACGGGTGGCCGGCCCGCTCTCCCCCCTCCAGAAGATACTCCTCGGGACTGACGGATCGGTGACCAGGATCCTGGAACTGGCTACCGGGGCACCGGTGACCATCACCACCCTATTGCAGACGGTGGAGGTGGCGGACGAGGAGGTGGCGGAGAGGCTGAATGTCCCGAAGGGGCAGGAGGTCAACCACCGGATCGTGGAACTGAAGAACACCAGTACAGGGGAGACGCTCATCTATGCAGAGTCCTACACCCCGCTCTCCCGCCTCTCCTCCTCTTTCCGGGAGGACCTGATGCGGGCCGATATCCCGATCGGAAGGATACTGGAACGTCACCAGCTGGAGACGAGGAGGGAGATCGTGAAGGTGTCCGCGGGTCCCCGCCCGGGCCCCGTCGCAGAACGATTCGGCCTCTCCGGAACCCCGAGGTTTCTCTCCCGGCAGTACCGGATCATCCACCAGGAGCATCCACTCATGCATATCGAGGAGGTATTCCCTGCCGGGCAGTTCACAGGTGACAGGAGGGTGATGATCAACGCTCCATCCCGGCTGCACCTGGGTCTCCTCGATATGAACGGGGTACTGGGCAGGATCGACGGCGGTATCGGACTTGCGATCGACGAGCCCTGCCTCATTCTCTCTGCCAGGAGAAGCGATACGTTCCTTGTGGAGGGGGGTGATGCCGATACACGTGAGAGGATCCTCGCTGCCACCACTGCCGTCTCACACTCCCTCCATCTTCCGGGATCAGCGGAGTTCACCATCCAGTCCCACTTTCCCGGCCACGTGGGGCTGGGAAGGGGGACGCAACTGGCTCTCTCTGCCGCCTGTGCGCTGTGCCATCTTTACGGCCAGGTCTGGAAGCCCGGGGATATTGCGCGGGTGACCGGGCGCGGGGGCACCTCCGGGATCGGGACTGCCTCCTTCGCATCGGGGGGGTTCCTCATGGACGGCGGGCATTCCTTTGGAGAATCCCTTGATAAGAACGCGTTTCTCCCGTCTTCAGCTTCCTCCGGGGTCCGCCCGCCAGAGGTCGTGCTGAGACGCGATTTTCCGCCCGCCTGGAAGGTCCTGCTGGTCATCCCGGACATCCCGCCTGGAGCCAGCGGAGGGACCGAGAGAGAGATGTTCTCCCGTTTCTGCCCGGTGCCCCTGGACGAGGTGCGGGAACTCTGCCACCTGGTGCTGGTATCGCTCCTGCCCGGTCTCGCAGAGGAGGACCTGGACCTCTTCGGATCCGCGGTGAACCGGATGCAGGAACTGGGGTTCAAGAAGATTGAGAACGGGCTGCAGCCGCCCCTTGTCGGTGAACTCCTGAAGGCCATGCGGGAGGCGGGCGCCGCGGGTGCGGGACTGAGTTCCTTCGGGCCTGCGACGTACGCATTCGGGGAGGGGAGCATGCAGGGCGTGGAGAGTGCCGCAAGGGAACTCCTCCAGTCTGCCGGGGGGGGTGGGCGCATCCTCCTTACCAGGGCAAGGAACACCGGGGCCATGGTCACCATGGCATAACTCGCGAACCCCCGGGCGGTCTATTGGCCCGTATCCGGGCGCCGGGGGATGGCATGCCATTCACAGGACGGAGGCGTGCCGGATGCCCCGTGGTCAGACAGTGGGCAGATGTGAATGATGCATGCCTCCACCCCGGGAGGACGAAGGCAGGGTATGCGGGGGATGTCCTGGCCGGAGGCACTTTCATTAGAAATACCGGCTGAATATGGTACTATGAGCGGGCCAAAGACCCTCACCATCGGCATCACGGTGAACCTGGAGCATTACGAGAACCTCCGCCTGGAAGTGAACGGAGAGGTGCAGAGCCAGGATGATGCCCGTGACCTGGCCCGTTTTCTGTACGACGTGATGGGAACCTACGGGCGCGGCGACCCGGCCACCATGGAGCGGATCGAGAACTTCCGGAGACGGGTTCTCCCAGTCCCGGATGGTACAGGGGAGACGGGATCGACCGCCTTCCACCAGGCCACAACCCCACCGGTCCCGACCGGGACGGGGGCATCGGGCAGCAGTCTTCCCGGCCCCGGGGCAGAGGGTCCGGCGCCTGTCCTGCAGCCGCACCTCTCTCCTGCCGCTGAAATTCCGGAATTGAAGGAGCAGAGAGGTGCCGGGGGTGTGGCAACCTGCGAGGACTGCGGCACACCAGTCAACCAGGCCGAACAGAAGATGAGCATGCTCTTTACCAGCAGGGTCTTATGCCGGAAATGCCTGAAGAAGGTATGAGGAAGGAGACGATGCGGATGGGGGAGAATCCTGCAGGAGCGTGGTCCGGGTGAAGAAGAACCTCCTGATGTGGGATGAGACCCTCTTTCGTGATCCTGAAGTCTTTGAGATTGATTACGTACCCGAGCAGTTCAATTTCCGGGAGACGCAGATGCGCGAGCTGGCATTCCAGATCCGGCCCGGGCTGCGGGGGGGGCGCCCCCTCAATACCATCTGCCGGGGCCTTCCGGGGACGGGAAAGACCACCAGTGTGAAGAAGCTCTTCACCGAGATCGAGGTGACCACCAAAAAACTGGTTCCCATCCATATCAACTGCCAGATTGACAACACCAAGTTCGCCATCTTCTCCCAGATTTACCGCAGGCTTTCAGGCCACCTCCCCCCCGCCTCGGGCACCTCCTTCAAGCAGGTATTCGATGCCATCGCCCGTATCCTGATCAAAGAGGAGCAGGTGCTCCTGCTCGCGCTTGACGATGCCAATTACCTCCTCTATGAGAACGAGATAAACAAGGTTCTCTACACACTCCTCCGCTCCCACGAGGCCTATCCGGGGACCCGGGTGGGGGTGATCATGATCGTCAGCGATATGGACGTGGATCTCGGCAGGGAGGTGGACGCACGGGTATCCTCGGTCTTCCGCCCCACCGAGATCTATTTTCCCCCCTACACCATGGAGGAGGTGAGAACCATCATCGGCGAACGGGTGATGCAGGGGCTCTATCCTGGCTGCCTCCCGGCACCCATGTTCGACCTGGTGGTGGAACAGACCCAGAAGAGCGGGGATCTCAGGGTAGGGGTAGACCTCCTGAAACGGGCTGCACTGAACGCGGAGAAACGGGCCAGCAGGGTGATCGAGAGGGATGATATCTGCGGTGCCTACCAGGTATCGCGCTACCTTCACCTGGCCTACTCAGTCAAGACCCTGAAGACCGAGGAGAAGGCGCTGCTCAGGACCCTGGCACTTCATGCCGGGCAGGGAGGCGAGATGAATGCGGGGGAGGTCTATAAAGCAGTGAAGGAAGAGTCGGCACTCGGATACACCCGTTTTTACGAGATGGTGAAGAAGTTTGATGCTATGCGCCTGGTGAACCTTGAATACCGGGACGGAAAAGGCCGCACGAGGGTGATCAGCCTCCGTTATGACCCGGCGAAAATAATCGATTATCTCTCCTGATCTTTTTATAAAACGATCATTTGATAACTCTTATCACTTCTCCTGCCATGTTCTATGGTAAAGGGGGTACTCCACGTGCTCAGTGTCAACGAACTTGCCCTTGAGATATTCGAAAACCTGGCGGAATACGCCGAAGAATTCAACGCTGCATACCATGAACTCGATAACGGGGCCCGTATCATCGATTGCGGGGTAAGCACCCGCGGCGGTTATGCGGCAGGACGTGCTTTCACCGAGATCTGCATGGGAGGTTTGGGAGAGGTCAACTTCAGGATGGCCAACATCAAAGATTTCCCCCTTCCTTTCATCGATGTGTTCACCGATTTTCCCTCCATCTCCTGCCTGGGGGCCCAGAAAGCTGGATGGACTATCAAGCATAACAATTATTTCGCCATGGGAAGCGGCCCTGCAAGAGCCCTCTCCCTCAAACCAAAGCACACTTACGAGGTGATCGAGTACGAGGACGACTTTGATTCGGCGGTCATCGCCCTCGAGAGTGACCACCTCCCGAACGGCGAGGTCATGGAGAAGATCGCGGAGGACTGCCATGTGGATGTGGGCAATGTCTGTGCCGTGGTGGCCCCCACGGCGTCCATCGTGGGTTCCATCCAGGTCGCCGGCCGTTGTGTGGAGACTGCTATCTACAAGCTGAATGAACTTCACTTCGACACCAGGAAAGTCACCGCTGCCTTCGGCTGCGCCCCCCTTCCCCCGGTTCGGGGTCCGAAACTGGCCATGGGCGTGACCAACGATGCCACCATCTACCACGGACGAATCATGCTGACCATGAAAGCCCCGGAGATCAAGGACTACCTGGAGAAGCTGCCCAGCAACAAGTCGAAAGGATACGGAAAGCCCTTCAACGAGATCTTCAAGGAGGCGGGGTATGATTTCTACAAGATCGATACCTCCCTCTTCTCACCCGCAGAATTGGTTATCAACGAGATCTCAGATGGAGTTGTCTACCACTGCGGTGCAGTCAATCCTGAAGTGACGCTCAAGTCCTTCGGGCTCATCTGATTTTTTATATACCAATTGAGAGCCGGGACGGTATCCGGCTCAGGCTTTTTTTCCGTGGAGATCACACTTTATTCACGCAGGGTGATCAACAGGTATGGACTCAATCCAGGAGGCATGGAACGCAGACTATGCCCGGAGAGGGCGCCGCTGGGCCAGGGACTCCTCCGGGCTCCCGGCGTTCCTTCCCCATGAGCGGGTACTCGAGGCTGGATGCGGGGATGGAAAGACCCTGCGTGCCCTGACGGGATCACGGAAATCCCTCATAAAGGGGGTATCGGAAAGCCCGGAGATAGTGGCACTCGATTTCTCCCGGGCGGCCATACGCCTCTCTGCTCCTGAATTCTCCCGGAGTCCGAGGGTCCACTTATTGTGTGCCGATGCTGCACGGATGCCATTTCACGATGCCTCCTTTGATGCAGTGCTCCTGCTCCATGTCCTGGGCCATGCCGCGCTCGTATCAAGGAGCAAGATATGCAGCGAGGTGCAGAGGGTAATCCGTCCGGGTGGTTCCGCCATTCTTCGCGTATTCTCTACAGGGGATTTTCGGTTTGGAAAGGGGGAGGAGATCGAGGACCAGACGTTTCTCCGCGGGGACGGGACATTCACCCATTATTTTTCGTCAGCCGAGATCCCGGACCTCTTCCCCTTCCTCTCCCTGGTATCCATGGACACCATCTCCTGGACACTCCGTGTAAGGGGACGGGATCTTCAGCGGGAAGAGATTCACGCGGTTTTCCGGGCAGAGTAACCCCGGTGTATGCCCATTGCCACCCCCCTTTTCCGAAGAGAGGTGCCTTCCATGGCCCTCTCCACTGCTGGGTGTATGGGTATCCCCGTATCGCCTCCCGACTGATGTTCAAAACCCGATGGATGAGTTTAATACCCTCACCGTTGAATCTTTCTGGCTATTTGGGCCTGTGGTCTAGTCGGTTATGACGTCGCCCTTACACGGCGGAGGTCGCCGGTTCGAATCCGGCCGGGCCCATTTCAACTCGTGTACCTCAGGGTAGGGGATTGCCATTGGTCCGGATCAGGGGTCCGTGGAAGGAATGTCCTCCCTGTCTCCTGTACAGATACCCATGGACGATCCTTCCCTCCGCTCACATCCAGGAGCGCCGCCCTTGAGGAAGGGAACAGTGGCTCTCCAGGTATCACTGAACCCTGGCAGTGCAGAGGATCCTTAAGACCCGGGTCCATGGGTAACCATGATTTCAACGTTCAGCATCCCTTTCACCACAAAATTTATATAATATAATCTGCGGCACCCCCCCGATTTGAAGGGAAAAAAACTCATTGTTTATGCGTTCCCTGGTGAATCGCTCTTCTCATCCTGCCTGAAACGAGAAGAAGAGCGGATTTTAACGTATCTTTAAAAAACAATTTAAATTAGTATTTTCAAGATTCAAGCTATTTTTAAGGATATTTGCCCTTCCTGGACCAGAAGGCTCCCGATTGGCGATTCCGTCTTAAAACGTCTGACGCATGCCAAAAGAGACCTGAAATAATCACTTTGAACAATGGATTTTATATACCTGAAGAAGAAATGGATTTTTTGGTGCACCGTTCAGCGGGCGACGCCTGCCTGAAAAAGCACTATACAATCAAGGTGGCATCAATATAGGCAGTACTCCAGGCTTTGTATGACGGGGCGCTTCTCGGTACACCAGAATGAGATATCACATTGTGATAAAAAAAGTATCGGATCGCATCGGGCAGCCCGCCCCGGTGCCATCCAGGTCATGCGATGAATGCACCTTTTTTTAGGAAATAATCCTTGGATTGCCCCTATTTCGGGTATCC
Source organism: Methanolinea sp. (assembly GCA_025453675.1). Classification (GTDB taxonomy): domain Archaea; phylum Halobacteriota; class Methanomicrobia; order Methanomicrobiales; family Methanospirillaceae; genus Methanolinea_A. The sequence goes on from JALOPW010000013.1 coordinate 36,489, forward strand.
CGCCCCTCCCTGCCAGCATGTGACGAATGGTTCACCGAAAGGAAGAGGGTACAGGAGGCAGAGGTCCCTCTCTCATCATTTCTTCACGATGTCTTCCAGGGTTATCGTAAACACGAGATCCTTTCCTGACAGGGGATGATTCTGGTCAATGGTGGTGGATTCCTCGGTAATATTGTAGAAGGTGTAGTGCACGACGACATTGCCTGGAAACGTGTATTCAAAGACCGGCTCCATGCCAGGGAATAAAAGAACACGGCTCGTTCCCATCCTGTCGAGGTTCTGTACAAACGCGATTGCGGTTGGGGTATCTACCTCTCTTACGAGAGTCTCATTCCTGAGACCGTACCCGTCTTCCGGAGAGATCGTGACAGTCTTTGTTTCACCGGGATTCATCCCAATCAATGCCTGGTCAAATCCCCGGATCACTGTTCCGTCTCCGACCGTGAACTCCAGGGGGGTTCCATTTATGTTGCCCTCGAACGGTTCGGTTCCGGGAAAAGAGACCGTGTAGTAGACATGGACGGTATCTCCCCTTTGAACCCCGGAAGTGGTGCTGCACCCTGCACCAAGCACGAAAAGCAGTACCAGACCAAATACAGCCATCGTGATCGGGAGTCCTCCCGATCGTCTCGCGGGGGGATCTGAGCTATTCATAATCTCTGCGGTTGCACCTGATTGGCAATAATTCCTGCGGAATCACCTCATACGCGCGCGCTTAATTACCGGAATGAACCGGGAAAACCGGCGGAAACATTCCTGAATCGAATTGTATTTATCATGCCAACCCTCACAATTAACAAAACGCGCCGTATAGGCGGTGCGGGAGAAGAGAGAGAGATGGCAGAGAGTGAGTACAAGGTGGCCGATATTGCAGGAAAGAAGGTTCAATGGGACCCTGAGCAGCTCCGGAAGATACGGGAGCATCCCTGCTTCTCTGAAAAGGCCTGCCACGCCTTCGGCCGTTGCCACGTGCCGGTCGCACCGAAATGCAACATCCAGTGCAACTACTGCATCCGGGACTTTGACTGCGTGAACGAGAGCCGTCCCGGGGTGACCTCAAAAGTGCTCAATGCACAGGAGGCGGTTGCACTGGTACGCGATGCGATACAGAAATTCCCCTATATCAAAGTCATCGGGATCGCCGGGCCGGGAGAACCACTTGCAAACGAGGACACCTTTGAGACGCTCCGCCTGTTGAAAGAGGAGTTCCCCAATGTGATCAAGTGCCTGAGCACCAATGGACTCCTCCTCCCCGAGAAGATCGACCTGCTGCATACATATGACGTGGGCAACGTGACTGTCACCCTGAACGCCATCGACCCCGAGATCGGTGCGAAAATCTACCAGTTCATCGATTACAAGGGAAAACGTTATGAAGGGATAGAGGGTGCGAAGATACTTCTGAAGAACCAGCTCGAGGGGATAAGGATGGCAGTGGAGCGGAAGATGATCGTGAAGATCAATACCGTCTATATCCCTGGCATCAATGATGAGCATATCCCCGAGATTGCCAAGAAAGTGGGAGAGATGGGAGTATACAACTTCAATGTCATCCCCCTCATCGCACAGTATAAATTCTCCCACATCACGCCCCCCACGCCGGAGATGAAAGTAAAGATGCAGGACGAGTGCGCGAAGTATGTCCGCCAGATGAGACACTGCCAGCGCTGCCGGGCAGATGCTGTCGGCCGGCTGGGCCAGGACGTCCAGTCCTGCCTGTACAGTGAATGATCAGGCGTTCCCCACCCCACATTTTTCGCCGTGTTTTCCTCTCCAGCATCCTTTTTTTACCTCGACGGTGAAAAGTGACCAGTATGTCCGTGTCAGAAGGGTTACACCAGGTGGCCATCAGCGATGAGTTCCGGCAATGCCGGAACTGTGGGTACGACCGTGGATTTCACACCTCCCTCCAACGTCTCGCTGCTGGTCATCCTCATTTCCGGGTCGTCCTGATCTGCCCTGAATGCGGAACCAGGTATGATGCCCGCTGGGTTATGGAACTCTAGAGAAGGGGGACGGATCAGGATGATGCCCCACGACCGCTGAGCATCCCATCCAGGGTAGAGATGACAGGTGTCAGTGATGCAGGAACCCCCGTGGTCTCGGTGGTGATAGTCCTGTTCCCGATCACGAGGATATAGGTGAAATAATCCGCACCTGGAACAAGTGCAGGGTATTCATCTTTCAGGTTTGGGATATCCGCATCGCGTATCAGGCCGCGCAGGAGGTCGAGATCACCGGGAGAGAGTAGAAAAGCCCCGGATCCCTCGCGTGTGGAATAGACTACCTGGCCATCGCTGAACACGACCAGGTGATCCGCGAAACCCGCAATACCGCCGGTCCTGGTATACTCAACCAGCACCCCTGGGGGTTGCGGCTTTTCGCCGGCAGGGGTGGTATCCTCGCTGCACCCTGCCACGATGAGAAACGCGAGAAGGATAAGGATTACAGAAAGACCAGCCCGGGGAAATCTCCTCTTCTCCGGTGCCGGCAGAATGTCCACCTGCAGGATCTGCCTCATGCGAAAAACTGCCTCTATTTTACTTTTCACCCCGTAAAATATAGCCTTATCCCTCATCGGGGGTCCTGCACGGGCTGATTTGACTGGCAAGACGCCCTTTCAGTCGCCCCCACCCCCATTTGGCGACAGCCTGCAGGCAGGGTGGCACAGGAGTATGCCTGGTCATTTCCGGTTCTTCGCTCTGGGCCCTGGAGTATAGGGGGCGTTGCACAGCGGCGGGGCGGAGCCACACGAGTGTCATCGTGATGGAGTGCAGAGAGAAGCAGTTCAATGTGGGAAGTCTCATTGATCAGGAAAAGAGGATTCCCATCCCCATCCATCCGGTTACCTGCGGGCAGGCTTTCTCACGCCATCCCGTTCACGTCTGTTCATTCAAAGGCGGGCTCCATCGCACTCGTGGGATCCCCTCGCTTCAGAAAAGAGGGGAATGGTCGACCACCCGGCGCCATGCATCAGGTACGAAAAAAAAATATACCTCAGGCTACCCTGGCTGCAATACCCCTATTATATCTCCAGAACGTCACTGGCCCCGCTCTTCTGACCCCTCTTTCCAGGAGTGATCTCCTCGATGGTCCGGATCAGCCCGTCTACTTTCGGACTCGAGAATATGTCGCGAAACGCTGAGAGCTCTCCACCGCTCATGACCATGACCCCCTTCTTTTTCATGGGGACGCCCTTCTCATTGACTGGATTAATCTCGATTGCCAGGGATGGAGCCCGGCTCTTCGTTCCGGGAAGCTTGATGATGGAGACCCCTTTCACCGAGGTATTCTTCCTCTCCCAGTCTTCGCCACTCTCCAGAAATGCCCGCAGGACTTCGTTCAGTTCCATAGGGAAGAGATCGGGAACTGAGTATATAAAACCCTGCGGTTTGCGGTGCGAAAGAGAGGGCTATATTCTCTCAACCAGAGAGCCCGAATGCCTGTCTTTACCTCAGGTGGAGGTGGGGTGATAGTCACAACAGGAACGTCTCACCCGGGAACCGGGGCTATCAATTTCCTTTTTTTGGAGAACTCTCCGCCACGCCGTAGACCCACTTCTCCTACCGCCACCATTTAGACCACCGCAGGCAGATAGGAATGTCACACGGTTGCTGTCATGCATACTATTGCGCTCCGCCCGGACCAGCCGTTCGATCTCGACCTGACCCTCTCCTGCGGGCAGGTCTTCCGCTGGGAGAGGGGGAAAAGAGGATGGACTGGGGTCGTAGGGGACTCCCTCATCTGCATCAGGCAGGAGGGGCGGTCACTCACCTTCCAGGGGGCAGATCCAGGATGCATCATCTCCTATTTCCAGCTGGATGAGGACCTTGCCGGCATCCTCTCCTCAATAGACAGGGATCCACAGATTCATGCCGCCATCTCCCGGTGCCGGGGCCTGCGGATCGTACGCCAGCCTGCATGGGAATGCCTGGCCTCCTATATCTGCGCCACTTACGCCAATATACCAGGAATTAAGCGCCGTATCTCTCTCCTCTGCCGTTGTTTTGGAGATCCCCTACTCACCCCGGCCGGTGAAGTCTTCACCTTTCCCTCCCCCGGGGCCATCGCATTCAGCGAGCCCTGCAGGATAGCAGAATGCCGTCTCGGCTACAGGGCTCCCTACCTGAAGGAGACCGCCCGTGTGCTGGCAGATGACCCCGGGTGGGAAGAGAGGGTGCGGGATCTCCCGTATGAGAAGGCCCGCCGGGAGCTTCTCAGGCTGAAGGGGGTGGGGAAAAAAGTTGCCGATTGCGTACTCCTCTTTGCATTCGGAAAACACGAGGCGTTCCCCGTGGACGTGTGGATACAACGCATTCTCAAGACACGGTATCCCGAGGGTGTTACCCTGCGCACCTATGACCAGTTCAACAGTTTTGGGAGAACTCACTTTGGGAGCTATGCGGGGTACGCCCAGGAGTACCTCTTCTGTGACCGGGCGGCGATCACAGGAGGGAGGGGAGAGGATCAGGTCCCCGTATCCCAGCCGGACAGGTAATCCCGCTGTTTCGGGGTGAGTGTATCAATGGCAAGACCAAGAGAGGCCAGTTTCTTCATTGCTACCAGGTCATCGATCTCATGGGGAACATCATAGACTCCCGGCTGCAGGCTGCGTCCATGGAGAACGATATGGCGGGTGCAGAGGGCCTGCAGGGCAAAACTCAGGTCCATAACCTCGATAGGGTGGCCCATACCCTTGGGGATTGCCAGGTTCACCAGCCGGCCTTCCGCGAGGACATGGATATCTTTTCCGTCCACCTGGTAGGTATCGATCCCGTCACGCCGGATTACCGCTCCTGCGTGCTTCTCCAGCCACTGGAGATCGATCTCCACGTTGAAGTGGCCGGCATTTGCCAGCACCACGCCGGACCGCATCTTCCGGAAGTGCCCGGCGGTAATCACCGACGTGTTCCCGGTGGTGGTGATGAAGATCTCCCCTGATTCTGCGGCCATGTCCATGGGCATGACAAGGAATCCATCCATGTAGGCCTCGAGCGCACGTCGGGGGTCCACCTCGGTGACGATGACACGGGCCCCGAGTCCGTGCAGTTTCCGTGCGAGCCCCCGCCCGCAGAACCCGTACCCTGCAACCACCACTGCCTTTCCGGCAATCAGCATGTTGGTAGTGAGCATGATGGCAGAGAGCGCGCTCTCCCCGGTGCCGTGTACATTGTCAAAGAACCGTTTCATAGGGGTGTCATTCACCGCGATGACCGGAAATTTGAGCATTCCCTCCCCCGCCATGGCCCTGAGCCGGTGCACCCCGGTAGTGGTCTCCTCGCAGCCCCCGATGACATCAGGGAGGAGATCGGTCCTCCCGGTATGCAGGCGGTGGATGAGGTCCATGCCGTCATCGATGGTCACCTGGGGGCGGGCTTCCAGAACCCGGTCGATGGCGGCGTAGTACTCTTCCGTCGTGGCACCCCGCTTTGCATAACAGTGCACCCCGGGAACCCGGCCCAGTGCGGCAGCCACGTCGTCCTGTGTGCTGAGAGGATTGCACCCGGTGATGTGCACGGCCGCCCCTCCGGCGGCCAGCGCCTCCACCAGGCACGCCGTCTTCGCCTCGACGTGGAGGGCCATCCCTATGCGCATCCCCCGGAACGGCTGTTCACGTATAAATTCCTCGCGTATGGAGGAGAGCACCGGCATGAACTGCCGGGCCCATGTCATCTTCTTCTCTCCGGACTCCATGTACTTCAGGATCCCGCCGGGGGCCTCAGCCTTCTCCCGGCATTTCTCTTCTACATTCCCCCTGCAACCAAGATAAATCCCCGGGTGGAGACTGACATAATCCTCTTATCCCCATCGCCCCCACACACTCACTATGACGCTTACCCGTCGTATCATCCCCTGCCTTGATTTAAAGGACGGGAGAGTAGTGAAAGGGACCCACTTCCTGGCATTGCGGGATGCCGGCGATCCCGTGGAACTTGCACAGCGGTACAATGAACAGGGTGCGGACGAGGTGGTGTTCCTGGACATCACCGCCTCGAAAGAGCAGCGCGGCACTATCATCGAGGTCATAGAGCGGGCCGCGGACCAGCTCTTCCTCCCCCTGACCGTGGGCGGGGGCATCCGTTCGGTGGAAGATATCCAGCAGATCCTCCGGGCCGGGGCCGACAAAGTGAGTATCAATACGAGCGCGGTTCACGATCCCACCCTGCTCAGCAGGGGGGCGGAGAAGTTTGGCACCCAGTGCATCGTGCTCGCCGAAGACGTGCGGAGGAACTTCTCGAAGAACCCTGACTGCACACCAATTACACTCCCCGACGGGCAGACCTGCTGGTACGAAGTGGTAATCTACGGGGGATCCAAACCAACCGGGATTGATGCCGTCACCTGGGCCAGGGAGGCGGAGGAGAGGGGTGCGGGTGAGATCCTCTTAACCAGCATGGAGACAGACGGGACGAAGAACGGGTTTGATATCCCTATCACCTCCGCCATCTCGGATGCGGTCGGGGTCCCGGTCATCGCCAGCGGGGGGGTAGGGACCCTCGAGCACTTCTATGATGGATTTGTCTATGGAAAAGCCGACGCCTGCCTGGCGGCAAGCGTCTTTCACTACGGGGAGATGACCGTCCGCCAGGTCAAGGAGTACCTGGCGGGCAGGGGTATCCCGGTACGGCTGTGAGGTCCAGCTCCACCGCGGCCACCGGGTGCTCGAGCTCCCATGCATTCAGCACCGCGGGGTGGATCTCCCCGAATACCCCGACCTGCCGTCCTCCGACCAGGAGGGCACCGCGGCGGCCGGCGAGAAACGCAGGGTCATCCGGTTCTCTCACCGTGAATGCGAGGGAAAATTCCCTGCAGAGGGCATCGGCCACTGCGTAGGCCTCTGAGAAGTCTGCACCAAGGTGCGTGCTCACGCAGGCTACCCTCTGCCGGGTGGCAAGGCCCTCCACCACGTCTCCCAGCGCAAAGAGCCTCTGGGGAAGTTCGCGGTGGCGGTTCAGCTGGCACATCTCCAGGAGCAGGGGGATCAGGTCGGTCCGGACGTGCGTGTGCTCCTCGCTGATGGGGTGCATCACTTTGAGGGCCGAGTCCGGGAGCGGCCGCTGCATCCTGGAAGAGAGGACCCGCTCGTTCGTGAGGGTGAAGGGCATCACCTCCTGGAACCCCAGGCCGCAGAGGATCTCCCTTGCCGCCCCGTAGATCTCCATGACCGGGTGGGGACACCCTATAGCAAAGGTCGGGGAGATGGCGGCATCAAAGTGTTCGTACCCGTAAGCGATGGCGGCATCCTCGAAGATGTCCCAGTCATGCATGATGTCGGCCCGGTAGCAGGGCACCATAACCCTCACCTGGTCACCCCCGGCTGGCTCTGCTCCAAAGCGCATCTTTTCCAGGAGGAGGGAGAGGGCCAGGGGATCGAGTTCTACCCCGAGGAGTGTGCTGGCCTCATTCGCGCTCACCAGCCGTTCCGTAGGCGCCAGGGTGGGCACATGGGCCCCGCCAATCTCCACGCACTGGATGGTGGCCCCCGTCTCTGCCAGGGCCGTGCAGATGATGTTCACCGCCGTTCTCAGCTCCCCGTTGATGATAGGGGGAAATGAGAGGACCCGGTCCCGGGCGTCCACGATCAGCGGGTAGCGGGGAAAGTCACGGACCACGTGCGCATAGGCCCTGCCCTTGGGGTGGTGGTCCAGGATCTCCTCCATGGTCATCTCCTCCGAGAAGTCCAGGGGAACAAAAGCCCGGGAACGGTCTGCCGCCAGGTAGCGGAAAGGAGGTGTGACGGCATCCAGGTCATGGATGCCGATGGCCACCTTGCTCCGCCCTCGTCCGACTGCCCAGTGCAGGGCCTCCTGAAGGCCCATCAGGGAGAGGATCGACTCTTCGTCAAGGGAGATACCCCTGATCACCGCAGAGCCGAGGTAGGGACGGATGGCGGCGAGACCGGGATCGATGCTGAAACTGATCCCTGAAGGAGTGACCTTATACTTCGGGAGGCCGGTCTCCAGGCCCAGAAAGCCCCTCATGGCCCTGGCCACCCCTTCCACGGAGAAGAGGTCGGGCCGGTCGGGGAAGAATTCCACATCAACGTGGTCCTCCTCAATCCTCTCGATGTCCGATCCGATCATGGGGAGGCGTGCAAGGATGGTCTCCCGGTCAGAGCCCACCAGCCTCTCCAGGTAGCGGTAATGGAGGGTGATGACGGCCATCTCATCTCCCTCCCCGGTTCTCAAGGCCCTGCTGCCAGGATGGCATTTCCTTCACCCATTCAATGTCGCTCTTGTAGAGGAGGCGGAGATCCTTCAGACCCAGGCGGAGCATAGCCATGCGGCTGACCCCGAGCCCCCATGCCAGCACGGGATGGTGGATCCCCCAGGGCGCGGTCACTTCCTCCCGGAAGATCCCCGCCCCACCCATCTCCACCCATCCAAGACCCGGCACGAAGACCTCTGGCTCCACGCTCGGCTCGGTATAGGGGAAGTAAGCCGGCCTGAAACGCACGTCAGCAAAGCCCATCCGGAAGTAGAACTCTTTTAAGTAACCGAGGAGGTGGCGGAAACTGACTCCCTCGTCCATGACGATCCCCTCGAGCTGCTCGAACTCGGGGAGGTGGGTGGGGTCGATTGCTTCCCGCCGGTACACCCTGTTGATGCAGAAGGCCTTCACCGGGGGTTCGGGGTGGGCTGCCAGGTGCTGGATGGAGAGGCTGGTGGTGTGGGTCCGGAGCACGCACTGTTCTGCCTTCTCCCTGCTCCACTGCCCCCCCCACCCCGTCGAGGAGGTGGTGCCCCCGTGCAGGTGCATGTCCCTGACCCGCTCGAAGCCCGGGGGGACCTGGATGGTCTCTTTCAGGTAGAACGTGTCCTGCATCTCCCGTGCAGGATGGTCCTGGGGCTGGAAGAGGGCATCGAAGTTCCAGAACGCGCTCTGGACGATATCGCCGTAGATCTCGGTGAAGCCCATGTAAAGGAGGACGTTCCGCATCTCCCCGATCAGGCGCTGGTAGGGGTGCACCTTCCCGGGGTAGATCCTCTTTGGCAGGGTGCCAAGGCTGTAACGGCGCAACCGAAGGTCTTTCCAGGTCCCGGTGATGATCTGTTCCCGTGAGAGGGTGCCCACCTCGGCCTCGAGGTCAAGCCCTCTCTTTACCAGGGTTTCTCCCTCTGTGGTCAGGGCGATGAGATAGCTCGTCTCCTGATGATCGGTGACGAGGCCCCTTTTCAGCAACTCGCCGAGTCCCGCGCCTCCCCGCGAGAGATCCCTGAGGGCGAGCTCTTCTTCCCCAGGGGCGTCGTTTCCTGTCTTCTCCACCATTCCGTCCCTGATGGCTACCCACCCTTTCTTTCGCATCTGGCCTATCCCAATCCGTGAGAGGGGGTGCCTTGTCAGCTCGGACATCGGGATCCGGTCCCCGAAACTCTGCAGCAACTGCCGTTCCGGGAGGCCTTCCCGGGCGTAGCGGGCGCCCTCGTCAGTGAGGGAATACGTGGTATCCACCTGCTTCTCCACCCGGCAGAGCCCGCGGCCCTCAAGCAGCATGGCAAACTGGATCACCGATTCCCCGGAGGTCTCCATCCGGGCGGCCAGCGTGGCCGGGTCTGCTTTTTTCAGCGGTTCCAGGACTTTCAAGAGTCTTTTTTCATTCAGGGATAGGTCCATCTCATTCCACCTTCACCAGGTGTGCCGCAGCTTCCATCCTCTCCCGGAAATCCCGGATAAAGGCCAGCACCCGGACTGCGGTCTCTTTCTTGCACTGTCCACACATCAGCTCCCCTTCGAGGCAGCGCCTGCGGATCTCCATAAGCTCTGCATCGTCCTCCACCATATGAAAGAGGTTCAGGAGGAAGAGCGGGCACCGGTCGGGCTCCCCGCCCTGCTCCTTCTGCTCTGCCAGGGTGGCCCGCCCCCCCGTGAGGGCCGCCATCACCTTCTTTCTGACCACTTCGTCAGGCTCTGTGAAGGTGATGGTACTCTCAGGGACGCTGCTGGACATCTTCCCGCCCTGGAGGCCGGGCATGAACCGGTGGTAGGTCGACGAGGGGGTGAAGAACCCATAGCCACCATGGGCGATCTCGATCTGGCGCACCTCTGCGCTCACGTCGATGCACTTCCCTCCCGGGATGTCCACGTGGCCTTCATACTTCTTTGATCCACGGTATCTGCGGTGGACCTCGTCCAAAGCCGCTGGAGGGGCATTCTTGGACCTGACACTGATGTAGCCTTCCCTCTCCTCCACCGTGAACATCCGCAGCTTGTGGGCAACCCCCCTTGTCAGCCGGATATGGGGGTCCTGGTCGATTCCCACCGGGACGATGGTGGGAGCGGGGGGGCTGTCCACCTGGGGATAGAGGATATCTGCCACCTGAGTGATCACGCTCTCTGCGTGGGCGAGGGCGGTCTCGTCCGAGAATCCGTAGATGGCCTGCAGCTCCGAGAAGTTCACCTTGGTCGCGGCCTCGAATGCCAGGTCCAGCAGGTGCTTGTTCCGGCTCTGGAAGTAGGTGTGCCCCTGGTACCCCAGGGCATACAGGCACTGCAGGTATTCCCTCCCATACTCATCGCACTTCGCCCAGGAGATATCACGAACCGCGTGGGCTTCCCTGTCAGCGATGGTGATATACCCGGTTCCGCCCTGCTCCACGTGCCACACCACCTCTTTCATCACCATCAGGTGACCGAGATGGGGATGACCGGAGGGCATGAACCCGGTCAGCACGTGGAAGGGCTTCGAATCCCTGATGGCCTCGGCGATATGGCGGTAATCACGGTGGCCCACCACCACGCCTCTGCTGATGAAGGATGGCACCCGGGGGAGGATGCCGCTTGCGCTGCTGATGGGTTCGATGCCGAACAGGGAGAAGAGTTTCTCGATATCGTCGGACTGCTGGCTGGACCAGGGATTTATGGGGGCATGCATGCTCTACCTACTCACAGTTTGATCCGGGCGAATTCCACGTATTGGATTCCTTCACTATGTTCGCACCCGAACAACATCTTCTTTTTCACACTGTGAGCCAGGCGGACGGACCTCGAGATGGCACTCATGGGGAGTGCCCCACCCCCGGGGAGGGCCTGCACCAGCATCTCGGAGTGGACCTTCTTCCCGGTATAGACCCGGAAGTGGTGGCCGAATTTGTAGCCTGTGCGGGGCACGAACCCCCGGTTCCTCAAGTCCTCGTAGACCCGGATCTTCTCCGGGAACTCGATATCGGACTCCTTTGCCATCTCGTAATAGTGTGCGGGATCAACAGTGTGTTCGTTCCGGTGAAGGGTGAGCCGGCCTGATCGCATCAGGCTGAGGATCTCCAGTGGGGCAAGGACCAGGCGCTCCGGGTCGAGCTGCATCCCGTAGGTCCCCTGGGCCGGGTCCCCGGTTGCTTCGGAATGGACAATGGCGTATCTTCCCACCAGTTCCCCCACCATGGGACCAATAGTCATACCCCCCTCTATTGCAGGGAGGGGCTGTATCTTCACTTCGTAATACGTCAGCTCGTTCTCGTCATCGACCACGGCCAGGACATGCTGCTTTCGCAGGTTGAGCGATGCCGATGCCTCATGGACAAGCTCCGAGAAGTCGATAAGGTCCCTCTCGGAGATGACCCGGATCATGTACTGGGACTGGCCCGTCCCCGGTCTCTGCCCCCTGCGGAAGACCCGGAAGTCGTGCGGACCGGTCTGGACCACGTATCCCCTCTCCCTGATGTCCCGGTACACGAGGAAACTCCTCATGAAATTGGGTTTTTCTGCACATACCGCCATCAGACGATCAAAAGAGTACCCGGGGATCTCCAGGCGGCCCCGGTGGACAAGGTAAAGTGCCTCTTCCGGCGCCAGGCGGAGCCCGTCTTTCTCGGGCCTGCCATAGCCGCTCTGGTCATAGAGTGCCCGCCCGTCCTGGCCCAGCCGTACCCAGGTCCCGTCGAATATGGCTTTCACTGTATTCTAATGGGTATGGTACGTTCATAATATCATGTGGCCCCGGGGTATGCCTTATGAAATGAGGAAACCAGGAATTGGGGGAAATGATCACTCTTATGGAATACCAATTATTTTGCCTGAAAATTACAATGAATCGAAAATTGGTCATTAATTATCATTATCTCCGGGATTTGTCCGGCGCGAGGAGGTCGTGCACAACGCAGGCATGCAATACTTAGGTAATACCTTCGTAATACTTTTCACACAAAATACGCCCGTAAAGGAAAGGGCTTATACCATACTGGCTGGAAACCTCTCCTTTCATATATCCTGAGAGGTGATCCGGAAGTCCTCCGGGACAGGACCCTCCGGGGATTTGAGTGGAGTGACAGGGATGATGATCAATGGTGCCGGGTTTCTCGAACGGTCCAGGGTGAACGGCCCGGGCGAAAGAGCGGTGATCTGGGTACAGGGGTGCCCACTTCGCTGCCCGGGATGTTTTAACCGGGAATTGTGGTCATTTCGGAAGAACTACCTGGTGACTGCCGAAGAGATGGCAGCCCGCATCCTTTCCATCCCCGGGATCGAGGGGGTGACATTCTCGGGAGGCGAACCCTTCTGCCAGGCAGTCCCCCTTGCCGCGCTGGGGAGACTGGTCCGCGAAGAGGGGCTGTCCGTGGTCACCTTCAGCGGCTACCCTGCCAGGAGGCTCCAACACAGCACGAGGAGTGACTGGAACGCGCTCCTGCAGGTGACCGATATCCTGGTGGCAGGCCCCTATGATCTGACACGACGCCTTCCAAACTCCCTCTGCGGCTCTTCGAACCAGGAAATGGTCTATCTCTCCGGGAGAATTCCCCGTGGCCCCGGGCCTGATGCGAGGGAGGGGGACGTGGAGTTCACCATCAGCAACGAGGGGGAGATCACCATGACCGGATTCCCGGAGGGGGGCCTTCCCTCATTCGGGCGGGGGTGCACCTGACGCATGTCCCACTTCAGCAGGGTCAGGACTGCATTCCGCAACAAGTCCCTCCTTGCCCAGTGCCTCCGGGAGACGGGCTACGAAGTGCAGGAAGGGGGAACGATACGCGGGTATCACGGGGTGCAGCAGGTTGACCTGGCAGTGACCGGGAAGGACGGATACGGGGTGGGATTCGTCCAGAATGCCGACGGGTGTTATGACGTCCTGGCAGATTCCTGGGGGGTGAAGGGGGCTGATCGGAAGATTATGGACTCCCTTCGCCGGAATTACCCACGTATCCAGCGGGAATACGCGAGGATGATGGTGCGTGAGCAGACCGCGAGGGAAGGTTACACCATGGTCGAAGAGGTGGAGCAGGAGGACGGCTCTGTCCGTATCCTGGTGCGGAGGTGGACATGAGAGAAGGTTCCAGGGACCAGGAGATCCCGGTCCAGATCGATCTCTGTCTGCGGGCCCGCATCACCCTGCTCATTCTGCACACCCCAGAAGAAGAGAGGGCTATCCGGATGCTGCAGGAGGTCTGCACGCGCTGGAGCCCGCCCCGCCCGTTCCTCACCTGGGATCTGGTAGAGGGATTCTCAGGGGCAGGGGCCGTACACGTGAGGGGATCCGGTGCACGAGATCCCCTCCAGGCCCTTGACGAGATGGAGAAGACCGACGAGGCGGCCCTTATAGTGCTCAAGGACTTTCACGAGTTCTGGGGCAATCCGGGAGTGAAGCGGAAATTGCGGAACCTGGCCCAGAAATTCCGGTTCTCCCGGAGGACGATGGTGGTGATCACCCCGGCCCTGAAAGTGCCCGAGGAGATCCGGGACGATGCCGTGGTCCTCCATGTCCCCCCTCCCTCCGCGGGTGAGCTTGAACTGGAACTTGACCGTCTCCTGCGGGGGAGCGGGGTCCCAGATTCCCTCACCCCGCTCGGGAGGGAGAAACTCATACAGGCCGCGCTCGGCATGTCCCTCAACCAGGCCTGCAGGTCATTCTCAAAAGCCATCGTGCGGCACGGCCGTCTGGATGACAGGGACATCGATGAGGTGGTTGCAGAGAAGAAGGACATCCTCTCCCAGAGCGAGGCCCTGGAGTTCTATAGCGCCACCGAGGCCGCGGAGAATGTAGGGGGGCTGGCAGTACTCAAGGAGTGGCTGCGCCTCCGGGAGAGGGCGTTTTCCCGGGAGGCCAGGGACTACGGCCTGCCCTCCCCGAAGGGGATCGCCCTCATCGGCATACCGGGGACAGGAAAGAGCCTCACTGCAAAGATGATCGCAGGGATGTGGAGGCTTCCGCTGCTCAGGCTGGACGTGGGGGCCCTCTTCGGGAGTTTTGTGGGGGAGTCTGAGGAGCGGACCCGCCGGGCCCTCTCCCTCGCTGAGACCATCTCCCCCTGCATCCTGTGGATCGACGAGATGGAGAAGGCATTCTCCTTTGGAAATGGAGATTCAGGGACAAGCCAGCGGGTTTTTGCGTCCATCCTCACCTGGATGCAGGATAAGACCTCTCCCTGTTTTGTCGTGGCAACCGCAAACGATATCTCGGCCCTGCCCCCGGAACTCCTGCGCAAGGGGCGGTTTGACGAGGTCTTCTTCCTTGACCTCCCCTCCGGCGCAGAGCGGAAGGAGATCTTCTCTGTCCACCTCCGCAGACGTGGATTCCTCCCCGATGACTTCGACCTGGAAACGCTCGCAAGGATCTCGGAAGGCTACGTGGGAGCGGAGATCGAGCAGACGGTCATCGATGCCATGTACCAGGCCTTCAACCAGGAGATGCGGCGCATCACCACCGGGGACATCATCTCTGCCCTCAAGACCCAGGTGCCGCTCTCTATCTCCCAGAAGGAAGTGATCGGGGACCTGAGGGCCTGGTTGGTCGAGGGGAGGGCGCTTTCGGCCTCCGCACCTTTCTCCCCTGCCGAGAGTACGGGAGGCGCTATTCACCTGGAGCCTGTCTCCTCCCCGGGTGAGCGGTGAGCCCCCCATGCCTGCCATGGATCGCCCCCCCGCACGAATCTCCTGTCGTGTTCCCCTTATCGGGGGCATAATCCGGTCATCCGCGGTGAAAGTCCTGGCCAGGGCGGCACAGGACGGAGATACGGAGGCCATCCGCACTCTCTCCTCTGCCCTGGTGGAGTCCCCGCACCGGGAGATCCGGGCCGCGGCCAGAGCCGCCCTCTGCACTCTGAGCACCCCTGCCGCAGTCGATGCCTGCTGTACCTGCATGCTGGAGACCGGGGACCCAGAACTCCTGTGCATTGCCAGGGAATGCGGATACCTGCCCCAAAATGATGAGAAGAAGGCGTTGTTCCTCTTCCTCTCAGGGAAGATGACTGCCTGCCAGGAACTGGACCCTCTGGAAGGCCACCCCCTGCTGGTGAAGGCAATCCTCTCTGCAACCCCGAAGGTGCGGTCCAGGGTGCTGGCCCTGGCCAGGGAGAGGGGAATGGTCAGCCTCTTCCTCGCGCTGGGGAGGCATGCGGAGGCAATCGACTGGTCACCTGAAGACTGGAGGGGCCGCCTTCTCCTGCACCGGCAGGAGGGGCAATGGGACGAGATGTTCCGGCTCCTGTTCCTTGCCCCGCTCCCCATCGCCGTGGAGACGGTACACTCTCTCGCAGGTTCAGGGTGGAAGCCCCGTGACGCTGACCGGACCCTCTGGAGAGATCTCCTCTCCCTTGTCCCGGACCGGTGGGGTTTCCCGGACCCGCCGCCCACCGCCGGAGGAACGTTGGCAGGCCAGGGCGGCGGGGTAGAGCTTGCCGTGATCTCTCCAGACGGGCAGTATTCAGCCACCGTCAGCTATGACGGCACCCTGTGCCACTGGTCTCTCCCCCGGGGTGCTCTCTTCTCCTCGGGCAGGCCGGCTGGAGGCGGGATCACCTCGCTTGCCTACAGCCCGGATGGAACCGCACTCGCCATCGGGGGGAAGGATGGAAAGGTGCGTCTGGTGAAGCCCGGGGACGGCACGCCCATCCGGGAACTGGAGGGGCATCGCGGACCGGTGGTCTCCCTTCTCTTCCCCCGTGACAGCCATACGCTGGTATCGGGCGGGGCTGATGGGGTCATCTGCTCCTGGCAGTGGCCGGAATGCAGAGAGGCTGACTCCCGGCAGGCTCATGCGGGGGCTGTCACCGCCCTTGCAGCGTACGGCGATCTGGTTGCCAGCAGCGGGAGTGATGGGACCATCCGGATCATGAAGGGCGGTGACAGTGGGTGCAGGGATCTCACGGGCCCCGGCAACACCCTCCTCCACCTCAGCTTCTCCCGGCAGGGGAAGAACCTGACAGGCGTTGATGGAAAAGGGACGGTGCGGGTCTGGAATAGCGACGATGGATCCCTCTGCCAGATGTGGCCTTCTCCCGGAAAGCGGTTTACTGCCTGGGACGCCACCCCCGACGGAAACCTCGGCGTGCTGGCCTCCGGTGACCATGCAGTGCAGGTCTTTTCAATCCCTGCGGGGGAGGAATGCCTCCGCCTGGAAGTGCCGGGACAAGGGATCTCATGCCTGGCCCTGCACCCTGAAGGAACGCTTCTCCTCGCCGGGTGCCGGGACGGGTATCTCCATACCTGGTCCATCCCCGATGGCACGAAGCGCGACATGGTGAAGGGTCATCCAGACCGGGTCCAGATCCTTACCGTCAACCAGGCTGGCACGGGGATGGTAAGCGCCGGGCGCGAGGGATCGGTCAGGCTGCGGGCACTCCCCGGGGGAGAACTCCTTGCGACGATGCCGGGGCCGGGCACCGGCATCGACTGCCTTGCATCCACCCCGGGCGGCGAGGTCCTTGCCTGCGGGAGCGAGGGGGGTGTAGTGCGGGTGTGGGACACCGGGACCATGGAACCGGTGCACTGGCAGAATCTCTTCGCCAGCCGGATCGAATGCCTCGCACTCCATCCTTCAGGCACCATGGCCGCCTGTGGAGATCCACAGGGCAGGATCTCGCTCTGGGACCTGGAGAGCGGATCTCTGCGGGCAACCCTGGAAGGGCACGAGGGGGGGGTCCATGCACTGGCCGTGAACAGGGACGGCTCCCTCCTCGCGAGCGGGGGATGGGATGGGGCAGTCCGGCTCTGGTCACTCCCCGGGGGCACGCACATATCGACCCTGGAGGGGCATGCCAGCCAGGTCACCTCTCTTGCCTTCTCGCCGTGCGGGGCATTCCTGGCGAGCGGGTCTCATGACCGGTCGGCCATCGTGTGGGACCTGGAGTCCCTGAAGTGCCATGCCCGGCTCACGGGCCATACCCACGTGGTCTCCTGCCTCGGAATCTCCGGGGACGGCAGGTTCCTGGCAACGGGTAGCTGGGACCGGGCCGTCAGGGTGTGGAGCCTGCCTTCCGGAGAGCCAGTGGAAACACTCCTGCGCCATACCGGGAGGGTCCGGTCCCTGGCGGTGCACCCCGACGGGAGCCTGCTCGTCAGCGCGTCTGATGAAGGGACCCTCTCGCTATGGACCCTCCCCGGAGGGGAACTCATCCGCACCCGGAGAGTTCGTGCGGATGCCCGGAACGGCATCTGCCTGATCCCCTCGAAGAACCTGGCTGCCATTGCCAGCCTGAACGGATCACTGCGGATCCTTGGGCTCCCCTGGACCAGGGCCCTCTGCCACACCACTCCGGCAGACCTGTCATACGTGCAGTCATGCATCACCCCCGAACTCTCGCTGCCTGATGCCAGGCAGTGGAAGTTCCTGGAACGGCTTCTTGCCGGGAGATTCCGTCATACTATCGGGTACGGCGGTGCAGGCATGCCTGCCGGACCCTATGACCTTGAGATCGTGGATGAGGAGGAGATGGCGGGTATCCCGCAGGGAGTGAGGGTACATGCCTTTTAGGATGGCGGTTGACTTCGGCACCTCGAACACGGTGCTGGCCAGCTGGGACGAAGAGCAGGGGTCAGCACGGGTGCTGGAGATTCCCGGGTGGTCCCGCCCCTGTACCGGGGAGCAGGGGAGCACTCCGGTGATCCCTTCTCTTATCCATTACGAAGAAGGGGGTGCCCGTTGGATCGGTCAGCAGGTGCACGAGAGGGATCTGCTGGACTCCCCCGCGACGATCCGGTGGATGAAACACTACATCTCAACCCGGAGCCCCGTCAGGGTGCCGCTCCCCGGCGGCCCGAAGAGTTACCGGGAGGCAGGAGCTGATTTTCTCCAGGCGGTCCTCTCGTCCATCCTCCATTCACGGGGTACCCGGGATGCCGAGGCGATCTTCACCGTGCCGGTGGAGGCATTTGAGCATTACCAGGACTGGGTCATTTCACTCTCCGGGAACGCGGGGATTGACAGGGTGCGGGTGGTGGATGAGGCCACCGCAGCGGCCCTCGCATCGGGTCTCACCCTGCAGCCCGGAGAGGTGTTCATGCTCTTTGACATGGGGGGCGGGACCCTGGACGTGGCGGTGGTGCGTCTTGAGGAGAGCGAGGAGGGTTCCGGCCGCCGCTGCCGGGTGCTCGGAAAGGCAGGCGAGGACCTGGGAGGTATGCGGATGGACCAGTGGATCTTCGGCGAGGTCCAGGAGAGGGGCACACCAACTACCGGTCCTCATGGCATGAAGGCATGCTCCCGGCAACTCCTTTCAGCCTGCGAGAGGGCAAAGGAGGCACTTTCCCTGGTGGAAGAGACGGAGATCACCATCCAGTCCGGCACGACCGGGGAGTGTGCGTTCTCCACTCCCTTCACCAGGGACGAGTTCGAGCGTCTCCTGGATACGCGGGACGTCTTTTTCCGCCTGAATGCCACCCTGCAGAGGGCGCTCCAGGGTGCTTACTCCCGGGGGTTTGCCGAGGACGATCTCTCCGGGGTGGTCATGGTGGGGGGGTGCAGCCAGATACCAGCCATAAGGCGGGCCCTCGAGCACCGGTTCGGGAGGAGCAGGGTCTGGTATGACCATCCCCTCGATACGGTAGCCCGCGGGGCGGCTGCTTTTGCGGCCGGCATCGATCTCGACGACCATGTCCAGCACGACTATGCCCTCCGTTTCTGGAACTCCCGGAGCGGGGAGTATGAGTATCGTACCCTGGTACGGCAGGGGGATCCCTATCCCAGCCCGCGACCGGTGGGCCGTTTCCTCGTCCGGGCTACCTACGACGGCCAGGCCCAGATGGGCGTCCCCATCTTCGAGATGGGAAGATCAGGGCTGCGGAACCGCGCAGCACTCCGGGAACTGGTCAGTGAGCCGGGGGGAGGGGTGCGGCTCGTGGATCTCCCGGAAGAGGAGCTGGAGAAAAAGAACCTCTTCTGGATGAACGAGAATGCCCCTGTCTTCATCCCCGCAAATCCCCCGGCCATGAGGGATGAGTCCAGGTTCGAGTTCTCCTTCTCCCTGGACGGGAACAAGCGACTTCTCATCACTGCCCGCGACACGAGGAGCGGGCAGGTGGTGATGAAGGATCAGCCGGTGGTGCGGCTGGTATGAGGTGATGGTACAGATGGAGATGCAGGAACTGGAGATAGTGATTGACCGGGATGGCCAGGTGGCCATCTCGGTCAAAGGCGCCCGGGGGTCCGAATGCCTGGACCTCACCCGGGCGCTCGAGGCACAGCTCGGTGATCTGGTGGAGAGGACGCATACCGCAGAGTTTTATTCGTCTTCCGAAGCCGCCATGGTGGCGGATTTCTCACAGGAAAAAATAGGGGAGAGAAGGTCTTACACCGCATAATGCGATACGGAGAGGAGAGGGATGTGTGGCGTTGGGAATGGGAACATCCTTCTCCCGTGAGAGAAGGAGAAGAGGTTTCCTGGGACACTTGCATTCCGGGGAAGCCTTGCAGTTTTTTTATCCCGAATTTGGTAGGCCCGTGGCTCAGGATGAGTGAGGGGGGGTTTGTTCCTGGGCACCCTGCCCAGAGGCTATCCTTGCGGTGGCCGCAGGGCGGTAACCACCGCGGCGTAGCGGAGCCCGGGGTGCTTAGACGCGAAGTGCCGTTTCCAGTCGAGCGGAGGGGGTGGCACCCCCTCCGGTCCTCCCCCTCGTAGCTCCCGCAGAACGGAAACCACAGCGGCGCATCGGAGCTCGGGATGCATAGACGCGGAGTGCCGTTTCCAGTCGACCGGAGGGGGTTGCACCCCCTCCCGTCCTCCCCCTCGTAGCCCCCGCAGGAGGGGCCTTATGGCCCCTCCTGCTCCCCCAGTTCCCTCACCTTTGCAATATTACCCCTGTCGTCCCGGCGGTCATCCACAGGTGTCTCGCAGATCAGGGGTCTAGCCCGGAAGAACTCATCGTGAAGCATGAGAGAGAATGCCTCGTCCCCGATGGCTCCAAGGCCGATGTGTTCATGGCGATCGAGCCCGCTCCCGAGGCTCCCGCGCGAATCGTTCAGGTGGATGAGTCGGACTGCGTTGATCCCTATGGTCTCATCCAGCCGGGTGAGCGTCTCTTCGATGCCTTCCCGGGTGCGAAGGTCGTATCCTGCACCGAAAGCGTGGCAGGTGTCAAAGCAGACTCCCACCCGTGCGGGATACACAATCCCGTCCAGCACAGCCCTGATATCTTCAAACGTGCTCCCTACCCCGTTCTTCTCCCCCGCGGTATTCTCAAGGAGGAGTGTGACCCGGTTCGGTGCGGCCTCGAGCGCCATGTTGACTGCCCGTATCACCCGCTCTCTCCCTGCAGCGATTCCATCCCCGAGGTGGTGGCCCAGGTGGGTCACGAGGAACGGAATGTCGAGCGTGCCGCAGCGCAGCAGTTCCGTGGTAAGGGTGGCGCAGGACTTTTCGTACATGTCATCCCTCGGGGTGGCCAGGTTTGGGAGATATGGCATGTGATCGAAGATCGGGGAGAGCCCTGATGCAGCGAGGGCTTTCCTGAAATCTCCTGCAACCTCATCTGACAGGTCCCGAAAACCCCAACCCCTCGGGTTCCGGGAGAAGATCTGGAAGGTGTCGCAGCCGGTATCGAGGGCTCGCTCAATTGCAAGGGAGATCGTTCCGGCAATGGATACATGAACGCCGACCCTGACCATACGAATTCACCTTCTCCTGGGGCAATGTCTGGACATACCTTCAGATCATGGCCGGATAATGGAAAAAGAATTGGCAGGGTGGCTGATACACGATGGTCCCACCGTGTGAGTCAGGTATGACGGCTCGCCAGCGCGCTGTTGATCTCCTGGAGAACGGCCTCTTTCTTGAACGGCTTGATGATGAACCCAGATGCCCCCTTCTTCACCACTTCCCGGACGGTATGCTCCTGGTGATCGCCTGAACAGATGATCACCTTGGTCTGGGGGCTGATCTTCCTGATCTCCTCGAGCGTCTGTGGCCCCCGCATTTTGGGCATGATCACGTCAAGGATGACCACGTCGGGATTGGTCTCCCTGACTTTCTGGAGGGCCTCAATCCCATCGCTCGCCTCCCCCACCACCTCATGACCCCCGGTGAGGAGGATCTGGGCCAGGAGGTAGCGGGTCAGCTCAGAGTCATCCACCACGAGGATCTTTCCCATATGCAACATGTCTCTTTAAGTTATCCCTTCTATATAACATGCCCGGATTACGTGCTTGTTTATTTCCGGATTATGGATTCCAGCTCCCGGATCACCTCTTCCCCGAACTCAGCGGTTCCGTGCATACCGCCCATGTCCCTGGTCCGGACCCCCCGTGAGAGGGCCTGCCCTATTGCCGCCTCGATCTGCTGTGCAGCCAGAGGGTCTCCGGCACTGTGCCGGAGAAGCATGGCCGCACTCCGCAGTGCCGCGATGGGGTTTGCCAGGTTCTTCCCGGCAATATCCGGGGCGCTTCCGTGTACCGGCTCAAAGAGGGCGTGATGCTCTCCAAGGTTTCCGCTCGGGAGCATCCCGAGCCCGCCCACCAGGTATGCCGCGACATCAGAGAGAATGTCCCCGAACATGTTGGTGGTCACTATGACGTCATACCTGCCGGGGTGCAGGAGGATGTCAAGGCAGAGAGCATCGATGTAGCACTCCTTCCAGGCCACACCGGCCGCCTCGGCCTCGGAGATGCAGATCCCCCGGAAGAAGACATCAGACTTGAGCACGTTGGCTTTGTGCCCGATGGTGAGATCCCTGCGCGACTTCGCAAACCCGCAGGCGAACCGTGCAATCCGTTCGCTCCCCTTCCGGGTGATACATCGCACGGTGCACGCTGAATCCTGCTCGATCTTCTCCACCCCCGAGTAGAGGCCCTCGGTGTTCTCGCGTACAATCAGCAGGTC
>JALOPW010000014.1 GCA_025453675.1 Methanolinea sp.
GGAAAAGGGAGGCCACGGGTTCGAATCCCGTCGAGTCCATGGTTTTTTTCAGATTTTTAAAGGCGTTCGCGACCGAAGGTCGCGGTGGTTTCGAAAGGCGAAGCCTTCGGTGGGGTAAGAGGGGCGGAGCCCTCGGTCCGCAAGAGGGGTGAAGCCCCTGGCCGGTGAAGAAAGCGAAACCATCGTTCAGCAAAACATATCTGGTACGGAGAAGAACAGAATAAGGCACATCTTCTGGTGTGTTCTGCGGGCTCGTAGATCAGGGGTAGATCGTCACGTTTGCAACGTGAAGGCCACGGGTTCGAATCCCGTCGAGTCCATGGTTTTTTTCAGATTTTTAAAGGCATTCGCGACCGAAGGTCGCGGTGGTTTCGAAAGGCGAAGCCTTCGGTGGGGTAAGAGGGGCGGAGCCCTCGGTCTGGAAAAGGGAGGCCACGGGTTCGAATCCCGTCGAGTCCATGGTTTTTTTCAGATTTTTAAAGGCGTTCGCGACCGAAGCACGGGTTCGAATCCCGTCGAGTCCATGGTTTTTTTCAGATTTTTAAAGGCGTTCGCGACCGAAGGTCGCGGTGGTTTCGAAAGGCAAAGCCCTCGGTCTGCATCCCCACTCTACCCGGATCAGTCGATCCAGTCCAGGAGTTTTCTGCCGGGCTCCGTCGCCTGCGACTTCCTCACTCTCACAGGCGGCGCTTTCACCACGTCAGTGGGTCCTTCGAGATCCGCCACCTGCCCGAGATCTTTGTAGCCTGGGAGTATATCCTGTTCCCGGCGGAAAGAGATCTCGTCAGCAAGAATGATAGAACTCGAGGAAGTTTTTGGGGGAGAGGGAGAGAAGAATTCGGGGATCCGTTCCTGTTCAGCGGGTGGAGAGTGACGTTTGAGTAAGAAATCGATATAATCCTCAACCTCCCTCTGCAATTCCGGCGTAAGTTTGGAGATCTTCTCTTCAATCCCTGTCATATACGACTGACGCCCCCTTCTGCATTATGTCTGCACTCAAAGGTCTTATGCTCTTTGATTCCTCATTTGGGATGAGTAGAGGGACCTTTTTTTATCTCCGCGGGAGAGCAGCAATACCCGGCAGCTATGCTCCACGACGGAGGTGAGTATGTAAGCCTCTTCGAGGTTTTTCCCTCCGGTAAATGTACCGTGCCCCCTCACGATCGCGGCCCTGCCTTCCTTGAGGACCGCAGCCACATTCTCAGCCATCTCCATGCTTCCGGGCGCCCCGATGACCACCGGTATCACTGGGCAGCACATCTCCCCCTCGCTGTCCATGGGGATGATGCAATCCCTATACAGGGAGATGGCGACGGCATATGGCGGGTGGGCATGCACCACCGCGTGATGGGGTGTGACACGGTAGACTTCCCGGTGCAGGCGGAATTCGCTGGATGCCTCCGGCGGGACTTTTCCACCCATAGGTACATACACAGGTTCTCCAGGAGAATCCAGGAATGATCCATTGCGGGTAATCGCAAATCCGGTCCCTTCCCGGACGCTCATGTTCCCAAAATGTGCTCCCACAAGCCCCTCTCCCCAAAGCCTCCTGCCAATCCTCTGGAACTCCTCCTTTGGGTCAGTCATGTGGATCTTATTGAAAAAAGATGATTATCTGAACTGGATCCCGACATCACGCATCTTGTTGAAGCGTGCAATATTAAGCAGCAGGGGGGTCAGGCACTCCACCATGCAGGACGCCGCGAGAGGGCCTGCATTATAGGCCTGGACACGTGGCACGCTGTTGATCAGCTCCATCACCACCACCTTGGCTTCTGCGTCATCGCCGCAGACGGGGATCGCAAGATCGAGCACCTCGTCAAGCGCCCGCCATTTGTTGGCGGCGACCGTGTTGAAAGCCGTGCACAGGCGTGCATCAGGCGGAAGGAGCCGCTTGATCATCAGGGCAGCAGAGCCCTCCGGCGGGGGTATAAACATGAAATACTCCCGCTTCTCCATCGGGTTGACCGGGGAGACCACGATCTTCCCCGAGAGCCCGGTGAGCGTAGCAAGGGTGGGTTCCACGTGCCTGAACGGTATGGCCAGAATGATCACGTCCGACCTGTCCACCGCTTCCTGGTTGGTGTGGCCCTGGCAACTGCAGGGAAGTCCTCGCTTTTTCAGCAGATCCAGGCAGCATTCGCTGCTCTGCTGCGCCTTCTCCTCCTCCCTCGACCCGATGATCACCTCGTGGCGGGAGGAGAGACGCATGGCGATCCCCTCCCCGATGTCACCTGTTCCACCCACGATGCCGACTTTCACTTATTCCACCAGCGGTATGAGCATGGATTGCAATGTCTCGGCACTGGTGACTCCTTCAAGACTTTGCATCACCTTTCCGTCCTTTTCGATGATGAGGGTGGGTACCACGCGGATACCGTATTTATTGGCCATCTCCATGTGCTGATCCACGTCGATCTTCTTGATCTCCACCTTATCCCCCATCTTCTTCTTCAATTCCTCGAGGATGGGTCCCTGCCGTCTGCACGGTCCGCACCAATCAGCGTAAAAATCCAGTAAAATCGGTCTGCTCATGTGAATTCCCAAGACACTAAGTGGAGAAAAAAGAGAGATAAAGGTTTTTGTATGGATTATTTGGAGAGGATCTCCTTGATTATCTCCCCATATGCAGGACGGGTCACCGCCACCCCGATCACCACGCCGATGATGGTGATGAGGGCAAAACCCCGCAGGCTGGAGAGATCCATGAGGGCCAGGGGGATCATCGCGATGATCACCGTAAACGCGGAGATCAGGATGATCCCGAGTGCCCTCACCAGGCGCTTTTTGTAGAGCGTGGGGGAGGGGACCTTTCCTTCGTGCAGGACCTCATCGGTGATGATCACCAGTTGATCGATCCCGGTACCCATGACCGCGATCAATGCGGCGATGGCTGCGAGATCGAGCTGCTGGATGAGCGTGGCAATCCCGAGCAGGATCACGATCTCGGTGAGGTTGGTCCCGATCATCGGGAGCACAATGCTCGCTTCACGGTAGCGGTAATAGATGACCACTCCCACAGCAACGGCGGCGGCGATGAACGCAATCGCACACATCAGCCTGAAATAATCCGACATCCCGGCAGGGACATACCCGGACCCTGCAACCGAGACATCCACCGGGAGCGCACCTGCCCGGAGGTGGATCTCCAGGTTCTTTGCCGCATCGAGCCCTGCGGCACCGGGACCAGTGGATGCATACAGTTGCCGGATGGGTTCTATGGCCAGTTTTGCGGCCAGGTCACCTGAGAGTGGAGCACTGTAGACCACGTTTCCGTCAAGGACCATATCAAGGAAGTGGGCATCAGGATTGCTCACTGCACCGGTGGCAATCGCACCCTGCTGTAACTTCCTGGCGCCATCCTCGGAGAGCGTGAATGAGACCCCCCAGGTGGTGCTCCCCGGAGGTTCATGGCTTGGAACCCCCACGCTGGTGATGGTTTCACCATAGAGGACATGCTCGGTCTCGTTCCCCGTCGTGTGGATGCGGATCTCGAATTTACCCTGCTTGCCCACAATCTCCTTGGCCTGGGAGAGACTCACTCCGGCGAGTTCCACCCGGATATAGTGGGTCACCCCGGAGAGTCCGGTGAGGGGATTGACCCGGGCATCCTTGGTCCCAAGTGCATTCAGCTTGTTCTCGAGGATACGTTTCACGTCATCGGCCGTCTCCCTTGAGACCCCCTGTTCATAAGAAGTGAGCCGTCCACCTGCAGCCGCGAAGGCGGATTCGAGTGTTTCCCGTGGGAAATAGCTGCGAATCTCCAGTTTGCCCTCGTCAATCAGGTACATCTCGGTATCGAGCTGCTTCTGGAGGTCTGACACGAACTGGTCCACGGGTTTGTCGGTCTCGAACCCTACTATTTCGGCCTTGAACTCCATCTGCAGCCAGGTCCCCTCCTGAAGGTCAAGTCCATACTGGAGGTTGGTGGTGAACTTGCCGTCCTCAAACCTTGGAGCGATGGCAATCACGGACGCCACCAGCAGGATGATCATGAGCGCGACCTGCCAGTGCTTCAGGCAGGCCATGAGTTTGCTGTCGCTCATTTTCCACCTCCCTTCAGTACGAACCATTTGATGATTCCTGCATTCGTTAGCCAGGTGTTCATCATGTCGATGAAAAGCCCGATGAGGAGCACCGTGGCAATCTCCCATATGACGGTGATCTGGCCTGCGAATGCGACCACCCACATGGCCGCAACCGCGGCAATTGTGGTGGTCGTCATGATGATCCCGGTCTTGAATGCGCCGGAAAGCTTCTCCTCCAGTTTCCCCTGGCGTTTGAGGACCCTCATGGTGAGGAGGATGTCAGAGTCCACGGAATACCCGATCAACATCAGGAGGGCTGCGGTGGTGGGGAGTGAGAGGTCGATGCCCACCAGGCTCATCCCCGCCGCGGTCATGACAATATCGGCGAATGCAGAGAGGACTACTGCCGCAGCTGGTACAAATGTGCGGAAGGCCAGGAATACCACCACGGTCATACCTATGAACGAGATGATCAGGGCAACGAAGGCCTGCTGCTGCAGGGTCTGGCCAAAAGATGCACCGATCTGATCGATCTTGGCATCGGGGTATCGTGCGCTGA
Source organism: Methanolinea sp. (assembly GCA_025453675.1). Classification (GTDB taxonomy): domain Archaea; phylum Halobacteriota; class Methanomicrobia; order Methanomicrobiales; family Methanospirillaceae; genus Methanolinea_A. Next base: position 4,588 of record JALOPW010000014.1, read on the forward strand.
TCAGTGAGGCCAGAGACTGCAGGCTGGCGTCATCCATGGGCCCGAACTTGAGATATTTCCCGTTGTTCACCCCTTCGCCCACCGAGAGCAGGGGATACCCGGGGAACGCGTTCTCCAGCTGCTCGGGGGTGTCGGTGGTAAAAAGGGTGACCGCCGTACCCCCCGAGAAGTCGATTCCCGGACGCACCGGCATCCCGATGGTGGCCATATTGTATCCCAATATGGCAAGGGAGAGGATGAGGATGACCATGGGGATCATCACCATCTGCCGGGGGGTGTATTTGTTCACATCATAACCGATGAATCCCATAGCCCAGTACTTAGGCTATACAAGGGTAAAATCCTTCGGGATGTCGGAAATTATGGTTTCTTTGGGGATTCACACCGGCCGGGAATCCGAATACGCGCATTTCGTTGTGTATATATTCAGCACAGGGCGCGGACCCTCTTTAAAAGGAGGAAAAAAGAAAATGCTTATATAAATCTTATGGTGAGTACCAGCTCATGAGATCTCCGCACGAGATCAAGGCTGTCATCGAAGGCCGCCTGCGGATGTACCTGTCCAGGGACCATACTGGTATCAGGCGGGCCATGCTGCAACTCTTTCTCAAAATAAAAACCCTTACCATTGCAAGGATATGCGAGTATTTGAACCGGAGGTTCAAGATCAGTTACCATTCGGTGGCTGCGATGGTAGGCATCATCGCCTCCCGCATCGGGATTCTCCATGTCAACAAGAACCGGGAAGGCACCCACAGCGTCTACCAGCTCAAGGAGCAGTATGTTGACCTGGTGGCCAGGATCGTGGGAACGGCCTGAACCGTTCTCAACATAATTATTTTACCGTTTCCGGTCGATGTGGTGAGAATCATGTACGTGAGACCAAATACCTCCACCCACCCGGAAGATATTGCCGTGAATGAAGACGTGGCGGAGTATATCAACAAGCGGGGGTGTGATTTCAGGATATGCACCTCCTGCGGAGGTCCGCTCCTCCTTCCCATAAGTATGAAACCCCCGAAATCCACCGATCTCCAGGTCAGGGCGGGAGACCACACCATATTTATCTCCATCCACCAGGCACGATACCTCCATTCCATCCACCGGGGGATGCTTCCCATGTTCCTGGATCACATGGAAGATCTCTCATCAGGCCATGAGTTTTGAGGAACTGGAGCATACCGCCGACGTGAAGATGAGAGTGAGAGCCGCGACCCTGGAAGACCTCTTCTCCGAAGCCGGGCGGGCCCTGATGCAGGTGATGTACGGCCGCCCCGGCAAGGACGGCCAGACCCGCCGTATCACTGTCCGGGGTCATGACCTGGAGTCGCTCATGCATGCCTTCCTCTCTGAACTGCTCTTCATCACGGAGGTGGATGGGCTGGTGATCTCTGGCGCGGACGTCCGCATTCACCAGGGAATTCTCGACGGAGAGGTCAGGGGTGAGCCGTTTTCGATAGATGCCCACAACGAAGGCCGCGGTGTTAAGGGGATCTCCTACTCGGGACTCTCCATTGTCCATGATCAGGAGTATTATATACTGGATGTCATCTTTGATGTGTGAATGACCATGCTGCCAGGGATACAGAGGATGGGGGAATGCGAATGGCAGGTCCCGGTCGGGTATGTACCTGGTATGCGAGTGCCGGGGATATTCTTCCTCTCAGAGGCACTTGCCGGGACTCTGGAAGAGGGGGCAATCCAGCAACTGGCGAATGTCGCCACCATGCCTGGGATAGTGGCCCATTCTCTCGCCATGCCGGATATCCATTGGGGGTATGGATTTCCCATCGGCGGCGTGGCAGGGTTCTCTCTCGATGAGGGGGTCATATCCCCAGGCGGCGTGGGTTTTGATATCAATTGCGGGGTAAGGCTGCTCTCCACCCCCCTGAAGGAGGACGATCTCTGGAAGAGGAGGGAACTGGTAGAACGCCTGTTCCGGGCGGTCCCCACGGGGGTGGGGGGAAAGAGCACCCTCCGGCTCTCCGGCCGGGAGCTTGACGGGATGCTCCTGGAAGGGTCGGCATGGGCAGTGAGAGAGGGGTACGGCATTGACGAGGACATCCTGTTGTGCGAGCAGAACGGATGCATGAAAGAGGCGGACACCGCATCGGTCTCACAGAAAGCCCGCCAGAGAGGCATGCCGCAGAGCGGGACACTGGGGTCAGGGAATCATTTCCTGGAAGTCCAGGTCGTCAGTGAGGTTTATCACCCGGAAGCAGCTCGGGTATTCGGCATATTCCCTGGACAGATCTGCATCATGATCCACTGCGGATCCCGGGGACTGGGCCACCAGGTCTGCACCGATCATCTCCACACCCTGGAGGCGGCCACCAGGAAATACCAGATCATGCTCCCGGATCGCCAGCTGGCCTGTGCACCAATAGACTCTCCCGAGGGTAGGGCATACTTCGGGGCCATGGCAGCATCGGCAAATTATGCCTGGGCTAACCGCCAGGTGATCATGCACTATACCAGGAAAGTGATGGAGGACCTCTACGGGATACCCTATCAAGAGATGCACATGGTCTACGACGTGGCCCATAACGTCGCAAAGATCGAGGAGCATGTGGTAGGCGGGAAAAGGATGAAGGTCTGTGTGCACAGGAAGGGGGCGACGCGGGCCTTCGGTCCGGGCGCCCCGGATCTCCCTGCCGGGTATGCATCGGTCGGCCAGCCGGTGATCATACCGGGGAGCATGGGCACTCCCTCGTTCCTCCTTCACGGCACCGCCACCGCCATGGAGAAGACATTTGGGAGCACCTGCCATGGGGCAGGGAGGGTGATGAGCCGGACACAGGCCAAGAAGCGCCTCACAGGGAAGGAGGTCAGGGATGCCCTGGGTAAGGAGGGGATCATTGTGCGGGCACCGAGTGATGCAGCCATCGCTGACGAGGCCCCTGAGGTGTATAAGCCGAGCATCGAGGTGGTCCGCGTCGTGCACGAGGTCGGGCTCTCCCGCCTTGTGGCCCGGTTCGAGCCACTGGGGGTGATCAAGGGATGAGCGGGCGCTGCGGTCTTCTCTGGGACGAGAAGATTGTATTCTCGAGGTTTCTCGAGGAGTGTGGCCTCACCTGTGAACAGGTGACACCCCATCTCCTGGCAGCGCCCTTCTACAGGGGACGCTATGCAGCCCTGATTATTCCTACAGGTTTTGCGAATCCCACCTATTCACGGCTTCTGCCTGCGTTGAGGGCGTCTTCGGGCCGGATACAGCGGTACATCGAGGGAGGGGGACGGCTCCTTGTCTTTGGTGCGGGAATCGATCGTACGGATGCCTATGATTGGCTTCCATTTGACGTGACCTACCGGCACATCCACCAGAAGGGTGGCCTGGAATGCGTATCGCCTCACCGGTGTGCCTCCCTTTTTTCCGAGTATGACCCTTCATCCATCGAGTCTGACGGGTATTTTTCCGGCCACAGAGGGGAGGTCATTGCCAGGATGGGGGATGGTGCAGTTCTCATCAGGGGCAGCATGGGTGAGGGCGAGGTGGTAATTACCACCATCCACGAGTATCCCTCCAGAGTGTTTCTCAAGGAATTCTGCCAGGGTTCTTCAGAAACATTATTGTGACAGGAAATCAGGGATTTAGTAAGGAACCGCTCATGAACCGCTACATCCTCTCTGTGGATTCCGGGCCGGAGGATCTCGAACCATTGGGACTGGCACTCCATAATCTTCTGAACAGACTTCCCATCACCGCCAGATCTCTCGAGCGGCCAGGGATACGAATTGAAGATGGGCGGGTGGTGGATAAGGATTACACCGGCCCCGTTCTCGAACGTGTATTGCAGGAGAACCGGATCCTCAAGGTCACTCCTGACATGGGGGTCTATAAGGGCGTCCCGGTGGTGGTTGGCCCCGTCAGGGATTCGGCAGGGGCAGTGATTGCGGCTATCGGGATCGTGGATATCACCGGAATATTCGACCTGGCCACCCTGATGGAGCACCAGTCCGAGATTCTCAGACAGGTGTGCGGGAAGGACCCCTGCCCGCTCCCTGGAGAGCAGGTAGTGGCCAAAAGGTAGTATCATGTACGAGGCAGCGTTCAAGGTCCTGGAGGTGCTGGAGACCAGGGAGGGCCCGGTTCCGGGTGAGACTCTCAGCAATACCCTCGGGATCTCCCGCTCGGCAGTGTGGAAGCACATCAAGGAACTCATCAACATGGGCTATGAGATCACTGCCTCTCACCGGGAGGGATACCGGCTGAAAAAGAGCAGCAACCGTCTGCTCCCCTACGAGGTGCACAAGAAGCTAAAAACTACCTTCATGGGCATGCAGATGCGCTACTTTGAGAGCACCTCCTCGACCATATGGGTGGGCAAGCAGATGGCACGCGAGCAGGACCCCCAGACCCTGCACGGAATGGTGATCATCGCAGAGCAGCAGACCGGGGGTATCGGAAGGCTGGGAAGAGCCTGGGTCTCCCCCCGCGGGGGTATCTGGGCCACCGTGATCCTCAAACCAAATATCCCCATCGACAGGGTCTTCATGATCACCATGGCCGGGGCTATCGCGATTGCCAGGGCGCTTCGGAAGGAATATGACCTCGGGGCCCTGATCAAGTGGCCGAACGATATCTATATCGGGGACAGCAAAGTAGCCGGACTTCTCCTGGAGCTCTCCGCCGAGGCGGACCGGATCCATTACGCGCTCCTTGGTGTGGGCGTGGACGTGAATGTCTCGCCAAATGACCTCTCGGCGGTCCCGAATTCCGTCACCTCCATCAGCCTGGAGGTGGGTCATGATGTGGACCGCCCGGTGCTGCTCGCACGTATCCTGAAGGAATTCGAGAGCCGCTACCTGCTCCTTGAAGCAGGCGAATACGAATCCATCGTCAGGGAATGGAAGAGCCTCTCCTGCACGTTGGAGCACAGGGTCCGGATAAATACCCTCAAGACCAGTTTTGAAGGCGAGGCTATTGATATTGATGAGTATGGGGCTCTCCTTATCCGCAAGGACAACGGGAAGATCGAACGGGTCATTGCAGGGGACTGCATCCAGCAGTAACTATATTCTCGTCAACCATGAATTTATTTTAGGTTGACGATGCATCTCCGCCGGCAGCACGCCCTTTTCATTGCCCAGACAGGGGCATTTACCGCATTTCTAGCTGCCGGTTCATGGATCTCCATCCCATTCATCCCGGTTCCCCTCACTCTCCAGACCCTCTTCCTCTTCCTTGCCGGGGGGATCATGGGGAGGTACGCAGTGGCCCCGGTCTCACTCTACCTGGTCATGGGGGCCATGAACCTCCCGGTCTTTCACAGCGGCACCGCCGGCATCGGGGTGTTCCTGGGACCGACAGGCGGATACCTGGTAGGATTTCTCCCTGCTGCCCTCTTATCAGGGCTCGGCTTCGAACGAAGCTCATGGCTTCCCCGGTGTGCGGGGATGGCAGCCGGTCTCACTTCACTCTATGCCTGCGGGGTTGTCTGGCTCTCCCTCTCTTCAGGCCTCACCCTCCCGGTGGCCATCCTCCTGGGGGCGGTCCCCTTCCTGCCCGGGGATATCCTGAAGGCAGCCGTGGCATACACGGTAACCGGCCGGATTGCCCGCCTGAAGGGCAGGAGCAACCCACCCAACACATGCCAGGGATCCGGTGGGGAGAGATGATTCATGTCACTGACCTTCGTTTCGGGATACTTGATATCCCTTCACTTATACTCCCTGCCGGGCACATAGTGGTGATTGGGCCCAATGGAAGCGGAAAGACTACGTTTTTAAGGCTACTGGCAGGGATGGAGGAACCTGTGCAGGGAAGCATTCTGTTGGAAGGAAAAGCCCCGGGGGAGACGCGAATCGGATGGGTGCATGAATTTCCAGGGCAAAACAGCCTGTTCATCCGGGTCGGAGAGGAGCTGGCCTCGCCGCTTCGGTTCCACCACCTTCCATGCGAGGGGATCTCCCGTAAGGTGAAGGAGATCGCAGAGCAGGTGGGGATATCCCACCTCCTGGACCGGGACCTTGCCACCCTCTCTGGGGGTGAGCAGGTGCTCACCGCACTGGCCACGGCCATGGTCTCAATGCCGAGGACCCTGATCCTGGATGAATGGGACTCGCATGTGGACGCCCTCACCGCAGGCATGCTGCAGGAGCAGCTCTCTCGAATCGGGGTTCCCTTCGTCGTTCAGTGCACGCAGAACATTGACCTGGCGGCAGCTGCCGATACCGTGGTCTTCCTCTCCGGCGGCCGGGTGAAGGCATCAGGACCTCCCGGAGAGGTTTTTTCGGGATGCGAAGACTCCTGCTGGTACCCCCCTGCGTGGAGGTGCAGGGAATGGAACTTGCCTTTGATCAGGTAGCCATCAGGCGTGGCAGTAGTGATATCCGGGCATCAGGCCATTTTGGACCCGGCGTCCACCTGGTGAGCGGGAGGGTCGGTGCAGGTAAGTCCACACTGGCAGCCATGGCTGCCGGACTCCTTATACCAACAGAGGGCAGGATCAGGAGGGAGGGGGTGATCACCTCGATGCTCTCCTTCCAGTTCCCCGAATGGCAGCTGACCGGGAACACTCTGCGGGAGGAGATTCGTTCCTATGGTGGAGAGGAGGATGATGTCCTTGCCCGGGCAGGCCTTGTCGGCCGGGGGGATGACGATCCACTTTCATTGAGCCGTGGAGAACTGAAAAAACTCAACCTGGCCTGCATTTTTGGGAAGACCTGGGACCTGCTTGTCCTCGACGAACCGTTCGGGGCCCTGGATTGCATCAGGAAGAGGGAGGTGTGCCGTTGGATCGAGGCCCGGAGATCCTCCATCGTGATCCTCTGCACTCACGAACAACATATCCTTCCCCGGATCGACGCACTCTGGGAATTCCAGGACCATCAGCTGATTTCCCGGGGCACAATCCCCGGGGCGTTCGCTGACTGGAACCTGGCCCCCACTGCCCTGAAAGCCCTCATTTCACGCGGAATTATCCCTGCGAACATTTCAGAGAGAGACCTCCGGGAGGCGGCATGCAGGATCCAAGACTGAGGCTCTTTTCAGTAATGGTGCTCTCCATTACTGCATTTTCAGGGGTGGTGGGGGCTCTTCTGGCCTTTCTCTGGTGGCTTGTATTCAGTGGAGGCCCCATTCTCCTCAAGCGCTCATGGTGGCCGCTCTTTGCGTTTATCCCCCTGCTTCTGGTCACTGCGGCCCTCTGGATCACGGGGGATGACTGGCTCCCGTACCTGTTGCGCCTGGGGGTGGTGATCCTGATAGCTATCTTTGCCTACCAGGACCAGAAGCCTTGGGAGTTCATCCAGGTCTGTGCGTGGGCGTTCGGGTCCCGGACAGGGTTTGATATGGGGCTTGCCGGGGAGATGGGATTTGGCTCCGTCCGTTACCTGGAAGAAGAGGTGCGACGGGTACGCCAGACCTATCTCCTGAAAGGGATCCCGGTTGGTGTCCGGACGCTCCTTCCGATCTCATCAGGCCTGGTATTCGGGCTTCTCCGAAGGGCCGAGGAACAGGCCGATCTCCTTCTCGCGCGTGGATATGACCGGGGAGGTATGGCCTGTCCCAGGTTCTCCACGCCACGAGCGGATTCTGTTGCCGCAATAACCGCAATATTCGCGTGTATTCTGGCATTTATGCCGGTTAGAGAATTTTTTATACTTATACAATGAAGGATTTAGAGGTTTAACGGTTGTCCGTCTGAAGAGCTGACGCCAAGCCCGGAGGAGCCCGATGTGTGCTGCCAGTAAGAAGAAGATAGCCATCACCGACACCACACTCAGAGATGCCCATCAGTCCCTGATAGCCACAAGGCTCCGCACAGAGGATATGCTTCCCCTGGCCCGGCAGATAGACTGCGTGGGGTTCTTCTCGGTCGAGGCCTGGGGTGGAGCAACGTTTGACTCCAGTATCCGGTTTCTCTCCGATGATCCCTGGGACCGGCTCAGGATGCTGAAGGAGGAGCTGAAGCGGACACCAATACAGATGCTGCTCCGGGGGCAGAACCTTGTGGGATACCGCCACTACCCAGATGACGTGGTCGACCGTTTTGTGGAGCGGTCCCACGCAAACGGAGTGGATATATTCCGGGTATTCGACGCACTCAACGATATCCGCAACATGACACGGGCAATGAAGCGGGTGAAGGAGACAGGAGCGCACCTTCAGGGGACTATCTGTTACACGACGAGCCCTGTCCATTCCAATGAACGGTTCGTGGAGATGGCAAAGGAACTCCATTCCCTTGAGTGTGACTCGCTCTGCATCAAGGATATGGCAGGTCTGATCATGCCAGGTGCTGCATATGACCTGATTACCGGAATAAAAGATGAAATGGATATCCTGGTCGATCTTCACTGCCATTGCACCAGCGGTATTGCGCCGATGAGCTACCAGGCAGCGATCCAGGCGGGTGTCGATATCCTGGATACCGCGATGTCTCCCTTTGCGATGGGAACTTCTCAGCCCCCCACGGAGAGCGTAGTCGCGGCAGTCCAGGGGACCCCGCATGATACGGGGATCGATCTCCATGCATTGCGGGATGTGCGAAACTCCTGCATGAAAATCCGCGAGAAGTATGGAGGACTCCTGGACCCCATCTCCGAGCGCGTGGACAGCGACGTCCTCCTCTACCAGCTCCCGGGGGGGATGATATCGAACCTTGTCTCCCAGTTGAAAGAGCAGGACGCCCTGGACAAGCTGAATGCGGTGTTCGAGGAGATTCCACGGGTGAGAAAGGACCTGGGATACCCCCCTCTCGTTACTCCTACCTCCCAGATCGTGGGAACCCAGGCGGTCTTCAATGTCCTGATCGGCGGAGACAGGTACCGGAACGTCACGAACGAGGTCAAGGACTACGTACGGGGACTTTATGGAAAACCCCCCGGCCCCATCAGTGAGGAGATACGGAAGCTGATCATCGGGGACGAACCGGTTATCACGGTCCGTCCCGCGGACCTCCTGGAGCCGGTCTACGAGAAGATGAAGGCCCAGGCCCTTGCTGACGGGCTCATCAGGAAAGAAGAGGATGTCCTGACCTACATCCTCTACCCCGCCATCGCACCCTCTTTCCTCAAGGGGGAGCGGAAGCAGGAAGAGATCCCGGTGAAGAAAGCCCAGGTCTCCGAGGCCCCCCAGATCCCACCCTCCATGGAGGTCGAGGTGGACGGGGAAGTCTTTTCCGTGCGCATCATCTCTGTCGGGGGGAGCGCGGTTATCAGTGCGGCACCGGTCCAGGAGAAGATCCCGAGGGGCGACATCCAGGGCGGAGTCAAGTCCAACATGCAGGGTATGGTCCTGAAGATCCTGGTGAGCCGGGGTGCAGAAGTAAAGAAGGGCACCCCCCTCCTGGTGCTCGAAGCCATGAAGATGGAGAATCCCATCCACAGCCCGGTGGACGGCAGGGTTGCGGATATTTTTGTGGATACAGGGGACACCGTCCAGAGCGGTGACGTGCTCCTGGTGGTGGAATGAAATTCTTCGAGAAGGTCCTTATCGCCAACCGCGGGGAGATCGCCATCCGGGTGATGAGGGCCTGCCGGGAGCTCGATATCGAGACGGTGGCCATCTACTCCACCGCTGACTCCGATGCGCTGCATGTAAAATACGCTGATGAGGCCTTTCTTGTCGGGGAAGCTCCGCCGGCCAAGAGTTACCTCAACATGGAGCGGATCCTCGACCTGACCAAGAAGTCTGGAGCGGAGGCGATCCACCCTGGCTACGGGTTCCTGGCCGAGAACTACCGGTTTTCCAAGCTCTGCCACGATGAGGGGGTGGTTTTCATAGGCCCCTCATGGAAGACCATCCGTGCGATGGGGTCAAAGATCGAGAGCAAGCAGATGATGAGGGATGCCAACGTCCCGGTCCTTCCCGGTACCCTCGGAGGGATACTGGACCCGGAGCAGGCGAAATCGGTCGCCGCAGAGGTGGGCTACCCGGTGATCGTCAAGGCAAGCGCAGGGGGCGGGGGTATCGGGATGCACATCGTCCATGACGAGAAGGGGCTCGAGGAGGCGCTTGAGGCAGGGAGGCGGATCGCCCAGTCGGCGTTTGGAGACGCGACCGTCTTTATCGAGAAGTACCTGGTGAAGCCCCGGCACATCGAGTTCCAGGTGCTCGCCGATGAGCACGGGCATATCGTGCACCTCTATGACAGGGAGTGCTCTATACAACGGAGGCACCAGAAGCTTGTGGAGGAGGCCCCCTGCCCCATCATGACCCCGGAACTCCGGGAGAGGATGTCTGCGTCGGCCATCGCGGTGGCGAAGGCATCTGACTACACCAATGCCGGCACGGTGGAGTTCCTCTACGCGGACGGAAATTATTACTTCATGGAGATGAACACCCGCCTTCAGGTGGAGCACACGGTGACCGAGCTGATCACCGGCCGGGATATCGTGAAGAAGCAGATCGCCATCGCCGCCGGGGAGTCGCTCCCCTTCGACCAGGAGGACGTGAGCATCAGGGGGCACGCTATCGAGTGCCGCATCAATGCGGAGGACCCGCTGAACAATTTCGCTGCCGATCCCGGCAAGATTCTCAGGTACCGCTCGCCAGGGGGTCCGGGGATGCGGGTTGACTCGGGGATTCACATGGGTTACACCATACCCCCCACCTATGACTCCATGATCTCAAAGCTCTGTGCCTGGGGTGCCGACCGGAAGGAGGCCATAGCCAGGATGCGCCGGGCTATCTACGAGTACGTGATCATCGGGGTCAAGACCACCCTTCCCCTCCACCACGCCATCATGCACAACCGGCACTTTGCCGAAGGGGACACCCACACCCACTTCCTTCAGGAGGAGCACATGCAAAAGACCCTGGCCCGGTACGTCCGGGAGGAGGAGACCCGGATGCAGACGCTTGCCGCCTCCCTCCGACAGGGAAAGCAGATCGCTGCCATCACCGGGGCGGTAAATGTCTACCTGCAGGGCCAGAAGAAGTGAGGAAAAACACTCCCCCACTCGGTTTTTCCTTCAAAACAGAACCTTTAAGAGCGTAGAATACGTTTTAATTATGCACTTTTGTGCGCTGCGGTGGCCTAGCCGGTTAGGGCGCCAGACTCATAGGGTTTTGAGCATAGAACTGGACGCGCCCATCATCTGAGACATCTGGAGATCGTGGGTTCGGATCCCACCCGCAGCATCCTGTTTTTTGGGGTGGACTTTCCAGGAATTCGGCAGTAAACACGTGCGAAGTTATTTTACGATTAGAAAGTGCAACAGAGGTCAATGTTCCATGGCCCTGCTGTATGAAGGTCTGTACACGGCCGGCCTGGGTCCCGTGACGGGGTTATCCATTTTATTTACATGAAAAACCGAATATCCCTGCATGGTGACCGAGAGCATCCGCCGATACCAGGAAATTGTCAGAATTCTCTCAAAATATGGATTTGGTGCTTTCTTTTTGGAGGACATCTCCCCTGGACTCGCAAAGATGGACCTCCAGAAGCGTCTTCATCCCGAGCTTGAAGGGTATACAAAGTACGAACTGATGCGGTTTGCCATCGAGGAGCTTGGTCCTGCGTTTGTCAAATTCGGACAGATCCTGAGTACAAGAAGAGAAATGATCCCGCCTGAGGTGTACGAGGAACTCATCAAGCTCCAGGACAAGGTTGCACCAGTACCTTACGAGGTCATAGAGCCCACCATTGTGCGCTATTGCGGGCCGGTGGAGGAGGCATTCCAGTCTTTTGAGCGGATACCCTTCGCTGCCGCGTCGGTATCTCAGGTGCACCGCGCAGTGCTCCACGATGGCACGAAGGTGGCGGTCAAGGTCCAGAGGCCGGGCATACGACGAAAGATCGAGGTCGACCTCCCAATCATGCGAAGGCTTGCGGAGCGGGTCGAGAAACTCGAACCCGATCTTGTGGTCTACAATCCCACGGGGCTTGTGGATGAATTTGTGACACAGATCTACAAGGAACTCGATTTTACGCAGGACGGCCAGAATGCCGATACCCTGAACCGGAACTTCAAGGACAACCCGAAGATCAAAGCTCCAAGGATTTACTGGGAATACTCCGGTTCCGAGGTGCTCACCATGGAGTTCATCGACGGGGTGAGGATCGACAACATCGAGGCGATTCGGGCGATGGGGGTTGACCCCGCGGCAGTCGCCGAGGCAGGTTTCCAGGCATACCTCCAGCAGATCTTCATTGACGGCTTCTTCCACTCAGATCCGCATCCTGGGAACATGATGGTGACCCGGGCGGGGGAACTTGTCTTCATCGACTTTGGGATGGTGGGGAGGGTGAGGCCGGAACGTCGCGACACGTTCATTCAGATCCTCCTCGCGTTCGTCAGTGCAGACGTAGACGTGCTGCTGGAGTCATTCGAGGCGCTCGGGATCAAGATCGAAGAGGAGAAGAAGGAGCAACTGAAGGACGAACTGTATTCGGTACTCCAGAGTTCGCAGTCTACTGATCTCGAACGGATGGACTTCGGGAGCGCGATGAGTTCGGCTCCCGATGTACTGAACAAATACCGTGTGAGGGTTCCGTCGACGCTGATGCAGGTGCTGAAAGTGATCTGGATGATCTTCGATGTGGCGATCCTCCTTGATCCCAAGTTCAACTTCAATGCCCGGGTCAAACCCTACATGGAAGAGATCATCAGGGACCGGTACACATCAGAGAAGTTGTTGAAGCAGATCCCCCTTGCCATGATGGATCTCACGAAGGGATTTGTCGCACTGCCAAAGGCCATCAACAACGTGGTGACCAAAGTGAGTAAGGGCCAGTTCCAGTTCGAGATCACCTCCCAGGAGATCTCGAATCTGGGGACCTCGATCGATGCTTCGACCGATAAACTGGTCATGGGGGTGATCATCGCGTCGATGGTAATCGGCTCGTCGCTTGTGCTCAATGCTCCCTTTATCTCCAGTTATACGCCCATATACTGGTTCGCGACCGTGATCTACATCTCGGCGGTCGCGTTCGCGGTCTTCTCCCTGTATACCATCATGAAACGGAAGAGATGAGGGGAGGTGAGGAATCCTATCCCCGGGCCACGCTGATGAGGCGGTACCCAAAATACGAGAGGATGACACCGATGAGCAGTGCGATGATTCCTGCCAGCTCTTCAACCCAGGGCATGATCTCAGGGATATTGAATATTAGGCTGATACCGGTCAGAATAAACAAAATTCCGACGAAAAGTGCGCCAAGTCCAAGGTAATCCATATCCACGCTCCGTTATGTTCAGCAAAAGTGGTCAATGTGTGTATATCAGTCTTTCTTTATCCCCCCCTTCAGAAGTGGATTTTCCTCTCTTCTGAAAACGGTATATCACATGACATTATCGCAATGCCTACACGGGCGTAGCCTGAGACACGGAGGTCGATTGATCGTTCCAGGACGAACTCCGACAACGCTCCGATGGTCTCACTGTTCTGAATGACGACCGGAATATCGAGGGTGCTATGTCCCGGTGGAATCGAATGCCCTCCGTGTTGACCGCGTGCGACGGTCCGTGCTTTCCCCCCGACGATTCCTATTATGTCAAAGTCGATCTGTTCCACCGGGATCGCGACAGGATTGCCGTTTTCAAGGGTGACCGAGACCAGCAGGCCGATCTCTGACAAGGAAACATTTGTGACCGAAATATTCTCAATCTCAATCTTTGGTGTTCCGATACCGGCCATACTCAATCCTCCCTTCCTGGAATGTGAACAGACGCGGAATGCCGGATAGCACCTCCCCTGATATCTGGATTCAGGAAGATGTACGGTGTCATGATATCAGGTTCCTGTTTCCGGATGGTGCTCCTCATCGGGCCAATCCTCGTACAGTGACACGGGGGATGAAATAAGACGGTCTTGAACCTCTCCATTTCGTTATGGTATCTGACTGCCCTATATCCATATCGCGTGAGCCACCTGCAAGCTTCCCGGGTCATCTGCACGGTCACCGTTTGTAGTATTTCCTCATGATTTTCAGGAACGGATTAAAGCATGCAAGTCCACGCACGATTCCCTTTCAGGAGCATTCCCTCTTCAGCATCGCCCTTGTGAGATCCTCATCGGGGCGGAAATAGAGGTCATCGTGCCCTTTCCAGGTCCCACAGTTCCGGAAGACAACGGCTGGCACACCGTTATTGCTCTCACCCATCACAAAATTTGCGAATCCCGCGATCTCATCCACCACTGCCTCCTCGGTGATCTTCAGGACATGGCCGAAGAGGTCCACATCCCCCCGGAAATCGCGGATCGCGGTCATCCCGCTCCAGCCGACCGCGTGACCGGTCTGGCCCCGCCGGAAGGACCGCCCGCAGGTGTCGGTGATGATGACTCCTATGGACTTCCCTGTTCTTTTCCGGATGGCATCCCGGACCTCTTTCGCCGCGGCCATAGGATCGGGAGGGAGCAGTATGAGCATGCCGTCCTCGATGTTGCTCTGGTCGACCCCGGCACGGACACCAATATGGCCGCATGAGACCTCGGAGAGGACGAAGGGGTACTCGAGCAGGACATCGGTGGAGGCATCGAGCACCGCCTGGATGAACCGGGGGTCCTCGCGTGTCCTCTCAGCGATACGGACGGCCCTCTCTGTCGGTGTGATCTCGGAAAGCCTTCTCGTGTATCCCTCTGCCTTTGAGTAGACTGAAGAGGCGATGCAGAGGATGTCCCCATCGGCAAACGTGGTCCGCTCGCAGATGAGGGCCGGGAGGTCATCTCCCTGGTGGATGATGGGGAGTCCCCTGACTCCCTCGACGTGGATTTGCATGGTGGATGCCCATCTCTTTGTATGAAACGTACGGCAGGGGTGGCATTGAACCTATTGTTTTTCGCAGGAGATGTGGCCTAGAAATGGATGGGGGTTGGAAGAGGGTTTCAATATTCACTTATCGATAGAGCATGATGTACCTGTATTTTTACCAGGATAATGATTTTCACTAAAACTTTTCAGGGAAGCTGATACGGAACCTGGTCCCCAGGCGCCCTTCCACCTGCATCTCTCCTCCTATCTGCCGGACGGGAGCGGTGACAAGCTGTAAACCGATCGTTGGGGTATTTACGATATCCAGCCCCTGTGGGAGCCCCACGCCGTCATCCCTGGCATCCAGGATGAACCGATGATCGGTATCAACGGGCAGGGGAAAGGGAGAAAGTGGCACTTGAGCAGATCTCCCGGATCCTTGAGGAGATGGCAACCCCGAATGACCAGATCAGAAATCCCATCCAGGGGATCGTGGGTTATGCAAGCCTCAATGGCGATGCCCGCTCGGAGAAGATTATTGACGTCTGCTTGCGAGTCAATAAGATTGTGGAAAAGCTTGACAAAGAATACCATGAGTCAAAGAAAGTCAGGTGTTACTTTGAACACCACGAGTGCATCTCCCAACCGTCAATCAGGGAGAAAAAGGTGGTGCGCCCAAGATAGAATGCCGTGGCTGAATCAACGGAAAAACATCACGGAAACCCATGGTAACCATTGCTATTGTTGATGACGACCCTTATATCGTTGAGATATTTGCCCTCACGTTTGAAAGAGCGGGGTATTCCGTTCTTGCATTCACCAATCCTTTGATTGCGCTGGAGGAACTTCCCCTGCGGGAACCGGCACTTCTCATACTCGACCTGATGATGACCCCCATCACCGGGTTGCAGTTTTTGGACGATTGGAGGAAAATCAGGCGTGTTCGCAGTATCCCAGTGGTCATCCTCTCTGCCTGGGACGTATCGCCCGAGGACAGGGAGAAGTATGCGAAGGATATCACGAGGATCATCCGGAAACCGATACTGCCAAAAGTACTCATGGAGATCGTCAGGGAGCTGTGCGCGGGGTAGAAGTGATACGGCCGGCTCCCAGTCGCTCTTGCCTATATTCATGTGAGGCATTTCACCTCCTGTAAGAGAATCATAGTCAGCCATTCCAATTGAAGGGGAATCCGGACCGCATTCACAATAACCAGACGCTCCTGGCGCGCTTCCCCGAAACTGTGGCGTCCCGGAAACGCGGATAGCCTCAATGAGGAGTACAGGTCAGGATCAGATGTGCCCAGATCTATCCTGCCCATATGCGAATCTCATGGTGGGGGAGGACCCGGAAAGGGCGTATCGCCCGGGAGAGAATGGGTGCGGTCCATGGTGCTGTTGGATTGTGTGACCCGCCTTCTATCCTACATGTCAAATCGAGGAAATATATGCTCATTTCCATGCATCCTGAACCCGCGGGAAGCTGCAATAAAATCTGACTTTTTCGACTTCTCTAGAGGAGTATGTGGAAAAGTCCTATATTCCAGTTCAGAGAAAGGAGATTGAGCAACATCCCATTACGAAGGAGAGGATCACCGGCTTATTCAACCAGGTGGTGTTCCCCGGAGGACCGGTATGCCAGTCAAGAAAGAGATCATAGAAGAGCTCGGCGAAGAGGGGTTGATACTCCCCGCGCTCGTAAATTCCGCGCTGGCCGCAAATGACCGGATCAAGTACTACTTCACCCTCCTCCAGACGGCCCAGGCGCGGGCAGAGAACCCCCATGCGGATTTCTCCAGCCTTCGGGTGGAGAGGGAGAGTGCCGGGATCGAGAATCCCCTCTATGACCGGGTGGTAGCTGAATCGGAGGTATTGAGAGAGGGGATCTCCCATATCCCCCATGCCTCCCGCATCCTCGAAGAGATAAAAAACAGCCTCATGGAGATGGCGACCCCCCTCCTTTCCCGGGACAATGCAGATGCAGTGGCCCTGGAGGAGCGGTTGCGGCTCCTGGAAAAGGGCATTCCCCCCGGTGAGGGTGACATTGTGGAGAAGAAGGTGATCGAGGCGATCACTTCTGCTCACCAGGGAGACGGCGATACCATTCACATCCTGGTGATGGACATGCACCGGGCCCTGAACCAGCTGCAGGGAGAACTTGCAAGCGAGAGTATTGACGGGGCTATGACCTACCTCCTCTCTGTCGAGGATAAAGACCTGGTCATGGCGTTCATGTCGGGTATCAGGCGCACTGCGCCCCTGAAGTTCGACCATCCGGGCCTTGGGACCACCGCGACCAGGAACGGCCAAAAACTCATCCTCCAGAACGATATCGGGATGACTGACGCCCACGTGCTCGTGATCAACGTGGTGGACCGCTCCGCGACCGTCATCTATACCGATATCCATATGCCGAGGCTGCAGTTTTTCCAGAGCCTCTTTGAAGGCCAGGGGGTCACCTGGGGGGACACGCTCTCGAAGAAGGGAGCAGCCACGTTTGAAAAGAAGATTTACCACCTCTCCACCGGCACGTATACCGCATCAGGGAAGGATGACCTGGCCCGCTTCCTCGCATTCACCGGATCACGCCTGGTCTTTTTGATCGACTGGAACCGGGCCAGGAAGAGGCTCCGGAATTTCCTCCTCACCAAGGACGCAGTCGGTGTCCTGAAATGGGCGGCAGACAACGACTTCGGGCACATGGGATTCCTCATTCTCGGCGGGGAGAAGATGGTGTACGACGCGCTGGAGATGACCTCCCGTGTCCCCATGCGCTACGGGGAGCCGCTCCACCAGATCCTGGGCCGTGAGAAGAGTATCGAGTATTTCCAGTGGGTACTCAGGGTCTCGACCACCGGGCTCCTCCAGAACCAGTCCCGCCTGCTCATCCAGGACGAGATCAAGGCCGAATTGCTGCGCTTCTTCAGATCGGCGCATGAAGGACTGATGGAGATCTGCGAGGAGCACGCGACTCTCACCATCAGCGTGGCGACCATTGTCAGGGAGGCACTACAGCATATCCAGACTGGGGAGAACGGGGCATTCATCTCCAGGAGCGCCCAGCGGGCGAAAAGGTGGGAGAGCGAGGCGGACCTGGCCGTGACCAAGGTGCGCACTCTCTCCAGAAGGATAGAGAACGCCGATTTCTACTCCCAGCTGATCTTCACCGCTGACGATGCACTTGACTTCCTGGAAGAGGCATCGTTCTACGTGACCCTGATCCCATCCGTCACCTCCTCGAGAAAAATCAACCAGTCCCTGGTGGAGATGGCGGAACTCGCGGAGAAGAGCGCACAGGAGTTCCTGAAGGCACTGATCGCCTCCCAGTATGTGTATAAGGGGTACAGCAGGGATGACATGCAGGAGTTTCTCCAGGCGGTGGACCATGTCCTTTCTCTTGAGCACCAGTCAGACGAGGCCCTGCGATTGGCCCAGAAGACCATCCTCGTAGAGTCCAGGGACTGGAAGGAGATGCAGGTCTACGGCGACCTCGCCCGGACTATCGAGGAATCCACGAATTCGCTGATGAAGGCGGTGTTTCTCCTCCGCGACGATATCATGGAGAGGATGAACCGCTAGGAGAATGGTGATGGCAGTAAAAACGTACCCCCGTCTGGTCACTTTCGGTTGCGGCTTCGAGGAGAGTGTCCCGGCCGAAGAGTTCGGCAACAAGGCCGCACACCTCGCAACCATTGCGTCCCTTGGGGTCAGGGTACCCCCCGGTTTCTGTCTCGGGGTGACCCTCTGCGAGGAGTACTTCGGGTCAGGTGAGACGCCGCCTCCCGATCTCCCGGACCTCCTGAAGAATGGGATTGCCCGCCTTGAGAAGGCCACGGGGCTCTCGTTTGGCAGCAGCAGGAGGCCGCTCATCGTCTCGGTGCGGTCCGGCGCCCCGGTCTCCATGCCCGGGGTGATGGAGACCCTGTTGAACATCGGGCTCTCCCGGGACGCGGTGCGTGGCCTCATCTCCCTTTCAGGAAATCCGAAATTCGCCTGGGATTCATACCGGAGGCTGATCCAGAACTTCGGGGAGGTGATATGCCACCACCCACCCACCCTTTACAGGACAGCGCTTCGTGAGGTCATGGAGAGCGAGGAGGTGGAGGATGAGGTGGAGCTGGATGCACACTCTTTCCGTGAACTGGCCAATGAGTATGAAAGGATATTCGCCCAGAACGGGGGCGGAAAATTCCCCGACAGTGCCAGGGTACAGCTCGGGCAGGCGGCAGAAACAGTCATCCGATCCTGGGAAAGCCCCCGGGCAGAGGCGTTCCGGCGGCTCAACCTCATCCGGGAGGCCCGGGGTACCGCGGTCACCGTGCAGGTGATGGTCTTTGGAAATATGGGCTCCCGCTCGGGGGCAGGGGTGGCCTTCACCAGGAATCCATGGCAGGGACACAACCGTATTTTGGTGGATTTCAAGTTTGGAGCACAGGGTGAGGACGTGGTGTCAGGGGATCAATCCGTCAGCACCCAGAACGAGTTCCAGGACGCGCTCCCCGAGGCCTTTGCAGAGCTGACGGGTATTGCAAAGACACTGGAATCGTACTACAAGGACATGCAGGACCTTGAGTTCACCATCCAGAACGGGGAACTCTACATCCTGCAGACCAGGAGCGGGAAGCGTTCCCCCTATGCGGCATTGAAGATCGCCGTGGACCTCTGCCAGGAAGGGGTGATCTCCCCGTCGGACGTGATCTGGATGCTCCGGGAGGTGGATCTCGATGCCATCTCAATCCAGAGGGTCCGGACCAGGGACCATCCCATCGCGGTGGGCATTCCTGCATCGGGAGGCGTTGCCGCCGGAGACATCGCACTCTCCAGCGCCCGTGCGGAGGAGATGGAGTCCCTGGGTCGGGAGGTCATCCTGGTCAGGGAGACCCCTTCCCCTGATGATATCCCCGGCATCAAGGCAGCAAATGCACTCCTCACTGCCAGGGGGGCCAGGACCGCCCATGCTGCGGTGGTCGCCCGGCAGATGGGAAAAGTCTGCGTGGTCGGATGCGGGAGCCTCGTCATAGACGAGGGCAGGCGGCGATGCCTGGTCGGCGGGCAGGAATTCAGGGAGGGGTCCAGGATCACCGTCGACGGGAATTCAGGGAACGTGTTCGCGGGGGAAGTGGAACACTCGTCTGAGCAGCCCCGCCAGCTCATTGCCATGGTGAGGGAGTGGGAGCGCTCCCTGCAGTTGTAAACCCCCATGAAGGATGCAGGTCAGTGCTCCCTGCCCGGCTCTGAACCATCATCCTTCTCACGGTTCAGCCGGTACGATGCGTATTTCATCAGCGGGTAGACCCCGTCAGTCATGGGATGCACCTCCATGAACCGGTTGAATTCATGGACAGTCACCCCGAGTCTCATGAGAAAGGACTGATAGGCGGCAATGATGCCGGCAGCTGGCCCGGCAGTGTACACCCCGTGGATATCTCCCGAACCTCTCGAGACGAGGATACTTGCCATCCCGGTCCGCCCGTTCGGCACGGACCAGAAAGTCCCCGGTCCAGCGGGGCCGGGGGTCCCGAATGCCACCTCGTCGTCGCTCTGATCTCCTTCGACGAACGCGTACTCCGAAGCGAGGTTCATGGACTGGGGGACGGGTATGCCATCCGGGGGAGGGTCACGTCCCAGGATGGAGGCGGCCGCCACCGTGCCTTCGTACCGGGCGACAGGGGTCAGGCAGCGCGAACCGGTCACATCCCCGCAGGCATATACGTCAGGATGGCTGGTGGCCATCGACCGGTCCACGATGATCCTCCCGTCCGCTCCCTTCACGATCCCCGTGACCATGCTGGAGTTGGGGACCAGCCCCGCGGCCAGGAACACCCCGTCACAGGGGACGGGCACCTCACCCTCAGCGGTGATGAGTACAGCCCTGCTGACCATACCCTCGCCCTCCAGCCGGCTGACGCGACACCCCTCGTGGATCTGCACGCCGTCAAGATCTCTCTTCGCAAGGTCGCGGAGCCGCGGATTGAGTTCCTTTAAAAACGTGCTGCGGACTGCAAGGTCCACCTCGGCTCCGAATTCCCTGAAAATAAATGCGAATTCGGCGGCCATAATTCCTCCGCCGATCACCAGGAGGTGGTCAGGGACTTCCCGCATGGAAGAGAGGGCATGGGGATGATACACCCCCTGCAGGTGAATCCCCGGGATATCCGGGATCCGGGGAAGAGAACCGGTGGCGACGATGATCTTCTCTGTATCAACACGCTCCCCGTCCACGTACAGGGAATTTCCCTCTACCCTGCCCTCGCTCCCCTGCCAGACCTGCACCCCGCAATTCCTGGTCTCTGCATCCAGGACCCTGGCGATTTTTTGTTGCACCGAGGCCATCCCGGAGAGAGTCTTTGGGAATGAGAATTGTGGGGACCGGTCCAGGATACCGAGTGATACCAGGGTCCGGGATTCGTGGAGATGCCTGGCGATATCGTTGAGAGCACACACTACCATGCAGCCATGGTGGAGACACTGCCCGCCGAGGCCCCCCTTCTCGACCAGGGCCACCTCCCTGCCGGCCATGGCCAGCTGCATGGCAGCGATCCGTCCTGCGGGCCCTCCGCCAAGAACTCCGATCATGGGCCGGATCAGAAGATCTCCACGCCTTCGTCCATGGGTTCAGCCAGGACTTCTCCGGTATTGGCATTCACTTCCACGATCTTCTTCCCCCTCACCTGCCATATGGGGATGTATACCTGCTGCATCTGAAGCGCAATGTTCTTTTTGTCCGGTTTCATCACCCGCTCCTCGTAGGAGATGGCATCCCCGATCACCTGCTTGATCCGGATCTTCTGGGTCAGCCCGTCGATCACCCCTGCGACAACCTTCTCCATGGCCTCATCCCTTGTGAGGCGGGACTGCACGATCTCGGCACCCTGGGGGACCGCTGCCTCGACCACCGCTTTCCAGTCGGCATTCATGCTGTTCCCGTTAATGGCATTGATCCCACCGCTCCCCTCCGAGTCGAAGGGAACGCGGTGCTCCTTGTATACCTGTTCGCCAGAGCTCTGGTAGGAGTAGAGCCAGTAAGGCATGAACTTAAGGCTTGCCTGCCCCTGGATCCTGGCAATCTGTTCGGCAGCCTGCTTCTGGACCCTGATGGGAAGGTGAGAGATGACCATTCCCGTGGGCTCTTCTTCCTGTGCTGCCGGGACTCCCCTGCTCACGGGGGATGCGGTACTGATCCCTGGATGTTCCCTCTCTCCGTCAGAGAACGAGAGTGCCATGGGGCTGTCCAGTATCTTGTACAGTTCCGCCTCTCCCGAGTACCTGATAAACTCGTCACTTCCCCAGAGAATGCAATTTTCCGCGCGGATGCTGGTATTGAGGGAGAATAGGAGTTTTTTATACGTGATCTCCTGCCCCTCCCGCATCAGACGGTATGAAGCGCTATTATACTCCTCGATCTCTCCTGGATCATTGCTACACAATACCATCAGGTATTCGTTCTCCCGTTCGGCCAGGTCAAATGGATCCTCTAATGTGTTCACCGAAAAGCCTGCCGTCTCCAGGATAGACTTTATTGCATTTCTCGCCTTTTCCCGAACCTTTTCATCCATTCACCATTATATTTCCTTCATCTTATAGAACAATTTTTCTATTGAAAGGAGAGATTAGATGAACAGATGAATCTCCCCCTCAAGTTCGTGCATACCCGGATAGAAGAGTATGCCATGCAGGTGACCTTCGATCCCCGGGAAGGGAGAGGAACAGTGGTCTACAACCTGTCCCTGATAAAAAAGGCGGACCTCGAGTATGCCATCTCTGTCATGAAGGATGCCTTCAAGGCAGGGATATGTGTCAGCGGTCTCGTAAGGTTCATTGAGGAGGGCGCACCAGTGGGAGATTTCAGGGTCCCTCCGGGTCACTGTGCCATCATCACCATGTGCAGCTCCACGCTTGACGGGGTCCTCCTTCGGAAAGGGGTTCCCTCGAATCCCATCGGGGGCGGGGTGGTGGAGATAGAGAGCCGCATCCCAAGGCGGTTCACCCACATGATCCTGTACGAACATACCACCATCGATCCTCTCCAGGCCCTGATATCCCAGGAGATCACTTCGGTCAACGAGATGATGCGGCGGGGAAGCGGGAATATCCTCGCAAATATCCGGCAGTGCCACATGGAGGCCGAGAACCTGGTGGGGGAAGTGATCGATGACCTTGCAGGCAGCAGTTTCTCGGGGATCCTGGATGTCGGCCTTCCCAACACGCCTGCACTAGGAGTCACCGTAGACCCGCAGTACATGGGAATCGTGGCTCTCGGGGGTACAAATCCCATGGCTGCCATCAAGGAGGGGGGAGTCTTTGTGATGACCCAGGCCATCAAGGGGTTGATGGATGTGCAGGAGATGCAGGAGATACTTGAATTTTAATCGGATACGACTTCGCACGCAGACAGGAGTTCCCAGTACAGCGTAAAAAATTTCACAAATCCTTTTGATTCTGAAAAGAGCGCAGTCGATCCCTCTTCGCTGGAGACCATGACCACCATGGCCCGCTTCTGATCCATCAGGAACACTCCTCCCGCAACTGAAGGGACTTTGATATTTTTCATGGATGCAGGGTGGGGTTTCACGCACACTGAAATGACCTTTGGGAGGGGACCTTCCCAGCAATCTGTCACCACACGGATAGGAATGGACCCCTCCCTCTTGAGGAGTGCTGAAACGATCTCCTCCCGCAGGAATCCACCAAAAAACAGGGTGTCAATCGAACTCTCTGCCTGGTGGAGGAGGTCGATGAGCCGGGAGCGGATATTCTCGTCCCCATAAATGCTCCAGATAAGCTCCTGGTCACCGCGCTCCTTCGATGACCGGTCCCTGTAGATCCGGGAGAGCATCTTTTTGGCCCTGGCCGCATCTGATTCGACTGTCTCCAGCAGGTGGTCAATGCCATCCTCGGGGGCGATTGCTTCAAACCTCCTGGGCGTGGCATGCGAGACTGAGACCAGGTTCCTCTGTATGAGCCGGTCCAGCACCGGGTAGACAGAAGCGCGTGGGACCCCGGAGATCTCGTGAATTTCAGTGGCAGTAGCCTCCGAGACTTTGAGGAGACCGATGTAGACCAGGGCTTCATATTTGGTGAGGCCAAGGGATTTGAGAGATTCGCTGAGAGTGAGATGGGAGGAGTGGGTATCGGCCATTACATACCATTATATATGGCAGAACCTTAAATGTTGTTATAGCAATAACAACAAGGGATATCCTATGAATATGCGCTATATCGTAATTCTGGCCGTTTTAATCAGTTTGTTATGCGCACCTGTGATGGCGGATGTCAAATACCTGACAGGGGATCCGGATCTCTCCGCATCCATGGCCGGAAGAAACGAGTTCTCTCCTGGCGAGGAGGTCGTGCTGAAGGTCAATATCGAGAACCGGGGATTGATCGAGATGAAATTTGTCAGGTCGGGGATCGTAGAACGGGATGACCTCCCCAGCACCGCCAAACTGGTGAAGGCAGGCCTTTTTGCAGGCGATTCACCCCTGGTTATCAAGGCGGACCCCCAGATGGTGGGGGATATCCCGGGAGGAGAGACCGCCACCGTCTCATTCGCGGTGAAGATACCGGCAGATGCGATGGCCGGAAACTACACCCTTCCTCTGCATGTACACTATCTCTACCTGAAGTACGCGGAACAGTACGGACAGGATGCCATCTCCTATACCTACAGGGAGATGGATGAAACCCTGGACCTTCCTATCAGGATCAGGCCAAAAGCGATGCTGGAAGTGACCTCCATCAGCGGCGAGCACCTGAATGCCGGAACAGAAGGCTACCTGGCACTCAACGTCAGGAACCGCGGGTCGGAAGATGCAAAAGATGCCGTGCTCAGGATCACAAGGAACGGGAACAGCCCTGTGATCCCGACCGACAGCAGCCTGTTCGTGGGGGATTTTCCTGCAGGGGGCAGCCGGGAGGCCCGCTTCAAAGTGGCCATCTCACGCGATGCGGGTGAGGGGGCATATCCCCTGGATCTCTCCTGCCTCTACACCAACAGTGAGGGTGATACCGTCAGCTCCGATCTGATGACCATCGGGGTGCCCGTGGGAGGAAAGATCCAGTTTTCGGTCGTTTCTCCCCCGTCAGTCGTGCATGCAGGGGAAAAACCGGTCATAGAAGTGGAGTACCAGAATACCGGGTCTGCCCTTGCAAGGCATGCCCAGGCCCGTATCAGTGCGGTGGATCCGTTCACCAGCAACGATGACTCCGCCTATCTGGGGGATCTTGCCCCCGGGGAGAAGGCCATTGCCCGGTATGAGGTC
Organism: Methanolinea sp.; assembly: GCA_025453675.1. Lineage (GTDB taxonomy): Archaea > Halobacteriota > Methanomicrobia > Methanomicrobiales > Methanospirillaceae > Methanolinea_A. Next base: position 29,491 of record JALOPW010000014.1, read on the forward strand.
AACGTGGGCGCGGGAGCGACTGCCAAGGAATATGGGCTTGATTCGGAGATACGCTACCGCGATGCCCTTGACAACAGCGCCATCTCTGACACCATGAAAGTCCGTGTCAGGGTGGAGGAGGGCGGCATCTCCCCCCTGCTCATCGTGGGAATCCTTATCCTCCTTGCCTGTGCAGGGGGAGCGGGATATTATATCCTGAAGAAGCGAAAGTAGATCGAGATGAAGGATTGGCGCAACCTCATCAGGAAGCCGGAGCTGAGGTACGCAGAAGACCTTCGATCCGTGCTCCGGGACCCGGACTGCCCCTGTAAGGGGCCCATATATTCGATGTACCGGGACCTCTCGTCCTCCCCTGGAGACCGGGAATGGATGGCTTCCTTTCGTATCCGCTTTGATATTACCTGCATCCCTGCCGGCACCCTGTGCGGGGAGCATGTGAAGACCAAGGGCCACTACCACCCGGAAAATTACGCCGGCGTTGGATACCCTGAGATATACCAGGTATTCGAAGGGAAGGCTCACTTTCTCCTGCAGAAGAGGGACCTGGCGGAGATCCTCCTTGTAGACGCAGAGGCAGGCGAAACCATGGTGGTCCCCCCGGGTTTCGGCCATGTCACCATCAACCCCGGGTCAGACGAACTCGTGATGGCAAATATCGTCTCTGACGAATTTGCGAGCGAGTACCGTTTCTATGAAGATCACCACGGGGCCGCCTGCTATGAACTCTCGACAGGCAGGTTGGAGAAAAATCCGCACTATCCCCCCATGCCACCCCCACAACAAATCAGGGCACCACATTTCCTGCCGGGATGCCCGTTCCATGGCCCGCTCTACGACCTTGTCCGGAAGCGGGATCTCCGCCTCGGTTTCCTCAATCACCCCGAACGATTCGGGGAATTCTTCACTCGACAGCGGTGAAGCCAGGCGGAGGAAGACGCTTGTGCTCGCTCGCCCTGACCATCCCGAGCACCTTCTCCTCCACTTCATTCTTGCTCTTCCACCCGGTGCGCGAGAGGGTTCTGAGTGCCGCGTCAATCTCCGCGTAGGTGAGTCCAATCTCCCTTTCATCGCTCTGCCCCGCCCATAACCCGGCAGAGGGGGGCTTTTTTATCACCCTTTCCGGGAGGTCCATGGTCTCTGCCAGTGCAAAGATCTCTGTCTTGTAGAGATGGAGGATGGGCTGGATATCCGCGGCATTGTCCCCGTACTTGGTGCAGTACCCGAGCAGATACTCGGTCCGGTTGGAGGTTCCGCACACGAGCCTTCTGTCCCGGTTTGCATGGTAGTAGAGGACCGCCATACGGGTCCTTGCCATGAGGTTCCCCAGCAGGTACGGACTCTCGAAGTACCCTGGCATGGCCCGGTAGGCCCCGAGCATGGGATCGATACTGATGATTCGGGACTCCATGGAGAGTCGCCGGCATATCTCTTCCGCATCATGTATGTCCTCGCGGAGTGTCACGCTGCTCGGGAGGATCAGGGCAAGCACCCGCTCCCCTCCCACCGCCCGGCAGCACATAGTTGCGGCAACGGCCGAGTCTATGCCACCAGAAAGCCCAATCACGATACCGCTGCTCCCACTGCTCCAATAGGCATGCCGTATCAGCTGTTCTATCCTTCCGAGCGCACACCCGCAATCTTCGTCCATTCTGTTTCACCTCCCCTTCAAAGCATCCCAATAAACTTCTTGAGATCCCCGGGATATCCCACCGCGATCAGCATGTCATGCTCGAGGATATGCTCGTGTTGTCCTGGCAGGATGATCGACCGGTCCCTCCCCTCTATTCCAAGCACCTTCACCCCGGAGGTTTTCTCCACCCGGGATACGGGCATTGTCCCGGGTCTCATGAACCGTTTTCTCACTACAAGCTGCCCGTTGGGGAGATTGAGGATGATGTAGACCGTATCCGCCAGGAGCACCCCTGCGATGACCTGCCCGCCAATGCTCGGAAGCAGGGCCACGTAATCTGCACCAGCACGATAGAGTTTCTCCACCGAAGAGGGCTCGTTGGCCCGGGCCAGGATTCTCAGCCCGGGATTGAGGTTCCTGGCCATCAGGGTGGTGAAGATGTTCAGGGCGTCGTCATTGAGTGCCACAATGCAGAAATCCGCATCCTCGATATGCGCCTGCGTGAGCGTCTCCTCGTCCTCGGCATTCCCCACCACCTCGCTGACCGGGTGAGGCTTCCGGTCAATCACGATACACTTGATCCCAAGCCCGGACAGCTCCTCGTAGACAGAACCCCCCACATCCCCAAAACCGGTGATGAGCGCGAGGGTCCCCTCCTTCTCCCAGGGCAGGAACTCCTGCTCCACCATCCCCTGTATCCGGCTCATCCTGGTGACCAGGAAGAGCATGGTGGAGGTGTCCATCAATTCATCGAGACCAGGATAGAGGACATAATGCCCCCTCCTGGATAGGAGGAGGCAATATGCCTCGTACCTGGAGAAGAGGTCGAGGTCGCCCAGCCTCTTTCCTGCAGCCCTCGATCCCGGAAGGATGGGGATATTGATGATCCGAAGGACGTTCTCAGGGATAAGTTCCCTCTGCCCGCCATTGCCCTCCACCACCGTCTCCTCGATGAGGGTGTCCACGTGAGAGGTGAGGGCTACGTGCCGGGCCAGGATCTGCCCGGTGACATGTTTTGGCGAGAGAACCACATCTGCACCGGCAAACCGCAGGTAGCGTTCGAAGGAGAGCTTGTCCACGACGGCGATCACTCTACCCCTGGTCAGTTCCCTGAGCCCGAGCACGATGCTGGCAGTCATCCGTTCCTCCTCGCATACCACCACGTAACGTGAGTTCTTCACCCAGGCATTGGACCAGGTCCCGGGATCGTGGTAATCGCCCCAGATCACGTATGCCCGCTTCCCAAAAAGCCCTGCAATCTCGAATGCCACCTCTTTTTTATCCACCACCAGCACCAGCGGGAGGTCCGAGATCAGGAGGCTGTCCACCAATGCTCGGGTGAGGGGGCCATAGCCGATGATCACCACGTGCCCGGAGATCTTGTGGGCAATCTTTCTCGGCGGAGATGCCTGGAAAAGGGTACCGAGGTAGGGGACCAGCAGTAAGGGGATGATCATGAAGATGAGGATGACCCCTGTGATCATCATCAGGATGGTGATAAGGATAGTGATCTGGTTGGAAAACGGCAGCAGGTCCCCGTAACCGACGGTGGTCACAGTCTCCAGGACAAAGAGGAGCGAGGTCGGCCACGTGATCGGCTTTCCCTCGAGGATGGGATAGGCATAGTGGAATATGGCGGTGTAGATGACGATCTGGGAGGCAAAGAGGAGAAAATAAAATGCAATGGTCACCCGCTTGGATCCATGGACACGCCTCCAGACGATGCCTTTGCGGTCACGTGACATGGGTCACTTCCGAGAGTATCTGGCAGGACCGGCACACGGCCCCGCATGGCTCACCGCAACGCTCACATGCCTGCAGACCCCCTCTCTCCCCGGCCCCGAGACCTGCCAGTTCTTCCCCCAGGTTTACCAGGGCATGGCGGGTTCCGGGATGATCCAAAGCATATGCGTTGAGCATCTGCCGCACTCCCGCCCGCAGGGCGTTGTGGGAGTAGGGACACCGCCCGGGATCGAGGTTTCCCGTCTGCAGGTAGGAATAGAGCGCAACCTCGCGCTCGGGGATGTGGAGGAATGGCCTGATCCGGGGCACCATCCCCTCTGTCGGCCGGGGACTCCGCAACAACCGTCCGCTGTCTCCCCGAAGCACGTTCATCAGGACACTCTGGGCCTCATCATCCAGGTTGAACCCGAGAGCCAGGCGGGTCGCGTGCTCCTCCCTTGCGACTGCATTCAGGAGGTGACGGCGAAGTACCCCACAATAGGAGCAGGAGAGGGCATCCCCCTTTCTCAACACTATATCGTCGATTGTTGTCCCGTATCTCTCCCTGAAAGAGACCGGGATATGCGGGATGCCGAGATCCTCTGCCATCCTCCTGGCCACACCAGGATCGCGGTAGCCTGAGATCCCCTCGTCCACGGTGATGGAAATGAGATGCACATCCCTTCTCCGGGACAGGAGGGAATGGAGAAAATGCATAAGGGCACCGGAATCCTTCCCCCCCGACAGGGCTACGGCAATGGTATCGCCCGGCAGGATCCAGCGGCGACTCCGTATGTCACGCTTCACCTTGGACTCGAGATCGGAAATAAAATGTTCCCGGCAGAGATGAAGGCCGGAATATCGCTGGAATAATATGGCAGGGCGCCTGCACTTGCTACAGCGCATGGAGGATATCAGATCAACCTTTATCATCCGGATAGATAAATGGTGTAGCACACATGGCAATTTCTGCCGACCATATCCGGCAGCTCCATCCTTTCGAGATACGTATTCTGAACACCCTGGAGCGCCTGATGAGGACCTACGCCTGGGTCCCGCTCGAACTGATAAAAAAATCTACAGGTTTATCCGAATCAGAAGTCCTCTTCCGCCTGGGGCGTCTCATGGAGATGGGCATGGTGCGCTATGACGTGGTGCCCTACGAAGGGTACAGCCTCATCTTTGCAGGCTACGATACCCTGGCCCTCCTCTCCCTCACAAGGAAGGGGACCGTATCCGCCCTCGGGTCGCAGATCGGGGAGGGGAAGGAGTCCGTGGTGTACGAGGCCCTCGGCCTGGGGAGCGTAGCCCTCAAGTTTCACCACGTGGGACAGCGGTCCTTCCAGTCGGTCCGCCTCTCCAGGGAGTATCTCCCCGAAGAAGGCCATTGCCCCTGGATATTCGCCTCCAGGTTCTCCGCAGAGCGGGAGCACACAGCCCTGAAAAAGCTTTATCCCCGTGTGCGAGTGCCACTCCCCATCGACCGGAACCGGAATGTGGTGGCCATGGAGTTCATCCATGGTGTGAACATGCACCGCTGCCACCTGCAGGATCCAGCATTCACTATGGAGGCAATCCTTACATCTGTCTCTCTCGCCTACACCCTGGGCGTCATCCATGCAGACCTCTCGGAATACAACGTGATGATAGACGGGGACGAGGTGGTGCTGATTGACTGGCCCCAGTGGATAGCGCCCGATCATCCCAATGCCGGGGAGATCCTTGCCCGGGACGTAGGAAATATACTCCGCTACTTCAAGCGCAAATATAAGATCGAGAGAGACCTCGCGACTGCAATCGCCAGGGTGACCGGATGAAGATCTTCGGGATCGATGTGATCAAGGGTTCGGTGAGGTCCAGGTCGAAGAGGCCGATGTATGCCCTGGTGGTCCTGTCAGGTCACGAGATCGAGAGCGAGTCAGAGGTATCGGGATTCCGACTTTTACGCCTGTTGAACAGAGAGAAGCCTGATATCCTTGCAGTCGACAGCCTGCAGGAGATATCGGTGGACCAGCATGACCTCTTCTCATTCCTCCAGGCACTCCCCCCGTCGGTCAGGCTTGTACAGGTAACGGGAGGGGAAAAGAAGGAGACGCTTGGGAAAGTGGCCAGCAGGTTCAATATCAGTTTCAACCGGTTCGATCCTTTTGACGAGGCCCGCACTACTGCCAGGGTGGCAGCCCTCGGTGCCGGCGCAGAAGTGATTGCATTTGAGAATGAGAGCGAGATCGTAGTCAGCAGGCACAGGTCGCCCGGGAAGGGGGGATGGAGCCAGAACCGCTACGTGCGGAAGATGCACGGGGCAGTCCAGGCAAAGGCCAGGGAGATAGTGATGGAGCTTATGGCGGCCGGTTTGCGGTATGAGAAAAAAGAGACCCGGGCTTTTGGGGGGTGCAGCAGGGTCTCCTTCACCGTGCAGGCCCCCCGCGACCAGGTGCCGGTATCCACCTACCGCGGGGCGGATGTGCAGGTGCGCATCTCAGGCAAGAGACTGGAGAGGATACGCTTTCGCCCCCTCTCCCGCAAGCCCCCCTATCTTATCGCAGGGATCGATCCGGGGACGACCACGGCCATCGCCGCCCTTGACCTTGACGGCAACCTCCTCCTGCTGCAGAGCTCCCGCCAGATCTCGATGTCAGGGGTGATAGAGGCCCTCTACCATGTAGGGAAGCCGCTGATCATCTCCTCCGACGTGCACGAGATGCCGTTCTCGGTGGAGAAGATCCGACGGGCCTTCAATGCAGTTGCACATACGCCAAGGCAGGACATGAGCGTGGAGGCCAAGCACACCCTCACTTCGGGATTCGTCTACCAGAACGATCACGAGCGTGACGCGCTCTCCGCGGCACTGGAGGCCTTCCGCACATACCGGAACAAGTTCCAGAGTCTGCAGAAACGGGTTCCCCCGGGATACGATCTGGAGGAGGTGAGGGCTGGGATCGTCCGGGGTCAGTCAGTGGAACAGGTGATCGGGGATCTGAAGGAGAAGGGTGCTCCGGCCGAGGAGAAGGCCCCCCCGGTGGAGATGAATGCCGTGAGGGACGAGCGGCTCCGGATACTGGACGGGACGGTGAAGAGGCTCCGGACCCTCGTGGCCGAGCTTCAGGAAGACCTCCAGAAGCGGGACCAGCAGGTGATACGCCTGCAGGAGCGGTTGAAGAGGGTCCGTTCCCGTCAGGACGAGCGTGTGCGATCAGACGCCGAGATGGTCAAGAGGGACGTGATCATACAGAACCTGAAAAAGAGGCTCCGCAAGGAGGAGAGGTCGAATACGACCCTTAAAAAGCGGATAGAGAGGATGAAGGAGTTTGACGAGGCCCTGCTCTCGGGAGAGACCATCCCGCTCAAGATCCTGCCGGCCCTCACCAGGGAGGGGGTAAAGACTCTCGCAGGGGAGATGGGGATCCGGGAAGGCGATGTCCTGTACCTCCCACGGGTCGAGGGGTTCGGGAAGAACGCGGCAAAGGACCTGGCACAGGCAGGGATAGCCGCTCTCCTGGTGGGGGAGTACGCCGGCGAGACCGTCGCCCCCCAGGTGGAGGCCGTCTTTCGCGAGTTTTCTCTCCCGCTTCTCACCGGGGGCCAGGTCAGAGTGGTGGTGAAGGGGAAGAAGGGAGCAGCAGACCCCCTCCAGTACCGGGCGGCACTGAAGCGGTGGGAAGAGTCCCAGGTGCTGTACGAGAAGGAGAAGAAGGGCCAGATGCTGGAGCAGATCTTCCAGGAGTACCTCACCGAGAGGGGAAAGGAGATGAAGAAAGTTGGATGAGCGGGATTTAAAGCGGGTGGTGATGGAGGTGGTGGGAAGAGACGCAGTACTTGATGACTGTGCCATCCTCCCCGACGGTGATCGGTTCCTGGTCTTCTCCACGGACATGGTGCACGCAAGCACCGATTTTCCGGCAGGGATGTCTGACTGGCAGGTGGGCTGGATGAGCGTGGCAGTGACGCTCTCGGATATCGCGGCCATGGGTGCAGACCCGGCAGATATCCTCCTGGCTATAGGTCTTGATGACCCCTCCCGCCTGCGCCCCATACTGGAAGGGGCAAAAGAGTGCTGTGACACGTATGGTGCACGGTTTGCCGGAGGAGACCTGGACTGCCATCGGGAACTCACCCTGGTCAGCTCGGGAATTGGGTTCTCTGATCACCCGGTCCGGAGGGCCGGCTCAAGGGTGGGAGACGTGATCGGGATCGTCGGGATACCCGGGAGGGCCCAGGCCGCGCTTGAGGGGTTCCCCGCATATCGCGAGTACCTCTTCACCCCGCGTCCCCGGGTGGAGGAGGGACGCGCCCTGGCCAGATCCGGGGTCACGTCAATGATGGACGTGAGCGACGGGCTCCTTGTCTCTCTCTCTGATATGCTCGATGCGAACCGTTGCGGTTATGAAATAACTACGTCCAGGATACCGGGAATAGAGGGAATTCCAGGTGATGTCTCGCGGGATCTTGCCCTCCGGGGAGGGGGGGACTTCGGCCTCCTGTTCACCTGCCCCCCGGAGATCCTCCCCCTGTCCATTCCCGACCTGTTTGTCATCGGCCGGGTTATTGCTGAACCTGTAGTGAAGGTTGACGGGCGCCCTGCAACGATCCAGGGATATCAGCACCGCTGGGACGATGGATCCTAGGATTGGATATAAGAGGGCCAGATCACACGCATTGCCTCTACCCTTCCGTGCTTGGCATCGGTGTCGTTGGGATTCAGCTCAAGCGCCCGGTCGAAGGACTTGATTGCCTCCTGGACACGCCCCAATTTTACCAGGGCATACCCGCGGTATGACCAGGCAAATGAGACATTTGGATCGATCGCAAGGATCTTATCATAGGTCTCCAGTGCCTTCTCAAACTGTCCGGTCCGGTAATAGGCAACGCCCTGGTAAACAAGTGCCTCATGGTTGTTGGAATCGATCCCGAGCACCGTATCGTAGTTCTGAATGGCACCAAGGAAGTCGCCAAGTTCGATCTGGATCATCGCTTTCCACAGAAGTATCTCAATATTGAATGGATCGCTTTCAAGTATACGATTATAGATGAGCATTGCCTCTCCTGGGCGTTTCACAGCGGCGAGTGCATATGCCTTTCTGATAAGGAGCGTCTGGTTCCCGGGATCTTTTCTCAACTCATTCTCGGTGATCAGGATTGCCTCCTCTCCTCTCCCAAGGCCTTGTAGGGCTGCGACTTTGTATACCCATGCCGCGGAGTTCTTGGGATCGATCGAGAGGACTCTGTCATATGCTTCAATGGCTCCCTGGTAGTCCTTTGCACCCTGGAGTGCGTACCCCTTGTTGAGCCAAAACTCAAGGGAGGCCGGGGTGATTGCAAGAGCTTGATCAAATGAGATGGAGGCATCCTGGAACATCCCCTTCTGGAGACGTGCCATCCCCTGGGTTGACCAGGCATATGCGTTGCGGGGATCAAGTTCAACTGCCCGCGTCGCATCCCTTAAAGCCTCATCATACTCCCCGAGGCGGAGGTAGGCCAGCCCCCGGTAAGCCCATGCAGGGGGGAATGCGGGTTCCAGGGTGATGGCCTCGTCAAGATCGCTGATTGCAACCTGGTAACGGCCAAGGCTCAGATAGGAAAAACCCCTGTTGGTGAGTGCGGCCACATTATCAGGACTTGCATTGAGTGCCGATGAATATGCGTTCACCGCATCCTCATAGCGCCCAAGTGCATTATAGGAAAAACCCTTGTTGTTCCAGGCTACGCTGTTCTGTGGGTCCAGTGCAATTGCCTTGTCCGCTGAATCAAGCGATTCATTGAATTTTCCGAGATTATTGAGCAGAAAACTCCTGTACGCCCAGAATGTCGCATTCTTGGGATCGAGTGCAATCGCGCGGTCATATGTATCTATGGCGGCACTGGATCTTCCCATCGCCGACTGGATGGATGCCATATGGGAGATCAGCACGGTGTTGTTGGGCAAATACAGGAGTGCATACTCATACGCGGCAAGTGCCTCCTGATATTTCCCAAATTGGGAGAGGAGATCCCCCTTTGCGAACGCCGCTTCACCATAGGAAGGACTGATGTTGATGGCACCGTCGTATGCGCGAAGCGCCTGGTCAAATTCCTTCAGAGCGACGAGCACATCCCCGAGGTTCTTTGCAGCTGGTGCAAAGGTCTTGTTCGTCCGAAGAGCCATTGAGAACGCCGCGGCGGCATCCTTGTACCGCCCTTCCCGGGCCAGGGTCTCACCAACCCCGTTCCAGGCCATGGTGGCATTGGGTTCGAGAGCGATTGCACGATCGTATGCCTTTAATGCCTCGTCATTCCTTCCCATATCGGCGAGGATATCACCCAGGTTGATCCAGACTGGCACAGGTGTGGGATCAAGGACCAGGGATTGATCATAAGACCGGAGTGCGTCTTCATTTCGTCCCATCAACTGCAGGATGTCTCCTCTTCCGGACCAGGCGGCGCTGTTATTGGCATTCAGAGAAATTGCCTCGTCATACATGGCGAGGGATTGGTTGAGTTCTCCCTTACCCTGCAGTTCCCTGGCCTTCTCCAGAGGATCTCCAGGTTGCGATGAGATGCACCCGGAAAGCGATATGCATACCAGGACAAGGAGGAGTAAGAGCCAGAGATTGATCTTCATCTTTAGAATTTCGACATGGAAGCTCTTAACATCTGTGGAACCTGCGGGTATCTTGGGATACTCCCCAGGTTCATCATATGCTGATTCGATGAAAAAAGATTTCATAGGGCATTTTCTGCCCTACACCAGACTGTGGTTGATCAGGTCTCAAATCCTGCGCACACCGGACTGGTAGCTCATCGACTTACTGAAGGACTCGATTATACCGGATGCGGTGGTCTTCTCTTTATACACGAGATCGCCGCCCTGCATGAAGCCATTCGCAGGAGACAAGGCTCCCGTGTCAGGGTTGTAGAACATGCCGTTGTAGGTGATGCCACCGTTTATACCTGTGGGGAACACATTGCCAGTCCTGCCTTCCATGATGTGTGCATTGATCCAGGCGGCGGCAGAGCCCACCCCTGAGAGACCGACACTGTACTGCATTCCGACGGGTACATCTGCAGAGGCTGACACATGGCGCTCGTTTGCCCGGGTGATCATCGAGACCTGGGATCCGGTGAAGGAACTGCCCATCTCGACCACATTGCAGTATGCCGGGATGAAGCCGTTATCTCCAGTGGAGAACGGGCACATCATGCTGTTACCAGCAGACGACCCCTGGCTCGCTGCATCGAGCAGCAAACTCTCTGAGAATGTCGCTCTGCCGAAGGCATCATCAAACGACACGAAATCGAACTGCGTGGTCGTCTCGAAGTTGTTCTGGTTCGCCACCTGGTTCCCGGTGTTGAGGCTCACTACCTTGTCCCACTCGGTGTACCCGTTGTCCGCCATTGTCTGTTCGCTGTAGGACATGGTATACTGCGTCTCAGGAGTCCAGAGTTGCGTAGTGGGATCGATAACCCCGTTGTCACCCACATCATCGCTGTAATTATTCAGCGGGGGGTTGTTCCTCAGGTCCTGATTCGAAGATACCCAGACTCCCTCGGCACTATCGGTAAATGTGCCATAGACCACCACATGGGTGACCGTGGTGATCCCCTGCGTCTGACGGGTGGCTTCGACAGGGTCGTCGGCCATTACCATCCCTGAAAGGAGGATGAGCAAGGCAACTGCCACGATTCTTAGTCTTTTCATTGATCCTCTCCTGTATTTTTCATTCCGGTACTCCCAGCATCAGACTAAATAAATCGGTCTGTTGAGATAAATACTTTCTGAGATGTGAGATGCCATGGGTATTATCTCATGAATTATTCTTTCCTGTTCAGGAATCTCGTTAGACCATTGACTGTTTTACACTACGAAATTCCCGGAAATGAGTGAGAATTACCCCGCTATGGAGAAGGACAATTGACACAGAAAATAAAACCCATTTTCAAAGACTGCCATCGGCTCTTTGAGTGAACGAAAAAAATTACAGTGATGATACCGCAGTCTCAACCCAGCACAGAGCTGCCACTGTTGCTCATCTGGATGCTCATCGTCTTACTGAAATCCTTTATTATGCCGGATGCGGTGGTCTTTTCCTTGTAGACAAGGTCAGTCCCCTGCATGAAACCGTTGTTTGGAGATATCCCCCCGGTGTCGGGGTTATAGAAGAACGGGCTATAGAGGGTTCCACCGTTCAAACCTGTGGGAAATGCAATGCCAGTCCGGCCTTCCATGAGGTGTGCGTTGATCCAGGCAGACGCAGTACCCACTCCCGAGAGGCTGACACTATAGTCCATGCCGACTGGATTTTGACTGGCAGTAGTGACCATTGATACACGGGAACCTGTGAAGGAGCTGCCCATCTCGGCCACATTGCTATAGGCCGGAATGTAGTCAGCCATTGCGGTTCCGACAGTAAAAATTGCCAGGGCCAGTATGAGTAGAGTGTATTTTTTCATGTTCTCACGGTCCTATGAATGATGAATATTACAGTAATATCTTAAGTGGAATTATAAAGACTTTCTCCTCGCACTGCTGTGTTGTGGTAATCCAAACCACTCTCTGCAGAATCACTCCTCAAGATATGCGATTATCCGCTCTGCAGATTCCACCCCTGGCTATCACCCGGTTTCCAGCCAGGAACAGGGAGAATGGGAATCATTCATGAGTGCCAATAGCGATTGGTGGTATTGTGAGCCCAATTTCCGGGGCACTCTGGAATACATATCTGTTGTTGGTCTGCCCTATTTCCGCCATTTGATAATATGTTCAATATTCCAGGCATTTCTCAATACCTCTCAATGCCATCGTGGAAAAAAGGGCTAAAATTCCAACTTTATGAGGTGATTGTGAATAATGTCCATACCTTCCGGGCATTCCAACCTGAAAAAACTACATGATCCTCCTCGAGACACATGCATATGCGTTCATGGAAATGGCGCAGCCATTTTCATATTAACCGCCTATGACCGCCGTACGGTCGAGCATACATCAGGAAAAACACGAAGTGATTTTGGTATGAAAACCGCAGCGGCGGTTTTCATCAGTGAGGCATGTGACCAGAAGGTATCCTGTGTGTTTCATTGGAAAAAAAAGAGTGGAAGTCCCCACTGTCTGTATTCTTCAGGTTATTCCCATGGAACTTTGAACACGTTTTGATCATAATACGACCAGGCGTGAATCAGTTCAGGTGTTTTGAATGCGTCTTCATAGGAAGACCCAATCGATGGAGTGATGGTAGGGGTCATAAATGGATCGTCATAATAAAACGACCATGCATGGGTCAGTTCAGGTGTTTTGAATGCATCTTCGTAGGAAGGCCACATCGCGGGTGTCAGGTTAGGGGTGGCGAATGCGTCTTCATAGGAAGGCCCAATTGACGGGGTGATGTTGGGGATCTTAAATGGGTCTTCATAGTAATACGACCATGCATGAGTCAGTTCAGGTGTTTTAAATACATCTTCGTAGGAAGACCCCATCGAGGAAGTCATGTTTTCATACAGTGCAGATGCACCACCTATCATGAGTGAGAGAGATACAATGCCCAGTACCAGCCAGGTGATTTTTTTCATGTGATTCCTCCTTGATGGGATAATGTACCCTTTCCAATAATAAATGCTTTTTCTCTGTCTTTTTTCACGATGGAAACGCGTGCAGATCACACAAGAAAAAAAACTGTGCCTCTCCATCCCATGGTTATCTTTTCATTTCAGAAAAATATCGAGAGAAGCAGATAAAACACGGTTCGCTCCCTCACTATGTGGGAGAAAAGTGTCAACCGATCTTTCAGAAAGAACAGAAATACCCTGTAGGACTACAACGGCAATAGAAAGAAGAAAATGTTGGGGGCTCTTTTTGGGAGCCCCTGTGCTCATCTTACACTACTGGGAGTTTAGATGCGGCGGACGCCGTCCTGCACACTCATCGACTTGCTGAAGGACTCGATCACACCGGATGCGGTGGTCTTCTCCTTGTAGACA
>JALOPW010000001.1 GCA_025453675.1 Methanolinea sp.
AGCTCGAACGGATACGGTGCAAAGAAGGTCTGATCCATGAGACTTGGCTCCTGGAACCGTATCACCCATGACCGGAGCAGGTCCCGGGGTTCGGCAAGGGTGGCGTGGCCATTTTTATACCGATCGATCAACCTGAGGCAATACTCTTTTTCCTCGGTCGTCACACGATTGCGAAAATGCCCGAATGCATGCTGGAGAACGTTGATATTATTGGTATAGCGGGGAACGTGTGAGAGCGCAGCGCAGAGCATCTCGCGGTAGTGAACAAACAGCGTTTCCGGATCTTTCTTAGCCCTGTTTGCAATCCACTGCCCCATTTCGCGCATGAGCTGCTGGTGACAGGCCATCAGGAGGAACTTGTTAGCTGCATGAAATCGTGAAAGCGCTTCACGATCCCGTGTCATCTCTATCTCCCGGAATCCTGCAAGGGTAAAGATACCGGTAAGGAAATGGTCACGGATCCGCGCATTATTCAGGCGCAGTTCATCCTCGATAGGCAGGTGCGAGAACCGCTTCAGCACTTCCCGGGCAAAAAAGCCGGCAGTCCGTTCAATCGCCATGGATTTTTCTACTGAGGGATAGACTTTGACATTGCTGGTCCCGGATGTGGGTGAACCCCCTTTCAGGATAAAACCATCAATTGGTGGGAGGCTGTCGAGGAACCGGGTGGCGAAGCTGGTCATATCACCTGTCACATCCCGGCTGGTCGCAGGCTGGATAAGGTGGTCGACCCCTTCTATTCGTACGATTCTGACCGTTGCCCGCGGTATCCCGAGTCCAATCTCAACTTCAGGACAGACCGGTAGGAAGTCAACAAAGGATTTCAGGTGTTCCACGGTATGGGATGGGATCTTTGAGCCATCGTACCGGCAGGGATCAAACTCGATACACCTGCTGACCACCACTCTCGGGCGGGGATAATGTCGAACCATACGATATCGCTCTCATTTCCATTTCGGGAGGATAGTTATGAATTCTTGTGTACGATCATCATTATCACCACCTCTGAAACATAATCAATGCGAGGAATCATGGTATGAAGGAACCTATCAAAATCCCAAAAATGCCGAAAGCAGAGTATGACTCCCTGATCAAACGTCAGCATGTATCACGGATTGCGTTCGGTGCATGTGAGCACCCCTATATTGCTCCGTTCATGTACGTATTTGATGGAAAATACCTCTACTTCCTTTCCACAAAATATGGCAGAAAAATCGAATATTTCAAAAGCAACCCGAAAGTCTCTGTCGAGATAGAGGAGTATGCTCCCGACCTTTCCGCATTTACCTTCGTGAGCCTTCAGGGCTTCCTTGAGGAGGTTTGTGACCCCTCACAGAAGAAAAAGGTGCGTAAACTCTTTGTGGATATGATCAAGAACAAGACCCTTTCACCTCGTGTGTTGAGTGCTTTGGGGCATTCACCCAGCGAGCCGATCGAAGCCCTCGAGAGGGAAGAACGATCGATGGTCTGGAAACTTGTCGGTGTAAAGGATATTGTCGCATTGAAAAACGGGTGAACATTGCAATTTCGAATGAATAGTAGATTTCAACGGCCGAATCTTCTCTTTTTTACAAGATCAGCAGTGAAAAGGTACCAAAACCGGGAGGCAGCATCTTGGTTAAGAAGTTTCGCTATTTTCCGGAATGCTTGCACCCACAGATTACAGATTGCATTGTAGTTGATTACAAGAAGCAGGGTTTGCCTATGGATGGTAGAAAAAAGGCACAGGTGAGGTGAAAAGGTCACCGTCGGGGTTCGGGTATCGTAGAGATAGCGGTATTGTTAGTCCTGCCGCTCCTCTTACACTACCTGATACTGATAAGGATTGTGATCCCTCCCCCCTATTCCTATCTTGGAGCCATTGTGATGCTGCTCGGCATCTGGCTCATGATGTGGGCAGCAAGTGTTTTTCGGAAAACAGGAACCGGGTTCCAGCTCGAGAGAGGTGGTTCAGCCCTGGTGACATCAGGGCCATTCCAGTTCAGCCGTAATCCGATGTATCTCGGGATTCTGATCTGGCTGATTGGGTTTGCAATCCTTCTCGGATCGTTGGTTGTGTGTGTGATACCTGTCATCATCTTTCTGCTTGCAGAATTCATTCTCATTCCAATCGAGGAAAGGAGGATGGAGGAGAGATTCGGTGAAGAATATCGCGAATACAAGGGACGGGTCAGGAGATGGTTCTGATAAGCCACCTCAGTGAGTAATTGCCGCACGGTCATTTCCCTCTAAACACACCATTACACTTTTCAACCGCATTTTTTACGCAAGCATAAAAATAACTGATTTACGAACGTATTTGACAAACCGGATGGGGCTTGCCGCATTCGTAAAAAAGCCCTTGCAAAAACTTTTTTAATGAAACAGAAATGTTGTTTTCACATCCACCGCACCGTGTGGAGCCAAGTGAAACTGTGGGGCGGGTGCATCTTCTGGAGGGTATTTCTTTACCACAATAAACGGACAATATTTTTTCTGATTATTCAAGATTCAAGAATGATCAGGTGGTTTTTCCCGATAATCGAGGAATCGTGTGCAGGCTCAACACCTGTCAGATTCCTGAAACCTCAACACCGACTTCATTCCTCCGCAAAAAGCCGGGTGTCCATGGACTGTTGTACCGCATCAGGAAGGGGCTTGCCATCACCGTGATCTTCTCCTGCTCGAGCACAGCAAGGAGTCGCCCAGTCATTTCCTGGACGGTGTTTTCGTCCGAAATCCCGGAGAACCGGATGGCAGCAATGGTCCGTTCCGGAACTTTCCGGAGGGTGATACGGGAATCGAGCGGCTCTGGGGGGGATGCTTTAGTATACTCTTGCGGCATCACAAACGACATCGTCCCTTCCCCGGAGATCACGGGAGACGTCATAGGGATCTTCTCCCCGGTGATGACCGGGGCTGTCATCGGGATCTGTGTTCTGGTCCTGTTCTGCCCGGTGATATAGCGGAAGAGGGTCGGGAACATCTCGTCGTCAGGTCCCCCGCTGACCGATGCAAGGATTATCGCCGGGTATTTCCGGAATTCGACGTCCCCTGCCTTGCCAGTGACCGTATAGGGAACAGTATCGGCCATAGTATCCATATCCGGGCGTGCAAGAAATAAGTATACCCCGGCGGGAAGATTCCCGCATTCCCTCAAGGTCCACCCCGGGTCTCTACTCAAACGAGGAGAGTGTGGCCTGTGCGGGAAGCCCCGGATGCAACACATTCCGTTCCCACACAGGACTCACCATGCACAGGTCTATAGTTATATCAACTCGGTGGGGATACACTCTCCACATGTGGCCGCCAGAGCGCAATGTCGGGCCGGTCGCGGCGTTCCTTGTCCTGATCTTTTTCTCCTGCATCGCAGTTCCGGCAGCCGCAAGTGTCCCGACAGTCATCATCGCCGATTATCAGGTATCTCCTTCAGTGCTGATACCCGGGGAAGAGGGGATTGTCACCGTGACGGTGAAGAATACCGCCGATCAGGCAACCCTCACCCAGTCTTACAGTTCCGATACCAGTGCAACGACCACCAATGTCGCCATCAATGCCCCTATCGATAGTGTCACAATGGTAGGAAAGGGCATCGAAGTGATCAGCGGTGGATACAACCGGGTCGGGGAACTCGGGCCGGGCCAGTCCATACCGATCTCGTTCCTCATCAGGGCGCCGAAAGAAGCAGGGGTGTACTTCCCCGAGATCTGGATCCGGGTCTCTGACGCGAAAAGCCTGAAATTTCCCATCCCTGTGAACGTGAATAGCGAGGTGCTGATCCAGCAGAGGCCACGGATCAGCATCGTGAAGCAGCTGCCGGCGAGTGTGGTTCCCGGTGATGATTTCTCGGCAACGGTGGTGCTCGAAAATAACGGGCAGGTATCGGCAAGCAATCTCAGGCTCACCGTGAACTCGTCGACATCTTCGATCACCGCAAAGACCCCGAGCACCATCCATATCGCAAAACTTGGTCCGGGCGAGAGGAGCACAGTCGTGATGGAATTTTTTACCGATAAGAAATCCCCGCTCGGAATCCGGCCGGTCAACCTGGTCCTCGAGTTCCAGGAACCGGATGGGTCGTACCAGCGACAGGGAGAGACGCTGGGCATCAACATCAGGGGGAAAGCGAGGTTAGATATCTCGCAGGTCACGACGGACCCGTCCCGGATCAAGAAGGGAGACCAGTTTACCCTGATCATCAGGATAGAGAACACCGGCACAGACGATGCCAAGTCTGTCGATGCCAGGGTCGAGATCCCGCTCAGCGGCACCAGGGAGGCATTCGTCGGAAAGATAGAGCCGGGCAACGATGCGCCGGCCCCCTTTAACCTCCAGGCAGACCAGGCCGGAGATATCCCCTACACGCTGACTATCAGTTACGAGGATGATTACGGCAGAGACCAGCTACAGCAGGATCTCCACCTGAACATTCACAGCGATGACAACCTCCCCATGCTGATCGGCGTGATCGTCATCCTGCTGCTTGCAGGAGCGGGAGCGTACTGGTACTTCTTCCGCCGTAAACCGGGAACTGGCAATGTTTGAAGAGTCAAAAGTCGCGTTCTTCCTCGCGAAGCGGTCGATTGTCCGGGGGAACAAAGGGACCCTCTCCCTCACGATCCTCATTATCGGGATGGTCTTCGTGAACCTGATCTTCCTTCCCTCGATTATCACCGGTGTTGCCGTGCTGTTCAACCAGCAGAGCATCGATTACAGCTACGGGAACCTGGTGATTGAACCGAAGAAGAACCAGGTGTACATCAACAGCGTGAGCGAACTCCAGAAAAAGCTCGAACGGATACCCGGTATCACGGGAGTATCTACGCGTTATGTAACCAGTGCGACAATTGTATACAAGGGAAATGTAGTCACCCCGGCGCTCTATGCGATCAAGCCGGGTGACGAACAGAGCGTGCTCAAGATCGGAACGAAGGTCTCCAGCGGTTCTTATCTGGCTGACGGGGATACCGGGCATATAGTGCTGGGATACCGGCTCGCGGGGAATGAGGATGAAAAACTCGACGTGATCTCCTCTCTCGGCGGTGTGGATGTGGGGAAGGTGGTAGATGTCACCTTCAATAACGGAGTGACCCGGCAGTACCGGATCAAGGGTATCGTGACCTCCAACTCCTACAGCGTCGATTCAAATGCATTCATTACAAAAAAGGAGTATGAAGACGTATTCGGGCTCGAAGACCGGGCAAACCAGATCCTTGTGAGGACAAGGGAGACCGGAAAGGAGAACGAAATGCGGAATACCCTCCTCTCCTACGGTTTCCAGGAGAAGATTTGGACCTGGCAGGAGAAATCCGCGAATTTCTTAAACCAGATCATCGGCAGTTTCAACATCATCAACCTCATCGGCACGGCGGTCAGCCTGGTGATTGCCATCGTTGTCATCTTTATCGTGATCTTCATCAACACGGTGTACCGGCGCAAGCAGATCGGCATCCTGAAAGCAATTGGAATCGACCGTTCCATCATCATCAAGTCATACCTCTTCCAGGCCCTGTTCATCTTTGCAATCGGCACGATAATGGGGTGCGCCTTCCTCCTGATGATCCTCCAGCTGCTCGCAGCGAATCCCATCGTGTTCCCCGGGGGCCCGGTTGCCCCCGTGGTGGACCCGGCATTGATCCTCCGTTCCACGATGAGCCTCCTTGTAGTATCATTGATCGCGGGTTACGTTCCTGCATGGATTACCACACGAGAAGATATCCTTACAGCGATACGGGGTTGACATGATCATCGGACGCGATCTCACGAGGATATACGGCATGGGGGCCGTCCAGGTCAGGGCACTGAATGGCGTATCGGTAAAGATCCAGAAAGGCGAATTCGTGGGGATCATGGGACCCAGCGGCAGCGGGAAGTCGACCCTGCTCCACATGTTCGGGCTCCTCGACCGCCCTACCAGCGGATCCATCCTGATTGACGGATCCGATGTCGGCACCCTCGACGAGCGTGCCCGGACCCAGTTCAGGTTAAGACGCCTGGGTTACGTGTTCCAGGACTATGCGCTTGTTCCCGAGCTGACCGCGAAGGAGAACGTATATCTCCCTTCCATGACCCGGGGTATGACCGCCCAGGAGTGCACGCTTGCCTGCAGCGATATCCTCACCCTCGTCGGGCTCGGCGACCGGATCCACCACCTTCCTGGGCAGATGTCGGGCGGCGAACAGCAGCGGGTCGCGATTGCCCGGGCACTCGTGAACCGGCCCACCCTCCTCCTCGCTGACGAGCCCTGTGCAAACCTGGATTCCCAGAACTCCCGGATCATCCTCGATCTCTTCCAGAGGTTGAACCGGGACCTGCACCAGACCATCGTCATGGTCTCTCACGAAGAATGGCACAAGAGGTATTTTGATCGGATCATCTCGATGAAGGATGGCGTTATCGAGAAGGAAGAGAGAAGGAGTGAGGGCGGAAAACCGGCCCCCTCTCCTTGAGCGGCAGGGGAGTGAGCCGGTCTTCAAGGCGTGAGAGGCAGTAATCGCTTAGGAGAGTAATCGCAATGGCAGGCAGGATCCCGAGAAGTATTTCAGGGACATAGAACCTTGCCAGGCCTCTCAGCACGATCACCCCGAGACCCCCGCTCCCGATGAATACCGTCACGATGGCCACGCCGTTGGCGATGATTGACGAGAACTTCACTCCCGAAAAGATCGCGTGGAGTGAGAGGGGGACCCTCACCTTCGTCAGGGTCTCGCTCCATCTCAGTCCGATGCCTGCGGCAGCATCGGTGATATCTGGGTCTACCGAAGATATCCCGGCATACGTATTCCGGACTATTGGCAGGAGCGTGCTGATAAAAATCACAAGAACTGAAGGAGCGAACCCGATTCCCACCAGAGGTACCATGAACGCGACCAGGGCGAATACCGGGATGGCCTGCCCGATCGCAGTGAGGGTAGAGATGATGGCTCCTGCTGTCCGGGAACGGAGCGAGAGAGCCGCGAGCGGTATGCCGACGGCAACTGCCAGTGCGAGCCCGCTGAAGGCGAGTGTGATGTGGACGAGGATCGCAGCGGGGAGCGCGGTCATGGTACTCCTCCATACTGTGCAGATACGAGCCTGCTGACCCCCCACGCAACGGCGTCCATGCTCACGGCAAGGAACGTCACCCAGCACCCTGTCACGAGGATCAGGAGATCATTTCCCGTGGTGATCCCTGTCTGGAGGGGAGCCCCGAGCCCGCCGGCCCCGATGATTCCACCGAGCGTCACCACGCCCATGCAGAATATCACCGCGATCCGCACGCCTGCAAATATGAGGGGAAGGGCGAGAGGGAATCGTATGTGATACATGGTCTCCCGCTCGGTCAGGCCCACAGCCCTTGCCGTCTCAATATACCGTGGGCTCACTCCCAGCAGCCCCACAGTCGTGTTCCGGGCAACAGGGAGAAGTGAATACAGTACTGCGGCGCTCACGGTCGGGGGAACCCCTATCCCTGCAATGGGGATAAGGAGGATAAGGAGAGCAATGTCGGGAATCATCTCGACTACGGTGAGGGTGGATATCCCGGTAACGCGTGCGCTCGTCGAAGAAAAGAACAGAACTCCAAGGGAGATCCCCACAATCAGCGTGACGAGGAAGGATATCGCAAACATTTCAAGGTGCTGGGTGGTCCGGAGGGTGAGGTCATAGGTCTGCCAGACCCCTGCGATCATTGCCAGTGTGTCCATGAATCCACGTCCGGCTACAACAGCCGCTTTGTAACCTCATCCATCAGCAGGATACCGGTGCTCCCGCCATCCTCAATGACAAGAGCTATCGATGCCCCCTGTGCCTTCATCAGCGACAACGCATCAGAGGCGGTGGAGGAAGGATCGAGAACAGGGATTTTATGCGCCAGGTCACCAAGCCGCACACCGGCTCCCTGTGATGCCAGAAGATCCCAAGGGTATACAATCCCTTCGGGAATACCACCATGCCCTGCCAGGAGATAATCTGCCCGGGATGCAACCATCGCATTCCTGGCCTCTCCGACAGCGAGGTCCCCGTCAAAGACGAGGGATGGATCAACTGGTATCGCCAGCGACCTGACCGAGAGGTGGTCCAGGTACCGCATCTTCTGCTCGACCCCGATCAGCGAGGCAACCTCGGATGAACCGGGGTCCAGGATGAGTTCTTCGGGGCTCCCAACCCTGATGAGTCTTCCTTCTGCCACCACGCCCACCCGGTCTCCCAGGCGGAACCCCTCCTCGACGTCGTGGGTCACGAAGAGGATGGTCTTGTTCACGTGCGCCTTTATCTCCAGGAACTCTTCCTGGAGCTGGTGGCGGAGGACGGGGTCGAGTGCCCCGAACGGCTCGTCCATGAGGAGCAGGGATGGGTCCATTGCGAGCGAACGGGCGAGGCCGACCCTCTGCTGTTGTCCGCCAGAGAGTTCCCGCGGGTAACGGTCCATGAAGAGTCCTGGAGGAAGTTTCACCAGCGAGAGAAGATGCGTGATCCTCTCCTGCAAGGAATCCCTGGGCATTCTTGAGAGGGCCGGGACAAGCCCGATATTTTCCGAGACAGTCATGTGGGGAAAGAGACCGATGTGCTGGATCATGTACCCGATGCTCCGCCGCAGTTCGACCGGGTCGAGCCCCCTGATATCCGTATCATTGATCAGGATCCTTCCCTCGTCGGGCTCAACCATGCGGTTGACCATCCTGATCATCGTGGTCTTGCCGCTTCCCGATGGGCCGATCAACACAAATAGCTCGCCGCGATCGATCTCCAGATCAACGTGGTCCACGGCTGCAACCGCACCGTACCGCTTGGTGACGCCTTCGAACCTGATCTGCGCGGGCCCTGCTCTTCCCAGTCGCGGGGGCGGGATTGTACTCCCTCCTAGGTCGCGATCAGTCCGCGGGACACCAGGTACTCACGGGCGATGGTTTTCGGGTCTTCCTTGTCGATGTCGAACCGGCTGTTCAGATGTCGCATGGTTTCTGAGTCGATTTGATCGATGAGCGGGGATATTGATGTAATGATCCCCTTGTCCTCTGCACGCTTCCCGTTCACCAGCAGGATGGCATGGTAGGGGGGCATCGCATACTGGTTGTCCTCGAGTGCGGTGAGATTGAAGAGCGCGATGCGCGAATCGGTGGTGTAAGCGACGATGGCATCGACGTTTCCTGACTGGAGCGCGACAAAGGTGAGTGACGGGTCCATCGGCCTGACCTCTCCAAAGGAGAAATTGTAGACCTTCTCCACGTGGGGGAGGCCGTCTTCTTCGGCTGCATGGAATACAAGGTCGCTTCCAAAGACCATCTCATTTGCATACGGCGCGAGATCATCTACGGTGCGGACGTTTCGCTTGGAAGCCCATGCAGAGGGAACCACGATCATGTTATCGTTCCGGAACCCAAGCTGTCCTGCGAGCAGGATGCCGTCCCTGGCGAGACCTCTCTCGACGATTGCATACACCTTTCCGGGATCCCAACGGTCGACCGGCTCACGATCAGGCAACTGGTAGTAGACAGTACTGGTATAATCGACATACATATCGACCTGGCCGGCTTTTATGGCATCGTAGAGGGCTGCATTATTCATCCCCGACCGGATCTCCGTGGAATATCCCTCCTTCTCAAGGAGCAGGGCCGCTATCTCGCCGATGATGTACTGCTCGTTGAACGGCATCACCCCTATCACAACGGTCTTTGGTCCTGACTGGCTCACCTGGCTGCACCCGGAAAATACCAGTCCAAGGGCAACGAATCCGCACAACACGGCCAGGTATTTCATAAAATCACTCTTGTTGTTATTATCGCGGTGATTTTTTTAATGTTTTCTGTAGATCCTCCTTATTACATACGCTGATCTTGCTCCATAACCGATCCTCTCATTGACGGAGAGCAGGCAGATCGGTAGAATGAAGAAGGGACCTTAAGAGAAGCAATGTTATCGGGTACTCATGCCTGTTCTCTCCTCCGGCGGATGGGGAGGCATGCCATCACACGTCCCAATGGCAATGGAGGCCAGATACCGTTCGGCCTTTTCGATTAGCGGCTGCCGTTTCTCTTCAGGCATGCGGGTGATAAAGGTGATAAAGGGGGCCATTCGCTGATTATACTCAGACAGGTCTCTGTGGACGTAGAGGAAGCGCCAGTAGAGCGCATCCCAGACATCGCATCAGGAACCTTTGGGATAGTTGGCCATTTTCAGAATGTACCGGGACCCGGAGATGTACGGTTTGAAGCTCATCATGCTCCCGTCACCAAACTGGCTCATAACGTAGGTATTGAGGACCATGACCCAGTCACAGGCATCGATAAAGGGTTCTAAGAACCAGTCATAGACCCGGTCGGGATGGAATCCTGCAAGGGATTTATTTCCCTCCGCGGCAGGAGAAGTAAAAAAGAGGTATCAATCTCTATACTCCCTGCTTCCATTTCATTGCAGTGTTACAGCCCTCGCATCCGGAGAGTAGGGGGACACATCTCTCCTGAATTCCTATTGAAACGCACATGAGACTGTCGGGTCACATGCCTCCCTGATGAAAACCGCTGATGCGGTTTTCATACCAACACATTATGAACTCCTTTCAGGATTTCGGGCATAAATCATGAAAATGGCGAAGCCATTTTCAGTCGAAATCCTATCCTCGAAAGAGATCATGCACAAGGCCCTTTAGAGCAGGTTGCCCTGGGATTTTACAAAAGTGCGTAACCGGGTAATCGCTTCAAGTTCTATATATATTTATACTGGTTTTTAGTTAATTTTTGTAGGGGTGTCCGATATACGATATCAATACTTCATATTGACGATGAGCAGGCGTTCCTGGAAGTGAGCAAAGCGTTCCTGGAGAAAAACAGGGAGATTGCAGTTGATACATCCCTTTCTGCAGAAGAGGGTCTTCAGCGTTTAAATGGGAACCATTACGATGCTATTGTTTCAGACTACCAGATGCCAGTGATGGATGGGGTTCAATTCTTAAAGCAGGTCCGCCTGCGTGACCCTCATATCCCGTTCATCCTGTTCACCGGCAAGGGCAGAGAAGAGGTAGTCATTGAGGCAATCAACAATGGGGCAGACTTTTATATCCAGAAAGGCGGTTCACCCAGAGCCCAATTTATTGAACTCGAACACAAAATAAAACAATCAATCAGGCGTGAGAGAGCGGAGAATGAAGTCCGGTTGAATGAAAAAAGGCTCAGGCAGATTATCGACCTTGTTCCCCACTTCATCTTTGCAAAGGACATCGAGGGAACCTATATCCTGGTGAACAAAGCAGTAGCCGATGCATATGGCACGACCGTCGAGGAACTCACCGGGAAAAAAGATGCTGATTTTGCCAGATCAGAAGCTGAGGCGGCACACTTCCGTGCCGATGACAGCGAAGTAATCTCTTCCGGAGAATCCAAACTCATCCATAAAGAACCAATGACGGACTCGCAGGGAATTACACGCTATCTCACTACTACCAAGATACCTTTCTGGTTCTCAGGCACCGTTACTCCTGCAGTTCTTGGAGTGTCGGTGGACATCACCGACCGGAAGCGTGCGGAAGATGACCTCGCCCGGCAGCGCGATGAAATCCAGGCTGCATACGAGCAGCTCGCCGCCACAGAAGAAGAGCTCCAGGCCCAGAATGATATGCTTACCCGCAGTGAGAGAGCATTGCGAAAGAGGGAGCACGAGCTTCGGGAGAAAAGCGAACTGCTGGAGGCACTCCTCAATGCAATTCCGGATGTAATCGGCATCCAGGATCCGCATCATGGCATAATCCGTTATAACGCCGCTGGATATGCGTTCGTAGGGAGAACACCGGACGAAGTGTCCGGGAAAAAATGCTACGAGCTGATCGGGCACGATATCCCCTGTGAGATCTGTGCGACGAGCCAGACCTATCTCACAAAAAAACCTGCAAGGGTGGAGAAATATGTCCCTGAACTGGATGTTTGGCTGGATGTACGCAGTTATCCTATTGTCGATGAGGCTGGTACTATAAAGCAAATCGTGGAGCATATCAGGGACATCTCCGCAATCAAGGTCGCAGAAGAAAAATTGCGAAAGGAGCATGAGCAGCTGGAGGAGATTGCTGCAAACATCCCCGGTGTGGTCTATCGATTTTATGCACGTCCGGATGGAACAATGGGTTTCAATTATATCAGTCCCCGCTCTGTGGAGATCCTCGGGATAGACAATAACCTGGCTGATTTCTTACCCCATTGTGCTGAGCATATTCACCCGGACGACCAACGACGTTTCCAGGATTCGATAGCGGAAGCAGTAAGGTCCGGATCGGGATGGGATTTCACAGGCAGGTTCTGTAAACACTCCGGTGAGCAGATCTGGATCCGGGGGCTCTCAAACCCGGTGGAAAAAGGCAGCGAGCTGATCTACAGCGGAGTCCTCCTCGATGTGACGGGGCAGGTAGAAAAAGAGCAGGAGTTGCATGTCAGTTATGAAAAAATTGCCGCCGCCGAAGAAGAACTCCGCGCCCAGTTTGATTCCCTGGCTGAAGTCCAACAGGAGCTCCACCAGAGTAAAGAGCGGTACAAGATCCTTGTTGACAATACCGAATTTCCTGTCATGGTTACTGGTTTGGAAAGTGGAAACGTTCTCTTTATCAATGAATCTGCATCCCGGTTCTTTGGAGTTCCTGTCAAGGAAGCCTTGAATCAGCATGCACGGGATTACTGGGTTCACCCGGAAGACCGTGACCTTTTTGCCAGGGAATTGGAATCGAGGGGAACACTCACCAATTTTGAGACAACACTCAGGACCAGGGGGGGTGAAGTCCGATGGAACCTGATCAATGCGACTCTCATTGATTTCTGCGGAGAACGTGCAGCATATGTAATTTACACCGATATCACCGACCGGAAACATGCAGAACATGAACTGCAGCGTTCGCAATCGCTGTTCCAGACGATCTTCCGGGCAAGCCCAGCCGCAACCATTTTCAGTAGACTCGAAGATGGTCGCTGCATCGATGCAAATGAGCGGTACCTGGAACTCGTTGGATATACAGGTGACGAACTTATTGGCAAGTCCACCTTGGACCTGGGGATCTGGGCAGATCCGCAGGAACGGGCACGGATTATCAGGGAACTCGCTGAAAAGAAAGCACTGTCGGATGTGCCTATCCAAATCCGCAGAAGAGATGGAGCGATCAGGTACACCATTGCATCAGGGGAGATAGTCACGCTTGACGGCCACAAGTATATCCTCTCATTCTTCTACGACATTACGAAGGGAAAACTGGCAGATGAGACCCTCCGTCAGAGTGAAGAAAAATTCCGGGCACTTTTTGAGAACCAGCAGAACGGCGTCGTCATCATTGATCCACAAAATCATATTATTCTCGATGCAAATCCGGCAGCAATGGAGATGATTGGCATGAAAAAGGATGAGATAGTTGGGAACGTCTGCCATACCGTGATGTGCCCGGCCGAAGAGGGTAAATGCCCGATTACCGATCTATGCCAGGAAATTGACCACTCCGAGCGGATCCTTGCATCACGGATATCTGGCCATTTCCCTATCATCAAGTCTGTGAAAAAAGTCAGATATGCAGAAAAAGATCACCTCATTGAATCATTCGTGAGCATCGAAGACCGCAAGAAATCAGAGGAGGCACTTCGTAAAGCAAATGACCAGCTCAACCTGCTCACGAGCATCACCCGGCATGATATCCTGAATAAAATAACCGCGGTCTTGGGTTTTCTAGAGATCGCCCGAGAGAGCAGTCGTGAAAGGGAATTGACAAATACACTTGACCGCATTAAAAACCTGACCGATGCAATAAAAACCCAAATCGAGTTCACCAAGATCTACCAAGACATTGGATCCCATGAACCACTCTGGCAGAATATTACGACTCTGACCAAGTCCCTTCACATCCCAGAAGAGATATCCTTCACCAGGGACTGTGAACCGTATGACTTCTATTCAGATCCGTTGATAGAGAAGGTCTTCCAAAACCTGCTCGATAATTCTCTCCGCCATGGGGAACGGGTGACTGCTATCCGGCTTTCTTGCAAGGAGGATGACCGCGGCCTCAACCTTGTATGGGAAGATAACGGGGTGGGTATTCCCAGGGAGGAAAAAGATATCATCTTTTCGCGGGGATATGGGAAAAACAGTGGTTATGGGCTTTTTCTGATCCGCGAAATCCTCAATATTACCGGGATTACCATCTACGAAACAGGTGAGCCGGGATCAGGGGTCAGGTTCGAAATTCATATTCCGCCTGGCATCTACCGGAGATCTGCCAGGGCCTTATAACCTGTCGGGGAGTGCCGTACGGGCTCCCGGGGCACCTACAGTAGAGTAGCACCACATCCATTTTGCACTTGGCGTGAGATTCACCTTATTTCAGGATGTGTTCGAATGAAAATGGCTTCGCCATTTTCATGAATGTGAATGAATGTGTCTCGATGGGAATCATATGGTTTTTTATGGGTGTTTTATTTGTATTCAAATATAAAGGATCAATCATGGAAATAGGTGATTGAATGAGAACGAATGTCTCAATAGAATTGGGGAATTCCATATTGTCCCTACTCAACAGATAACATATTAAACAACTAAGGGAGAAGCATCCTTCTAAGAAGTCCCAGGAATGTTCTGTTCCGAACCTCCGTGAAGGTCTCCCGATGCCTGCCGCCAATCCTCTCATTGATGTTGTTACATGTGCAGTCTTTCTTCTCCTCGTCACAGGTGCAGCGATTCTGGCAGGCCGCTATATGGCAGCAGTGTTCTCCGGGACCCTTTCGTGGAATCCGTTTGCACGGGTTGAAGAGGGTCTGTATCGGCTGATAGGAACATCGCCCGAACAGGAGGAGACCTGGCAGGGATACGCACGGGATCTGCTTCTCTTCAATGCCATCGGGTTCTGCATCCTGTTTTTCATTCTCCTCGTCCAGGGCATTTTCCCCCTCAATCCCCAGCAGGTCCCCGGGTTTTCTATTGACAATGCACTCAACATCGCGGTGAGTTTTGTGACCAATACTAACTGGCAGGTCTATAGCGGTGAGACCTCGGCCAGCTACCTGACTCAGATAATAGGCCTGACAGTCCAGAACTTTCTCTCCGCTGCCACCGGGCTCTGTGTTGCTATTGCTGTGATGCGGGGACTCACCCGGAAAATGACCGACACCATCGGGAATTTCTGGGTGGATATGACCCGGGCGATTCTCTATGTGCTCCTCCCCCTGGCATGCATTGCAGCAATCGTCCTTCTTTCCCAGGGAGTAATCCAGAACTTCGATCCCTCCCTTACAACCGTTGGATATGGCGGGACCGGACCGCAGACCATTGCCATGGGTCCGGTGGCCTCCCAGGAAGCGATCAAGGAGCTGGGAACCAATGGAGGAGGGTTCTTCAACGCCAATTCAGCCCACCCCTACGAGAATCCCACCCCGTTCACCAACTTCTTCGAAATTTTCCTCATCCTTCTCATCCCTGCGGCATTGCCGTTTACGTTCGGAATACTTGCCGGAGATAAAAAGCAGGGCTGGGCTCTCTTTGCAGCAATGCTGCTGCTGTTTGTCGCAGCCACCGGGACTTTGTATCTCGCAGAACTTTCCGGAAATCCTGCCCTCAATTCGGAGAATGTACCCGGGATGTCGATGGAGGGGAAGGAAGTCAGGTTCGGGCTGGCCGGAACGGTCCTTTTCAGTACGTCGACCACTGCGGCAGCCTGTGGGGCGGTGAACGCTATGCACGATTCGCTGACACCGCTTGGCGGCCTGGTCCCGATGTTCCTTATCCTTCTCGGTGAGGTGGTCTTCGGCGGCATCGGATCCGGTTTTGTCACCATGGTTGCGTTCGTTATTGTCGCAGTTTTTATCGCAGGCCTGATGATCGGGCGAACCCCTGAGTATCTTGCCAGGAAGATCGAGATCTTCGAGATGAAGATGGCACTGGTCACCATCCTTGTCCCGGGCATCCTCGTCCTGATCTTCACCGGAATCGCGCTGGTAGTGGAAGGAGGTATTGCCGGTATTTTTAATCCCGGCCCCCACGGCCTCTCGGAAGTGGTATACGCGTTTGCTTCGATGGCGAACAACAACGGGAGTGCATTTGCCGGTCTCAATGCCGCCATTCCCTTCTATTCCCTAACAGGAGCTCTTGTCATGGCCATTGGACGGTACGTGCCCGCGGTTGCCATCCTGGCCCTTGCCGGATCCATGGCAAGGAAGAAGACCATCCCCTCCGGACCGGGAACTCTCCCCACGGCATCACCATCCTTCGTTCTCTGGTTACTCGCGGTTATCCTGATCATCGGGGCGCTCACTTTTTTCCCCTTCTTCGCGATGGGACCTCTCGCAGAGCACCTCTCTCTTCTCGGAGGCCTCTGACATGGCACGAAAACGTGTGACGCTGGTCACCGCCTTTCATCCCGCCCTGCTTCGGAATGCCGTCATTGATGCCTTCAAGAAACTCGACCTGCGGAGGCAGTTCGAGAATCCGGTTATGTTCTGTGTGGAAATTGGCGGAATCCTGACCACTCTGGCATTCCTGTATGATCTCATCATGCCGACAAGGGAATCCGCACTCTTCACAGGGATGGTCTCGGCATGGCTCTGGCTGACGGTACTATTTTCCAATTTTGCTGAATCATTGGCCGAAGGGCGTGGAAAAGCCCGTGCTGCCTCCCTCCGGCGGTCGAGGACCACCATGACCGCCAGGAAACTGGCATCGCCTCAGTTCTCTTCTCCGTTTGAGTCCGTGGCATCGACGGATCTCAGGCCCGGCGACCTTGTTCTTGTTCAGACCGGCGACCTCATCCCGAGTGATGGGGAGGTCATCGCGGGGGCTGCCCTGATCAACGAGGCAGCCATCACCGGAGAGTCCGCTCCTGTGGTGCGTGAATCCGGAGGCGACCGGAGTGCTGTGACCGGGGGGACCACCGTGATTGCGAATGAAGTTATCATCCGGATCACCGCAGAGCCGGGTAAGACCTTCCTCGATTGCATGATCCAGATGATCGAGGGAGCGAAACGGAGGAAGACCCCGAATGAGCAGGCACTTGAGACCCTGCTGTTTTCGCTGACGGGGGTCTTCCTGCTCGTGGTGGCGGTCATCTGGCCGGTATCAGCCTACAGTGCAGCGACTTCCGGAAGCGGGAGCCCGGTGCATCTCGTGGTGCTGGTCGCACTGTTCGTCTGCCTTGCTCCTACCACCATTGCCGCACTCCTACCTGCGATTGGTATCGCCGGGATGGACCGGCTATTCCAGAGAAATATCATTGCCATGTCGGGAAGGGCTATCGAGGCGGCCGGGGACGTGAATATTCTCCTCCTTGACAAGACTGGCACCATCACCCTCGGGAACCGCCAGGCAGCAGCGTTCATCCCGATCGAGGGCGTCGTGGAAGCAGATCTTGTCAATGCGGCATACTGCGCATCCTATAATGATGAGACACCAGAAGGCAGGAGCGTGGTCACTCTTGCCTGCGCATCGGGCGGCTCAATTAGCTGCCCTCCCGAAAAAGCAGTTTTCATCCCTTTCTCCGCACAGACACGCATGAGCGGGATGGATATCGACGGGGTCTCCTACCGCAAGGGTGCGACGGATGCGATCACCAGTGAGGTTGGCTCGGCGGGGAAACCGATTCCCCCGGATCTTACCCAGAAGGTGACACGGATTGCACAGACCGGTGGGACCCCGCTCGTGGTCAGCAGGGATCACACCATCCTCGGCGTAGTGCATCTCAAGGACATCCTCAAGCCAGGTGTTCGTGAGAGGTTCTTTGACCTCCGCCGTATGGGTATCAGGACGGTGATGATCACAGGGGACAACCGGCTTACCGCCGCAGCTATCGCCGCGGAAGCGGGTGTGGATGATTTCCTGGCGGAGGCGAAACCCGATGACAAGCTCCGGCTAATCAAGACCTACCAGGAAGAGGGGTATATGGTGGCCATGACCGGGGATGGCACGAATGACGCCCCGGCGCTCGCCCAGGCGGACGTGGCGGTGGCCATGAATAACGGGACCCAGCCGGCCCGCGAGGCGGCAAATATCATTGACCTTGATTCGGACCCGACCAAACTGATCGACGTCGTAGAGATCGGAAAACAAATCCTGATGACCCGGGGGGCTCTCACCACCTTTTCCATTGCAAATGACGTGGCGAAGTACTTTGCCATCATCCCCGCAGCATTCCTGGCGATCTACCCTCAGCTTGCAGTTCTCAATGTCATGGGACTTGCCACCCCGGAGTCCGCCATACTCTCCGCCGTCATTTTCAACGCTCTGATCATCCCCCTGCTCATTCCGCTCGCGCTCCGGGGAGTGCAGTTCCGGCCCATGCCCGCCGCACGGTTATTTACCTACAACCTTGTCATCTTCGGGCTCGGTGGAATTGTGGCACCCTTCCTTGGGATCAAGGCTATCGATCTCCTCATCTCGACGGTGGTACCCCTATGATTTGGAGAAAACCCCTCAAGACAGCCTTCCTTCTCTTTGGAGTACTACTCCTCATCACAGGTGTGGTCTATCCTCTCTTTGTGGCTGGCGTTGCTGATCTTGCATTTCCCCACCAGGCCCACGGCAGCCTTGTCCGGAACGAGAGCGGGGCAGTAATGGGATCGGAACTGATCGGCCTGCATTTCACCGGACCTCGCTATTTTGAAGGGAGACCCTCCTCGACGCAGGGAGCCACCTACAATGCGGCACAATCGGGAGGATCCAATCTTGGGCCGTCAAATCCTGCCCTCCTCCGGGATGTGAATATGACCATCCTCCACCTGAAAAGCCTGGGAATAACTGGGCCCTGGCCGGGAGATCTCGTGACGTCATCCGCAAGCGGTCTCGACCCGCATATCACTCTCGATGCAGCGTTGTTGCAGGTTCCGGTCGTTGCAAAAGCACGTGGGATAAACGAGGAAGATGTGCGGACTCTCGTGATTGAGAATATCGTCTCGAATCCCTTCTTACCTCACCATGAGTATGTGAATGTCTTCTCCCTGAACAGGGCACTCGACCGTGGGGGTGTCCCATGAACTCCCCTCTCGACCAGGACAGGAAGAGGCCGGCACCGGATGACCTCCTTGCGCTTGCCAATGCAGAGGAGCGGGCGGCACGTCATGGAAAGCTCATCATCTATCTCGGGTACGCCGCCGGCGTGGGAAAGACCTATACCATGCTCTGGGATGCCCTCCAGCGCCGGGCGGAGGGAAACGACGTGGTCATCGGCTACGTGGAGACCCACAAGCGGGTGGAGACCGACGCTCTCTCTGCTTCCCTGGAGAGCATTCCCCCGGAACAAATCTGGTACCAGGGGCTCGAGATTCGCGAAATGGATCTTGATACCATCATGGCAAGGAAACCGGCTATCGTCCTCGTGGACGAGCTGGCCCACACCAATGCCCCGAGCTCCCGGCACCTGAAGCGTTTCCAGGACATTGAAGAGCTCCTCAGGGCAGGGATCTCAGTCTACACAACGGTCAATATCCAGCATGTTGAGAGTCTGAACGATGCGATCTCCCAAATTACTGGCATCCAGGTGAAAGAAACAGTTCCTGACACGTTTTTCAATCTTGCAGACGATATCCGGCTGATCGACCTCACCCCCGAGGAGCTCATCGCACGCCTGAAAGCAGGGAAAGTGTACCTCGGAGAGATGGCTGCGCAGGCGGTGGATCATTTCTTCTCTACAGGAAACCTGATCGCTCTCCGCCAGCTGACGCTGCGGTACCTTGCCCAACGGACCGACCGGCAGATGGTGACCCACATGAGGGCCCGAGCCATCCCCGGTCCCTGGCCGGCAGTGGAACGCCTCCTCGTGGCCATTCGTCCAGGCCCCACCGCAGAAGCCATGGTCAGGGCGGCATATCGCGATTCCCAGCGTTTGAATGCGGAATGGGTGGTCTTATCAGTTGAGGAAGAGCGGGAAGGCCCCCCCACAGCACAGGAACGAGCCTGGCTCAGCGACGCCATGGACACTGCCAGGAAATTGGGGGGAAAGATTGTGATCTACCGCGGTGAGGATGTCGCACACGAAATACTGCGATATGCCCGCCAGCATAATGTGACCACCATCATGCTCGGGAAGCCCCGGGGCCTGGACATCCTGTTCTCTCCGGTATACCGTATCATGCGCAAGTCACCGGGGATCGATATCATTCTCTTCGATGCAAAGGGAATACCGTCTCTTCCCCTGGAACAGCAGATACCCCGCCTCCTTCCCAGGGATTACCTCATTACCCTGGTGCTTATCCTTGCGGTCACGCTTGTGAATTACCTGCTACTTGGCACCATCAGCACGGCAAATCTCATCATCATCCAGCTTCTGCCTGTGGTGGTGAGTGCATGGTTCTTCAGCAGGGGGGCCTCCATTTTCGCCGCAGTGGTGAGCATCTTCGTCTTTGATTTCGCCTTTGTCGCCCCATATCACACGCTGAATATCTCGGACTGGGAATACTTCATCTCATTTACAGGGTATGTGATCATCGCGATCATCATCAGTCACCTCGCCAATCGTCTTCGGTATCTCATCCCCCAGATCAGGGAGAGCGAGGCCACGGTTGCCGCGGTTGCAGGTTTGTCGAAAGATATGGTGGATACCCAGAGCTATGATGATGTGCTGGAGATTCTGGCAAGGCATATGCGATCGTTCGCACCCGGCAGGGTTGCCATACTGGTTCCCGATGACAGCGGCCTCCGGGTGGCCACTGGCGACCATGACTATCCTTTCACAGATAAAGAGATGACAATTGCCCGGTGGGTCTACGAGAACGGTGAGGTGGCAGGGCGGGGTACTGATACCCTTGTGGGAGGCACCGGTCATTATGTACCGATGAAAGCCCATGGTCTGGTATATGGTGTACTGGCATTTGCCTTCCAGAATCCGGATTCAGTGCTGACCCTGGAGACCAAGGGGGTCCCTGAAGCGATGGCCCAGCTTGGGGCGCTCGCTCTCGAACGGTTGATGAAATAAGGGATTGACAAGTTTGAAGTATGGGTGCCGAACGGGCATCTCCCTATAAAACTACCTTGCACTTTTTCAACAGCATTTCTGTGCATGCGTAAGATTACGTGATTTAAGGGATTCTTTGGAAACCCGGCTGGGGTTTAATAGTCCACTTTTTTTGTCACTTGGTTACCGATTCAGTGGTTTTCATGATTCGAACGCAAACCTTTTACTAAATCTCTTGGAAAATATCCGGTTATGTGTCGCAGGACGAATTGTCCCGTCTGTAGCGCGGAAAAGGTGCGGGTCGCGATGGTGAGGGCGTACATCAGGCCAAAAGGTCCAGACGGAAAACTGAGAATTATTCCCGTCGGCTGGTGGTGCCCCGCCTGCAGAACCTTCCAGAATGATGTATGAGACACACTCATCCGAATACATTCGGATTTTGCCAATCGGGCAGTATTGAAGAGTGATGTGTGCAGGATTTATCCCCTTCACAACTCCCCAATCACCAGGACTCTCCACTCGGTCCCGTGAAGCCCGACGGTGGACCAGAAGGTCTCTTTCTTGACGACCTTCCCGAACCCTGTGCTGTAGAACGAGTAGGTGTCATACCCGGAGCGGTTCCCTTCAAGGTTCCTGGCAACCTTGAGAATCTCCGGGAATTCTGCATAGAGTGTCTCGTTGAAGGTCTCTTTTCCCACCTCGGCCGGGTCGGGGTCGTAGAGGATTCGTGCGCCGACCTCTGTGACCATGAACGTATACGGTGTCCCTTTTACCGTATCCTCTGTGACAGGCGCAATCAGTTCATAGGGCAGGAACGTCGTACTGACCACGCCGGCGAACGCTCCATCAGGTGAGAGAACGGGGTATCCAATCGCCACCGCTTCTCCGCCCTGGGCCAGGGGAAAGAGATCGCTCATCAGGGGCACCTTTCTCTCAAGGGCCTGCTGAACGGTCTCCTGGCCTGAGAGATCCTGGCCGAGGAGGACTTTTACGTTCTCCGGTTCTGCCGCGAGGACTGTGCCGTTCTCGTCGTAGGTGATCATGGTGAGGATGGCGGGGTGGGATGCCATGGCGTCTTTCAGCACCGCATCTGACTCCGGACCGGAGAGCCCGGTTGTACTGAGTGCGAGTGCTGTATCGGAGGTTGTCTCATCAAGGCGATTGAGGGAATCCTGCGTAGCGCTGGTCACATCGCCAAGGAGTGTATGCATCGCTTCATGGCTGGAGGCCGGGGCCTGTTCGGGCACTCCGTTAATCTCCCGCTCCTGCAGGCAGCCTGCCCCGAGAAGGAAGGGAAGCACCACAAGGAAAAAGATGAGATACCGGAGCCTGTTCATCCGGTACAGGGTATGGTGTCTTTTGTGTTTTTCTTTTTGATCGGGATACAGGGGAGTCTCCCGGTTCTCAGGAGGGTATGTTTCCCCGGTCCCGGGGAGAGGGTATAGTATTTTTCGTTTGAAATTGGGCAGTCATCTCCTTTGATCGCAGTCAAGTTTTTCTATTCTCACTCATCACCGTTGAGTTGATTGAGATCATCAAGGTGATGACAGTGATTCGAAAAATATCGGTCAGAAAAATATCGGTTATAGTGATCCTTCTCCTCTTCCTTTCCGTGTTGAGCATCCCGGCGATCGCAGCGGGCGGAAACGGCGGTTCTGACGGATCAGACGGAGCGGGTTCAGGAGGTTCCGGGGGAGACGGGAGCGGAGGCGAATCAGCAGGGAATGCCGGAGGCGGGACAGGCTCATCAGGTCCGCAAGGGCCGGAAACCCAGTTGCTGCAGGAAGAGCAGGAGAGGAGGCAGCAGGAGATCATCGATCAGCCCGGGGTCCAGATCAACCAGCAGGACCAGGACCAGACCCAGGGCAGGACCAATGTCGATACCGCTGACGAATCCACCAGGGCGGACCTCCTCCGCCAGAGAGACCGGGATCTCTTCCTCCAGCAGGTCAGCCTGCAGGAACAGAACCTCTCGCAGGTTCAGGACCAGGAACAGGCACAGGTGGATATTGCACTCTATGCACTTTCTATCTCCGGAAATGTGACCGGGAGCAGCGGACCCGATCTGACACTCCTTGCCAAAGAGGTAGCCAGCTCCTTTGCGGCTGCAATCCAGGCAGAGCAGCAGATCAGGACCCGGAGTTCTCTCTCGCGGATGCTCTTTGGCGGGGACCGGGAAGCAGCCGGGCTGTTGATCCACTATGCGGACCAGAACCAGCAGCATATCCGAGAGATGGAGCAGCTGGTTGCGAACTGCTCAGATTGTGACCCTCAGGTTCGGGTGATGCTGGAACAGCAATTCACCATCCTCTCCCAGGAACAGAACAGGATCACTGTTGTCGGGCAGCAGGAACAGGGCGAGAGGGGGCTGTTTGGCTGGTTGTTCGGCTGAACACGATATCTTTTTTCGATGTGTGAAGGGTAATCGAGAGCAATTTCCGTTGAGGAGTGAAACGACGAAACCGGTAGTGCTCTCATTGCACGATACCCTGTGAGACTCCAGGTCCCAGTTTTACCTGGAACAGGAACAGATTGAACATCCTGTTTTTTTGACCCGGTGGCAGCTCGCATGCCTCAATTCCTTCCAGCCCACCCACCCGGGCCATGCAGTATTCAGGTCCGGAATAACGCATAATAGTGCGGACTGCGTAGATATCACGCATGAAGGAGTGGATAAAAGACGCCGTGGGACTCGGCACGGTGCTCTGGCTGTTCGGCTACCTCGCCTCGCTGGTGCTCTTCCTCTCGCCGTACGCGGATATCATGGGCTGGATCATCACTGCCGTCTTCACTCCGGTCACCATCGCGGTTACCTGGTGGTGGTTCAGAAGGAGGGACATTCCCCTCACCTGTTTCGTCATGGTCGGGGTGGCGTGGACCGTAATCGCGGTGGTGCTCGATTACGTATTCATCGTCCAGCTCTTCCAGGCCACCTATTACGGCCTTGACGTGTATGTGTACTATGCCCTGACCTTCCTGATCCCTGTAGGGGTTGGCCTGTATATGATACAGACCCGTGGGAAGAATGCGGCCGCGTAAAAGTGGTGTGCAGAACGGGTATTCTAACAAACGGATTCTTTTTCTGTCTTCATTTTTTCCATTGCGGGTAGTTCATTTCACCACCCTCATATTGTTGACCTGGGGGAAGAACGACACTCCCGTGATCCCGTCCGCCCGCCGGGCGGGAGATTGTTCCTGAGGGAGACCGTCCCTTCGGGGAGGAACTCCTCGATGCCTTCCCCCGGGTTTGGCACGTTCCGACGCTCGAAGAAGAATCCCCTGCTGGTCCCCCTCTCATAATGGTGATGGGAGCGAGGATCTGCTCGCGGTTGCGATCGTAGTGGAAAAGGGTCATGCTATGCGGAATTTCTTGTTTTTTTGGGGAATAAAGGTAGGGGATAGGTGTGCCCGTTCGTGATCGACATCGGACACCATTGAGTACCATCTAAAGTCTGGCTTCCTCCTGGCATCGGAATATGAGTGTGTGAGCCAGTGGGAGGGTGTTTCGGACGAGGTGTTCCTGGCAATCATTTTTGAGCAGGAGATCGTGCAGGGTGTGCACGGGATGGTCAGGTACCGGGACGAATTTGGTACAGCAATGGAATGAGTGATGAAAAAGGGTGTAGGGTGGATAGAATAGAATTCCCCTCAATTATTGCTCTATCTGGAGAGAATGGGTCATGTTCGATATGACGATCCCTTTCTGTATCAGGAGTACCTCAATCTGGTATGTCCCTGCGGCGAGCCCCGAGCAGGAAGAACAAGTGGGGAGCTGATGATCATAGACCAGTGTGTGTGGACCTGGTGAGAGATTGACCGGTACCTCCTGGTGGAGCTGGAAGTCACCGTACCTGTCCTGTATGCCCAGAAGCCGGAGAGAAGCATTGCCCATATCCCCCTGTGAGCGTATAGAGACCGCTATCTTCATGATCTCTTTTGAATGATAGAGGTCCTTATCGGTGGTGACTGATGTGATACTAGCGCTGGCTGGCCCATATAAAAACGGATACAAGACTATCCCACAGGCTGCAATTATTATCACGGCGATGATGAGAATGAGGATATCACGTCGCATACAGAGAGGTGGTACCTGTTTGCTATAAATATCTCAGTATTACAGATCCCTCCGTTCATTTGGACTTTTGGTTCAATGTCCCCATTTTTTCGTTAAATTAAACTTTCTCCATATTATTCCAGTGTGAAAAAGAACGATGTACCTTTATCCACTTCACTCTCAACCCACACCTTTCCCCCATGGCGCTGAATGATCCTATACACTATTGCAAGCCCAATCCCGGTACCTTCATACTCTTTCTCATCGTGAAGCCGCTCGAACACTGAAAATAGTTTACCGGCATATTTCATGTCAAATCCGATCCCGTTGTCCCTGACAACATATACCGTCTTTTGACCCTGGAGTAGAGAATCGACCTCTATTTTTGCACGGGCTCTCTTTCTGGTGAATTTGAGTGCGTTGGAGATCAGGTTATGAAAGACCTGTTTGACGAGCGCCGGGTCTCCCTCGCCAGGGAGGAGTGTGCCGATGTGCACCTCAATCATCCGCCCCTTCTGCAGGGGCTTTAATTCCTCCAGCACTTCATCCACCATCTGGGCGGGGAATATTTTCTGCTTTAAGAGAGGTTGCCTGGACATCCGGGAAAAATTCAGAATTGAATCGATCAACTGTCCCATCTTCTGTGCATTCATTCGTATTTTCTCAAGGAATTCTTGCATCGTGGGATCAAAGGCAGCAGCGTGTTCATTCAACAAAATTGAGGAAAACCCGTCAATGGCACGCAATGGTGCCCTGAGGTCATGGGAGACCGAATAAGAGAAAGCCTCCAGTTCGCGGTTTGCAACCGCAAGGTCTTTGGTCCTCTCTGCCACGCGGAATTCGAGTTCTTCGTTGAGTTTCCTGAGATCGTCCTCAACCTGCTTGAGCTGGGTGATATCAACAAGAATACCGCGGATACCCACAGCTTTCCCTTCCCGGATGATCGGTGATGAGTAGACCATACCGATCAGCATCGATCCATCCTTCCTGACCAGGTGGTACTCTGCACCAGCATCCTTCTTTCCTTCAAGTACATTCTGGAAGTTCCGTATTGCCTCCATGCGGTCTTTTGGCAGGATAACCTGTGTAAAGTTCACACCGCTTCTCACGTCATCATGACTGTACCCAAACATATGATAGGCAGGCTGGTTGACATAGTCGATCCGTCCTTCCAGATCGATCTCGAAGATGACCTGGGGGAGAAGGCTGGCGAGATCTCGGAACTTCCTCTCACTCTCGATGAGTTCCTGTTCTATCTGCTTCTTTTCGGTCACGTCCCTTCCGACCGACTGGTACTCGGTAATCTTCCTATCAGGACCAAAGATTGCGCGATCATTCCACTGGAGCCACCGCACTTCACCTTTATGGGTGATAATCCGGTGCTCGATGGTCGCGGCCGGGCTCTCTGGGGTGAGGGATGAAAAATGCTGTGTGAGCAGTATCCTGTCTTCATCAGGGATCCGGGGCCACATCTTCTTCCCCAGCAGCTCACTGCAGGGGGTCTCGAAATACGTGCAGTAGGCATCATTGACAAACACGTGGGTCCCGTCCGGGAGGAAACGGGCGATCAGTTCATTCTGGTTCTCTACGACCGTCCGGTAATTCTCTTCACTTCTCTTCAGCTCATGTTCGCTCTGCTGGAGCCGTTCGATCATTCCCTTCAAAGTTCCAACAAGCGAGGCGATGCTCTCTTCAATTCGCATGAATTCAACGGTATCGGTATGGGAAATGGCATGATCCAGGTTTCCTTTCGATATGGTGTCAATGTCATCGACCATCTTTTTCACAGGCATTGTCAGGTGTCGTGAGAGGACAAGGGCTATTCCTGCACTCAAGACCACCGCGACGAGTGCAACGAGTAAATGGAAGAAGACAAGATTGGATAGCTGGGCCTTCATTTCAGACTGGTCGTAGACCAGCTCTATGATCCAGCTGGTATCCGAGGCATAACTTTCCTCAGAAAGGTCGACTAAAAGATACCGAATAATCGTATTGTTACCTGGATCTTCCAGTTCAATCGTTCTTTTCTCCTCAATAACCTGCTTGACTATAGCAAGGGCTTCTTTTTTAGAATTACTCCCCTTCCCAATAAGCCTTCCAACGGTATCGAATGCTCTGTAACTGAGAATATTAGGATTATGAAATGCCATCTCCCGCAATGGTTCCTGATATTGAACGGCAGGGCGATC
Organism: Methanolinea sp.; assembly: GCA_025453675.1. Taxonomy (GTDB): domain Archaea; phylum Halobacteriota; class Methanomicrobia; order Methanomicrobiales; family Methanospirillaceae; genus Methanolinea_A. Next base: position 27,089 of record JALOPW010000001.1, read on the forward strand.
TCCTATCCCTTTCTCTGTCAACCCGAGTTCGAGGATATAGCGGTGATCCGGGGTGGGCATATAGGCATATTTTCTCAGTTTTCCCGATGCGACTTCATACACAACCCGGTCGGGAAAAAATCCTTCCTTTTGGATGAGGTCCTTTAAAAAATTGTAACTATGCGGCCATTGGCTAAAATCGAGGCCTAAATCTGGTCCATAGGTGGTATATTCTATCATCAGTGACTCGTTGATCATGTAGAGATCCATGGTATTGCCCATCTCTTCCTTGAGAGCGTGTAAGTTCATCCTGGATGGATCTCCCCCCGCACGCTCATATTCCCCAAGAAAGAGGGTAAATCCATTCAACATCTGGATATTGAGAGAATTATCATATATCTCATATGCGGAGTCTACAACCCTGATTGTCTGAATAATATCAGCCTCGGTCTGATCCTGCATGGCACGTGCACTTTTCTGGTATGTCTCCTCTGCCTGGCGGTAATCAAAATATGTGATCCCTGCTGCCATGATCAGGATGAGAAAGATCATGGAAAAGAGGAGGTAATGGGAGAATGAAAAGAGATGACTGCGTTTTTGTCTCCGGTCCCCCCCGTTTTCGGCCATTTCTCCGTCTCCTCAATGATAAATGCCCGAGTTCTTCACCGGGAAATCCCGGGCAAATTCGATGTCATGAAGAGGATCACGGGAGTCCCTTCTTCTCCCTACATGACACCCCCTGTCGAACACCAGATGGTGCGGGAAGTGGGAAATCCCCTCGTTCTTTCTCACCCCCCCTTATATTCCCTTTCACAATACTAACCCACATACCGGATAAACTTAATCCAGGAGCCGGATAAAACCGGATGCGCTCACTCCACCCAGGCAGGGGAGAGGAGACTGTCAGGTGCCGGGAGCGGAATCAATCAGGTAATGTGAAATGAATGGAACGACCAGAGATGGCTGTCTTTATGCACATGCACAACACGATGAGCAGACACGTCTCCTCTCTGGAGAGGAATAGGGATGCACCGGATGATGTGAAGAACCAGACGGAATGAAGCATAGGCGCTCATGCCGGCCCTGCCCCCCGGGGGCGTAATCCCGGGCAGAGTGACTTTCAGATTATAAAATGAAGAATGGATTTATGCATTTTTCATCTTTGCCTTGCCAACAAACCCATCCTTGCCGAGGTAATAAAAGTAGCCCTTCTCCTTTGCAATTTTCTCTGTACCGACCTTCTTTTTCTTACCGGTTTTGTTGTTTTTCATCGGTGCTGCCCATACAAAGCCATCCTTCCCCAGGTAATAGAGGTACCCGGATTCACGCTTGATCTTTTCTTTTCCAATTTTCATTCCCATGATTTAACCTTGAGGTATTGTTATTAATATTAATTTCGGGTCTTGGGCTCTCTGAACCTGCAATTTATTGAATCAAACCCCACTTCATTACAGTCTCCAGGGGGGGTTGGGTATCTGTTGTGTGTCCCCCCCGGGGGAGAAGTAAGGCAGAAAAGTGTGTCCTTTCAAAGAAATCCGCAATCCCCCTGATGATGATATGATCTAATCTGATCTCCCGGATGACTGGATTGCTGCTGTCAAATCGCTTGATTCTTCTGCATAGTGCAGAAAATCGGCTCTCCTGTACCTTGTCAAGCGCAATCTCTCCGCGATCATTCATGCCAGGTGGCTTACAGGCTCCACCCTCTCTCAGGCGGGGCATTTCAAGAGTCCATGTTCAAATGCGCTGTCCACAAAGTCCGCGCTCATCCTCTCATTCCAGGAAGAGCGGTTATTCTGTGTCTGCCCATCCCGGATTTTCATCCAGAAATTGTCTCTCCTTTTTTTCCAGTTCATCGACTGAAAATCTTGAAGGCATGCAGACACAGCGTTCCTCGATAAATTCACCCATTTTGAAGCATCCGAAATTCCGGGAACGCGGGCATGCCCCATATTCACCGGTATCAAAATTGTGGAATACCAGATCCTCGCCCTCTTTCTCAGCAATATCCTTTGCCTCTCTCCAGGAACGTGCGGTACTCATGGATAGACACCCATACACTCAATTTCTGCGTATCATATTAAATCCCTGACTTGCAGGAAAACGTTGCCGGTGCCTATGACGCTTCACCATGCAGGGCATGATGTTCACGTGATATGTTCGATTGGTGAGAATCGGATGAGGGATTCTTCGGCAGGAGGCAACAGACCGACCATAGATTGTCCGATACAATGGGGAAGTCTTTGACATGGACGATCTCAATACCAGGTATAGGTGAAAAGATGCACTCTTTGCCTGGGATGAGCAATGAAAAAGAAGAATAAGGAGATGTTCAGTTTATACCCGGATATCAACGCCCATGATAACCGCGGTCTCGTTCGAACCGGTATCCACCGGAGCGTAGCCGGAGAAGAAGGTCCCCCAGGAATCAGTATAGGGACCCACGCCGATCGGTGCAGTAACAGGGGCCTTCAGCTCGGTGGGTGCAGATGTGTACTTCTCCATATAATCTGAACCGTTAGGCAGGCCATAGTCCGCATCCACGATGAACCGGACAGTGCCGTTCTGCTGCTCGAGCGTATAGACATATATGAACCGGGGATCGGTCGCTTTGAATGCCTTGAGTTGCCCGAGTACAGACGCAAATGCGGTGGAATTAGGCCCTTCCTTCAAGACGGTGGCAAGCCCCTTTCCATCGATCTCGTGTGCAAATACCCCGGCAATAGCAGCCAGTTCGGCCTTCAGGGTCTGGTTGTCTGCACCTGCGGTCGGGGTTGCGGCCGGCGTCGCAGTGGTGGCAGTAGGTGCGGGAGTGCTGGTCGGAACAGTGGATGGCTGGGTGCACCCAGCAAAGAGAAGGATCGCGGTGAGCAGGAGAAGCATGGCTCCGAGTTTCATTCCTGAATGCATGTTCATCCGGTAGCTATCGGCGGTCTATAAATATAGGGATTCTGATTTCAATCGCGAGGAGATACGATCACGGGTAAAAAAAAAGAATAAAAATCCCTCCTAAAAACCGGCCGGATCCACTGCATCCCATCGTTTCATGGCAGCCTTTACGCACCACCATCCGGGTATGAAGAGCACCACAGACGAGAGCGCATAAAACGGGTTGGCGAATGCGACCGCGGAGAAGATCGCAAATACCACCCCATCAAGAATAAGGTAGGTGAACAACACCTTCACATCATAGACGAGCACACTGGGGGAGAGGCCGCAGAGCCAGGCCATCACGCTGCCTGCGTAGAACGAGATCGAGACGCAGAGCACTACGGCCGGGAGGATATATGCCCTCTCTCCGGTGAGGGTTGCGACAAGGCCGATAAATACCGCCGGAATCACTTGCAGGAGCGAGAACGTCGCAATCTTGCTCCTGATAAGGGTGCTGACTGCCACAGGGAGGCAGGCGTAAGAGCCGAACGCATCGAACTCCGTCACCCATGTATACATGGTAGACGCGATCACGCCTGTGATCATGGCGAACATGAAGAGCAGACCGTGGGGAGGAAGATACGATCCGACCAGCGAGAGGAAGAACCAGATCACCACCAGCGGGATAAGGAACGAGAAGAGGGTCTGCCCAATGCCGATCCCGCTCCGGTACAGGTCGATGAGGTCCTTTGCGACGAGAGGGGGATTTGGGAGAAAGGCAACCCTCCTGATCAGGGGAGCGAGTGTATTTGGGTAGTGCTTTGTGGTCCCCGCGGTTTCGGGGCTGAACAGCACGATGGAGATCGCGAACATGACTGCCAGGATGGTACACAAGCCAAAGAGAGTGCTCCATGAGAAGGCGGAATAGAGCAGGAATGGAGGGAATAAAAGTGCCGGATTGGTTCCGGTCAGGATCGCAAGGCCACCCCACCCGGCACCAAGGGCCAGGACGCTCAGCCAGCAGGCTCTTTTTGACCTGATGTAGAGGGCAGAGAGGAGAAAGACCACGCAGAGGCCTGACATGAACGAGAGTACCAGGGTGAGAAGGAGCAGCAGGGCCTGGAAGAGGGGCGTTCCTGTGAATGGCGAAGCCGCGATATACCCTGCACCGAAGGGAAAGACCCAGAGGAAGAAGTAGTAGACCGTATCCTTGGCTACAAAATTCAGGAAGATGAAGTGCTCGGAGAGCGGCAGGCTCCTTGCCGAATAGGTGAGGAGGCTCGCCTGGCCGAATCGCCGGTTCATCATCTCGTTTCCAAGGAGACCGAATCCACCGACCATGAAGCCGAGCATAAGGAATAGAGCATGTGTCATGAGCGCAAGGTCGCTGGAGGGGATGGCGCTTCGCAACAGGGGGAGGAGAAACGACCCCATGAAGGCGATTCCAAAGATCATCACCGGGAAAAGGGCAAACGAGACCTGCCCGAACATGGTAGAGTGGATACGCCACTCCTCCTTCATCATGCGCAGGAACAGTTCAGGCATGGCTAACCTTTCCGGACGAGCGAGAGGAAGAACTCCGGGAGGTGCAATCCCTTTTCGGCCAAGTCTGCAATAGGACCGGAATGGAGGAGTCGTCCCCGGTGCAGGATTGCAAACGAGGAGCATAACTCCTCGGCGACCTCGAGGATATGGGTGGAGAGGAAGATCGTCCTGCCCGATCTCACGTAGTCTGCCAGGTAATCCTTCACTACGTCCTGCATGATGGGGTCGAAATTGATCAGGGGTTCATCGATGAGTGCGAGCACGGGTTCGTGGATGAAAGCCTGGGCAAACATCAGTTTCTGCCGGGTGCCCCGGGAGAGGTCCTTGCAGAGCACGTGCTTTTTGTCACCAAATTCGAGGAGATCGAACCACCGTTCCGCCCGCTCTGGGATATCGGGGATCTTCCGCACTGCCCCGACAAACTCCAGGTACTCCATAGCGGAGAGAAAACTTGGCGGCGATTCCTGCTCGGGGATGATCCCCACCCGTTCCCGGACCCGGAGTCCTTCACGTTCCACGTTGAGTCCAAGCACAGTTGCCGAACCCCCGGTTGGCCGTATCTGCCCTGTCAGGATTTTGATCATGGTCGTCTTACCGGACCCGTTCGGGCCAAGGAGCCCAAAGAGAGCCCCTTCTTCAACCGAGAGAGAGACATGATCGACAGCGGTGACATCACCATACACCTTGGATAAATCTGTGACTTCCAGCACTGGTGCCATTCTCTCACCTTGTTCCCTGTCATCCCGTGGGATTCGCTACAGGGACATGCAATAGAGAATGGTTCACACTCCTTCACGATAATACTCATTTGTCCTGGATGGCGGAGGTTGAATATCTGCAGGATCATTCGGCTGGATCAGGGGGTTCATGTGGTGGAATCTCATTGGAAATGGATCTGATCGCTCCAGACCGGGAGAAATGTGGGTAATATGGCAACCTTCATGTACCCCGGGGCCTTATATGGCGTAAATGACACTTCCCCGCACCGCTGCAATAGGGATCCTGGTGGTGGTGGTGGTGTTCCTCCTCGTCACCGGGGCTTATATCCTGTCACAGGAGCCCCCCCTGTCAGATGAGACTCCACCCACATCTCCCGATAGGCAGGAGGTCAGCACCGTTGCGCAGACCGTCCCTTCAACCACCGTTGCGACCCGGACTCCCCTGCCGACTCCGACCAAAAACCCGGTCGATTTCAGCCTTGACCCCGGGACCCCTGTACACTGCGGGCTCACGTGCCGGGAGACCACAGCAACCATCACGAACACCGGAGACGAGGTTGCACACTCTGTATGTGTAATCCTCGAGGTCTTCAACGAGAACGGAGAGCGGATCTTCATCAATTCCGCCCCGACAATAGAGCGGTGCCTTGGAGACATCGAGGGGGGTTCCTCGAGGAGCGAGACGATCCTGATCAATGCTGACTGTGGGTTCCTGGCGAGCAAATGCATTGGCCATACCCTGATCCTGAAAACCAGGGCCACATCCCTTGAGAAGACCCAGTCGTTCCCCGATAGTCTCATGGTTGTGTGAGGGAACGAAAGATAGTTCCTGCTGCGATGTGTGGACGCCAGGCGTCCGTTTAATCCCCCGTCTTCTTGGATGAAGGCGCAAAAAAGATGTAGAGAACGATGATGGGGGTTTGGTGAAAGGGTCCGACTTGCCCTGGGCTCGCTTCAGATGAGCGGATCCGGCTGCTGGTCGGCGGTGGCTGGCAGCCGCATCGTCTTCACAAGGACCTGCTCTCTCCCCTGCCGAATCTTCTCAATAAGAATCTCTTTTCCTTTCTCCGTGATGGCGAAGACAGGTATGGCGACACCGGCCTGGACCAGGGCACTCCTTCCGGCGATCTCCCGGATGGGTCGGGAAGCGCATGCCGTGACCAGGTCCGACGATGAGACAAGCAGGGAAGCTTCATCCGTTGAGAGACCCGTGGTGTGCACGGCAATGATGACCGTTTCATGAGAGAGTTCCCGAATCCTTTTCGCATCTTCCGGCAATGCAACAGTCACTGCGACTTTGCGGTACCCCTTCTCGTATGCACGCCGGATGCCGGCCGCCTGATCGAGCCGGGCACATGCTTTGTCTACCACTATCCCCCCGCTCTCTTCGATCCGGTCGATGACATCGGGGTAGGGGGTTGTCTTCACGAGCCCTGACATCCTCCCCCCGATGCCCTGGACAAGGGCAGGGTCGTTCACGATGACAGTCCCGGCGCCGTCGCAGGCGAGCACCACCGCGTCGATCAGGCCAGCCTGGAGGGCGAAGGAGAGTATTTCTGACGCGCCGAAACCCACGAATTCCCTGGTCTCCCTCACGATGCGCCCGGGGGTGCACATACCGAAAGAGGCAATCCGGTGCTCGATGTTCGCCCTCACCGAATCCCTGTCGATGCGAAGAATCGGGCAGGCGAACCTTCTCGCAAGGGGGCAGTTCCTGACTGCCGGCTCACCTACTTCAATGACCGTTCCATTCCGTATTACAATGCGGCATCTGCCGACAGCCTCGATAATGTGCTCGTCAACCTTATTCTCCATGTTTATCCGGTGGGTGAGAGAATGTCATCGTTCAATAAGAGAGGCGCATTTTAATTGACCCTTGCTGCGGCCTTCTCCGCGATCCCTTTCAGGAAGTCATAATCTGCAGTGCCGTCCCCCACCATGGTGGTGAGTATCTCATAGACGTCTCCCTTTCCGAACACGATGGTATACCCGGAGAGCGTGGTATTGGGGTAGGCAAAATGATACGCAATACTGGCCTCGCCCACCCTTGGATCGGCAAGGGATGAGAGTGACCAGCTCGAAAGCTCAGGGTAATTCTCTGTGAAGACTGATGCGAGGCGTTCATGAGTCACTGGCTGGGAGTAAATGAGGATGATCTGGTCGACCAGCTCCCCTGTGGGGAAGTCTGAACTCTCGTTGCTCACCGTCACCGAGTAGCCTCCCTGGTAAGAGGGGTCAGACAAAAGGCTGCTCTCGTCCGGGGGTTCTGTCTCGCCCGCGTATATCAGCTCATAGCCTTCCGGGAAGTCTGACAGTTCCAGGGCAATCCCCGGGAGTGAGTCAGGAGATGTTCCCGCCAGGGGAGTTATCACCGGGGATGTTCCACCTGCAGAAGGTGACGATATCGCCGTCTGCGAGGTGCAACCACAGGAGAAGAGGATACCTGCCAGGACAGCTGCCAGGAGAAGAAAATACCACGCCGGTCTCATACAAACCACTTTGATTACGTTCTGACCTCCATCCCGATAGTGGTTTCTGTTCGTCGCCACCTATCGCACAGCTCTGGTGACCCGGGTACTGGAACTGGGGCCTGTGATACCCGCACTTGCAACAGGTCCAGGGGGAAATTTCCGCTATTCGAAAGGGAATTTGAGAATACAATGCGGGTGGCAACATCAAATCATTGTGAAAAATGCGAAACGCAGAGGATTTGGAGAACATTCCGGGTTATATGAAGTGATTTTACAGGGAACCACCGTCCATCCCATCGAGAATTGGAACTATTCACTCTCAACGTCCTTGTCGTGAAGGGGAATATCATAATACTCTGAAGGTATCATGCAGTGTAACGACATCCATGATCTCTGTCCTTTATATCGATGACGAACCCGGGCTGCTCGAGATAGGGAAGATTTACCTGGAAAGGAAGGGCGAATTCGCGGTTGATACAGCCATCTCAGGCCCTGAGGCTCTTCAAATCATTCAATTAAAAAGGTTTGAAGCGATTATCTCCGACTACCAGATGCCGGGAATGAATGGCATCGAATTGTTAAAGCACATCAGGGCATCTGGAAATCGCATCCCATTCATCATCTTCACCGGTCGCGGGCGTGAAGAGGTCGTCATCCAGGCGCTGAATGAGGGGGCTGACTTCTACCTCCAGAAGGGAGGGGAACCGGGATCGCAGTTCGCAGAACTGATCCACAAGGTCCGTCAGGCCGTCCAGCAGAGACGGGCGGAGGAGAGTATTCGTGACCATGAACGAAGGGAGGCGGACATTCTCAACTTCCTGCCGGATGCAACATTTGCTATCGACACTGAGGGCAGGGTGATAGCATGGAACCGGGCAATCGAGAAGATGACCAATGTCAAGGCAGAAGACATTGTTGGAAAGGGAGATTACGAATATGCGATTCCCTTTTACCACGAGCGACGTCCAATACTCATCGACCTCGTCCTCAGTGAAGATCCAGCCACTGCTGCGAAATATCCGGTCATCAAACGGGAAGGAAATAAGATTGTCTCTGAAATCACCATTCCCCACTTCAACGAGGGACGGGGTGCTGCCCTCTGGTTCACTGCTTCTCCGTTGTATGATACCGGGGGGAATGTTGTCGGAGCCATCGAATCGATTCGTGAGATCACGGAGAGGAAACAGGTGGAGGAGGCGTTGAATGAGAGCGAAAGACGTTTCCGCGATCTCTCCGATCTGCTACCCCAGGTCATCTACGAAGCGGATGCGAACGGCAACGTAACCTACGCGAACCGCATCGCATTCGCGATGTTCGGGTATGCAGAGGAAGATCTGCAAAAAGGGTTGAATGTCCTGGACCTGATTGCCCCCGATGATCGGAAACGGGCCGGATGCATGTTCCTCCAGCTGATAGAAAAAGGATCCCGCAAACAGGAAACCAGAGAATATGGGGCACTGCGAAAAGACGGCAGTACGTTTCCTGTCTCAATTTACTCATCCCCCGTTCTCCGGGAAGGCAGGATTGTCGGGATACGCGGCATCATCATCGACATCACAGATCAAATCCAGGCAGAAAAGAGAATACGCGAGAGCGAGCAGAACTACCGGCTTCTCTTCGAGACTGCGACCGAAGGTATTCTCATCGCGCAGGGGGATCGCATGGTGCATATCAACCCGGCGCTCGTCAAACTCCTCGAACGTCCTGCAGATGTCATCACCTCACACCCGTTCACAGATTTTATCCATCCCGATGATCGCGAGATGGTCCTCGACCGCCACCTCCAGCGGATGAGGGGAGATATCCCTCCTACCGGGTATATGTTCAGGATCCTCACGGGATCTGAGCAGGAAAAATGGGTATGGATCAACTCGACCCTGATCACCTGGTCCGGAAAACCTGCAACTCTCTCTTTTCTCACTGACATCACGGAACAAAAAAAGGCTGAAGAAGGCCTTGTGTCAGCCAACAAGGAGTACATAAACCTGCTCAACCAGATCCAGGATGTGTATTACAGGAGTGACGAGCAGGGCAGGCTGATAAAAGCCAGCCAGTCCTGGGCGACACTCCTTGGATATGATGATCCCACTGAGTGCCTCGGGAGGAGTATCGCTGACGATTTCTATGTCAATCCCCCTGATCGGAAAAAACTCATCGAGGAGATTTACCGGGACGGGAAAGTGACCAATTACGAAGTCTTACTGAAAAAAAAGGATGGATCCCCTGTACTCGTCGAGACGAGCAGCCATCTCTACCGTGATCCTGCGGGGAATATTCTCGGCATCGAGGGAACATTCCGTGATATCACCGAACGGAAGCAGCAGGAGTCCATACTCCGCAACCAGCTCACTCTCGGCCTGGAATTACAGCAAATCCACGAAATGCATGAGGCACTGGAAGCTTGCCTGGATGCAGCGATCGAGATATCGGGGATGGATTCGGGGGGGTTCTACCTGGTCGACGAAGAGAGCGGATCTCTTGATCTCATCCTCTCACAGAATCTTGGTGATGCCTTTGTAGAAAGTGTCTCACATTATCCTCCTGATTCTGCAAACGCACGGATGGTCAAGGCAGGAAAGCCGCTTTTTTCCCATTTCAACGACCTTGGGATTGCCAATTCTCCCGCCCAGCAACAGGAGGCACTGAGGGCAGTTGCCATTCTCCCGATAACCTCCAACGGCAGAAGTATCGCCTTCATGAACCTGTCCTCGCATACCGTTTCGGATATATCCCCGAATGCACGAGTTGCCCTTGAGACGATTGCCACACAGATCGGGGCTGCAATCGAACGGATCAGGGCAGACAAGGTGCTTGCCGAGAGCGAGCAGCGATACAGGAATGTCGTGGAAGACCAGACCGAATTTATCTCGAGATTTCTACCCGACGGCACTCACGTCTTTGTGAATGATGCCTATTGCCGGTATTTTGGATTGCGCCGTGAAGAGATAATGGGGCACTCGTTCAGGCCAAAGATCCCGAAAGATGACCGGGAGCGCGTGAAACGATTCTTTGAATCCCTGACACCGGATAATCCTGTGGGGAGCATCCAACACCGGATCCTCATGCCTGATGGAAAAACACGCTGGCAGAGATGGAGCGACCGGGGCATCTTCGATCCTTCCGGGACACTCATCGAATACCAGTCGGTCGGCAGGGATATCACCGATATCAAGGAAGTGGAAGAGGAACTTCGCGAGAAGGAGTCGTGGTACCTTAACCTCACTGAGGGATCCCCTGATATTATCTTCATGATCGACCGAAACGACCGGATCACCTATGTGAACAGGGCTGCCGCGGCGACAATGGGAGTAGATCCGAATGATATCATCGGGCGCGAACGGGGTGGTCTCTTTCCTGAAGACATATCCATGCAACAGCGGAAAGCGATAGGGAAGGTCATTGAGACCGGTGAGCAGTTACGCAGTTCCGGAAAGCTCAGTTTTGGAGGGAGCCTCCACTGGTTCGATCACTCCCTCGTCCCCGTCTGGGACTCATCGGGGAATATAACCCATGTGCTGGGGATCTCCCGCGACATCACGGAACAGAAGAGGGGAGAGGTGGCGCTTCGCACAAGAACCGAGGAGCTCGACAACCGCAACCGGATCATAATTACCCTCCTTGATACCATCCCGGTCGGCATCTTCATGGTCGAAGCCCCTTCAGGAAAACCTATCATCGCCAACCGGGAGGCGGCCCGGCTGCTCGGCCGGGGTGTTCTACCGGATGCAACAGAAGAGAACCTTGCCGACGTCTATCGGGCATATCAGGCCGGTCCATGCACACCATATCCCCCAGATCAGATGCCGATTATCCGGGGTATGAAAGGAGAGGCCAGCTATGTGGATGATATGGTGGTGGTCAGACCGGATGGCACGAGGGTCATGCTGGAGGTGTTCGGCACCCCCGTCACCGACCGGGAGAACCGTGTGATCGCAAGTCTTGTCAGTTTCCTCGACATCACTAACAGGAAACAGGAGGAGGAGGTCCTCAAGGAGAAGAACAAGAAGATCAATCTGCTGGCCAGCATCACCCGGCATGACGTGGCGAACCAGGTCTCCATCCTGAGGGGGTATGCAACGATCGCGATGATGCATAACCCCGATCCCACGGTGAGGGATCTCCTCTCTAAAATCGATTCGGCTGGATCCACGATAACTCAACAGATTGAATTCATCAAGGCATATGAGAAACTTGGCTTACATGCACCCGGATGGTACAATGTGAGCGATATTATTGCACAATTCAACCCCGAGGACATTACCCTCACCTGTAACTGCAAAGATATCGAAGTTTGTGCAGACCCGATGCTGGAGAAGGTCTTTTTTAACCTCATAGACAACGCCGCCCGTCACGGAGAGAAGGTCACCGCAATCAGCGTTCTCTGCGAAGAAGATCATGACGGCCTTTCCATTCTTGTCGAGGATGACGGAATCGGGATCCCCCCTGACAGGAAGGCGCGGATCTTTGAGAAAGGATATGGCAAGAATACGGGTTTCGGGCTCTTCCTGGCACGGGAGATCCTTGCGATGACAGGGATAACCATCCGTGAGACGGGGGTCCCCGGCAAGGGGGCGAGGTTCGAACTGCGTGTGCCAGGGGAGAACTACCGCAGGCATCCATGAAAGGTGCAGAGGGCGCTTCCTGGCCGCACGAATCCGGGCTCTTTGCGATGCCCGGGAAATGATCATCATGTGTAAAAGTGGTGATTGAGGGCACTCCCGCCTTCCTGGGAGTCCTCTCCAAAAGGGGGAGGAGGGGATTATCTGTCCCCTATCCGGTTCACTCTGATACCGGCACCAGCCTCCCTTTCAGCTGCGACTCGAGGTCAAGCTGCATCAGTTCGACCACATTCGAGACGACACCCCTGATATCCTTTCTGATCATCTGGTCATTTTGGAAGAATTCAGCGTCCGTGCTGCTATTGAACTGAGCCCCGTGTGTCCTGAATGCGATCCCAAACGGGGCAAGGATATACCCCATCTGCTGGAAGAAAAGGAAAATATCCATCGCAGTCTTTATGGCGCCGTCCTCGTGGCCAGCGACAAGAATGCCGACCACTTTCCCATCGGTCAGCCCTGGCCTGTCGAGGTGGAAGAGGTTCTGCATGCAGGTGGTCCGGTCGAGGAAGTCCTTGAGCCGGGCGGACATGTTGTTCCAGTTGATAGGGGATGCCACGATGACCGCTTTGGATGCCGCGATCATCTGGTGGAACGCGGGCATGTCGTCCTGTGAATTTCTGCAAGGGTAGGTGCAATACTCGGCCTTCATGCTGTAACAGCACCAGCAGTGATCGATCACATATTCGCTCAAATTGAACCGGCGATAGCTTAAACCCCTTGATTTCAGCTCCTCCTCTGCAAGGTCGACCATGTACGACGTATTGTGGCCGCGGTGCGTACTCCCGTTGATCAGGAGGACATCGAAAGGATCACCATCGTAGGTGAGCCAGGAATGTTCTCTTATTGTCGTAAATTCCGTAGAATTGCTGCCGCACCTCGGGCACCCCTTCGGCGGCTTCTGCCCCGTGAAGAGAAAACCGCATACGGTACATCTCCATGTCGTTTCCGTATCTTGTGTCACGGAGCTGTTCATGATGGGTGCGGTGTCCGGCATCGCCGTGTCCTCCAGTGTATCATTGATAACCCCGGTTGGGATTGAGACGGTAAATAGGTTGAGACTGGTGACATGTTCACAGGAATACCTTGGATTACCCTGAAACATATGCTTAAAGTGCAGGTGCCTGAATTACTCACATGAGGAAGGATATGGCTAAGAAGACCCTCACCACCAACCAGGGATTCCCGGTTGCAGACGGCCAGAATTCTCTTTCCGCGGGGCAGAGAGTCCCGGTTCTCCACCAGGTCGTCCACCTGATTGAGAAGCTTATACACTTTGACCGGGAATGGATCCCGGAACGTGTCGTCCATGCAAAAGATGCAGGGGCGTTACGGCTACTTCCAGATCTACGACAGCATGGCGCCGTACATCAGGGTACAATCTCTCCAGAATCCAAGGAAGAAAACGCCGGATTTCCAGCAGATGCCGGTGTCGGAAGGTCTCCTTGCTCAAACACCCTGACCATAGCCGCTGCTGAGGCAACCGTTCGCCAGGTGGGCAGAGGAACATTCAAATCACCACAGTGGAAAAAAACCTTACAATGATAGGAGATGGCATATGACTGACGACAGCAAGTCCCCGGTAAAGGGAGGGACACACACACAGGTGACCGGACGGGGCATGTCCATCCGGGACTGGTGGCCAAACCAGTTGAACCTGAAGGGGCTTCACCAGCACTCTCCCCTTTCCAATCCGATGGGAAAGGAGTTCAACTACGCCGAGGAATTCCAAAAACTCGATCTGGCGGCCGTGAAGAAGGATCTGCGGGCGCTGATGACCAACTCGCAGGACTGGTGGCCTGCGGACTTCGGCCACTACGGGCCCTTGTTCATTCGCATGGCATGGCACAGCGCCGGCACGTACCGCGTTGGTGACGGGCGCGGTGGCGCCGGTTCCGGCCAGCAGCGCTTTCCGCCCCTCAACAGCTGGCCTGACAACGCAAACCTCGACAAGGCGCGCCGGCTGCTCTGGCCGATCAAGCAGAAATATGGCAGGAACATCTCATGGGCTGACCTCCTGATCCTTGCGGGAAACGTTGCCCTGGAGTCGATGGGGTTTGTGACCTTCGGGTTCGCAGGCGGTCGCGTGGACGCCTGGGAGCCGGATGAAGACGTCTACTGGGGTGCAGAGGACGAGTGGCTGGGTGACAAACGCTACTCAGGCAACCGGAACCTCGAGAATCCGCTCGCTGCCGTGCAGATGGGACTGATTTACGTCAACCCGGAGGGTCCGAACGGCAACCCGGATCCGGTCGCGGCGGCCAAGGATATCCGAGAGGTCTTCGCCCGCATGGCGATGAACGACGAAGAGACGGTTGCGCTCATCGCCGGCGGTCACGCGTTTGGCAAGACCCACGGTGCCGGCCCCGCGTCACACGTAGGGCCGGAGCCCGAAGCGGCCTCCATCGAGGAGCAGGGTCTCGGCTGGAAGAGCAGTTACGGTACCGGCAAAGGGAATGACACGATCACCGGTGGCCCGGAAGTTATCTGGACCCAGACGCCGATAAAATGGAGTAACAACTTCCTCCGGAACCTGTTTACCTTTGAATGGGAACTGGAAAAGAGCCCTGCGGGTGCGTACCAGTGGAAGCCGAAGGGCGGCGCAGGCGCCGGGACCGTGCCTGATGCCCACGACCCGTCGAAGCGTCGCGCACCAGGCATGCTGACCACCGACCTTGCCCTGCGGTTCGACCCCATCTATGAGAAGATATCAAGGCGCTTCTATGAGAACCCGGACCAGCTGGCGGACGCATTCGCCCGGGCATGGTTCAAGTTGACGCACCGCGACATGGGTCCGCGCTCACGCTATCTTGGCCCGGAGGTTCCTGCCGAAGATCTCATCTGGCAGGACCCTATCCCTGCCGTCAATCACACACTGATTGATGCAAAGGACATCACCACCCTCAAGGGCAGGATCCTGGCTTCCGGCCTGTCAGTGTCAGAACTGGTCTCGACCGCCTGGGCGTCGGCGTCCACCTTCCGTGGCTCCGACAAGCGCGGTGGTGCGAATGGTGCCCGCATTCGTCTGGCGCCGCAGAAAGATTGGGCAGTCAACCAGCCTGCCCGGCTGGCGAAGATGCTTAAGACCCTGGAGGGCATACAGAGCGCGTTCAACAGTGCGCAGTCAGGCGGCAAGAAGGTATCACTGGCTGACCTGATCGTTCTGGCCGGTTGTGCAGGCGTCGAGCAGGCTGCGAAGAATGCTGGCCACAAGGTGACGGTTCCCTTCACGCCGGGACGCATGGACGCCTCGCAGGAGCAGACCGACGTGGTCTCCTTCGCCGTGCTCGAGCCGAAGGCGGACGGCTTCCGCAACTACCAGAAGACCCGCTATGCCATATCGGCCGAGGAGTTGCTGGTCGACAAAGCGCAATTGCTGACCCTGACTGCGCCCGAGATGACGGTGCTGCTGGGCGGCATGCGCGTGCTGAACACCAACTTCGGACAGATTCAGCACGGCGTCTTCACCAGGCGCCCGGAAGCGCTCACCAACGACTTCTTCGTGAACCTGCTCGATATGGACACCGAGTGGAAGGCGGTCTCGAAAGACGCCGACTTGTTTGAAGGGCGTGATCGCAGGACTGGTGAAGTCAAGTGGACCGGCACGCGTGTCGATCTTATCTTCGGTTCGAACTCCCAGCTCCGGGCTCTGGCCGAGGTCTATGGAAGCGCGGACGCCAAAGAGAAGTTTGTCCAGGACTTCGTTGCGGCCTGGACCAAGGTGATGAACCTTGATCGCTTCGATCTCGCCTGAACATAGCATAAAAGTCTTCAATGGTGGAGAACCTCACGAGCGGATAAGGAATTCGGGCAGTGTGTGGTAAAAAGAGTTGAAGTTGTGAAGGGTATATCCAGTGGAGCGCCACGAATCATCTCATGGAACATCACTCTTAAATGCCCCCTCCGGTGTGCACACTGCTACGTGGACGCAGGCGGCCGCGAGGCAGAGGGAGCGCTCTCGACAGAGGAGGCGTTCGGGGTCATCGACCAGGTCTGTGAGGCGGGAAGGCCTATCGTCGTGTTGAGCGGGGGAGAACCCCTTCTTCGCGAGGACATCTATGAGATTGCACAGTACGGAACAGATCAGGGACTCCGGATGGTGATGGGATCGAGCGGGGTCCTGATTGACCGTGCAAGCGCAGCATGCCTCAGAGAAGCAGGGATCAGTGCCGTTGCCATCAGCCTTGACTCCGCGGATCCCGAAGTCCATGATTCGTTCAGGGGGATGAGTGGAGTATGGGAGAAAGCTGTGCAAGCGATCCGGTATTGCCGGGATGAAGGGATGAATGTTCAGATCAACACTTCGATAATACAGTCGGATATCAGTTCATTGGACTCAGTGATCTCCCTTGGGATGTCCCTTGGTGTTTGCGATTACCAGGTTTTCTTCCCTGTGCCATCAGGCAGGGGAAGAGACTTCGGTACAGGCAGCCCGGGGGAGTACGAGGATTTGATCCGGCATATCCTTCTCCATTACAGGAACCGGGAGGTGAATATCCGCCCCACCTGCGCCCCCCAGTTCCGCCGCATCGCTGACAACCTTGGAATCCGGAACGGCAGATGGGGCCGGGGATGTATCGCGGGTATCAGTTACTGCCGGATTTACGCGAACGGTGACGTGACCCCCTGCCCTTATCTCCCGGTGAGTGCCGGGAATGTGCGCAACACACCGTTCTCCCGGATCTGGCATCAATCTGAAATTTTCACTGCGCTCCGTGATATCAATCGGCTCACGGGAAAATGCGGGCGTTGCGACTTCAAAGAGGTGTGCGGGGGCTGTCGGGCCAGGGCATACCGGGGTGCTGATGCCTTCTCCACCAGCTGGTGCGACGGCCTTGCACGGCCGGAATCACTTGGAGGGGAACTCTGTGCAGAAGACCCGTGGTGCCCCTACCAGCCCGGGGAGGTCCCGAAGTGACTGCTGATATCGTGCTTGACAAGACGGATATCGCCATCCTGAACACGCTCCAGGAGGACGTCCCTCTTGTTTCCCGCCCATGGAGCGAGATCGCTGGCAAGGTCGGCCTTCCAGAGCATAAGCTCCTTGACCGGATGAAACGCCTGAAAGATGCCGGTATTCTTAAAGGGATCTCACCAATCCTTGATTCCCGTGAGTGGGGACTCTCTGCGGCAACGCTGGTAGCACTCCATCTCCCTCCCGGGAGAGTGAAGGAGATCGCGTGCATCATCAGCAGTTACCCGGAAGTTTCCCATAATTTCCGGCGGGACCACTACTACTCGCTCTGGTTCACGCTCTCCGGGAGAGACAAGGAGGCTATCAAAAGGCTGCTCCTGGAGATCCTGCAGCGAACCGGGGTTGCAGAAGAGGATGTCCTGAATCTTCCCACAGTAAAAAAACTCAAAATCGATGTCCGTTTTGCATTCGATCAGGAAGAGGTAAGGGAGGGTATCATTGGACCAGGTTGATGTGCGCCTGATGGAGATCCTCGAAGGCGGGCTCCCCTTTGTCACGGAACCGTTTGAAGAGATCGCAATGCAGTTGAACATGACCGGCAGAGAGGTCATCGAGCGAATCCGGAATCTTCAGTCAGAGGGAATTATCAGGAGATTTCGGGCCCGCATCAACCAGAGGAGGGTTGGCATCACGGCGAATGCCCTCGTGGCCTGGAAATGCGGGGATTCGCACAATGTCAATATGGGATCGCTGCTGGCATCGTTCCCCTGCGTCACCCACTGTTATGAGCGCCTCCCGGTGCCGGGAAGGTGGGAGTACACCATCTATACTGTACATCACGGGTACAGCAGGGATGCAGTCCTTGATGAGATCAGGATGCTTGCGGACCACATTCACGTTCACGATTATGTCGTGCTGTTCAGCACTGAAGAGTATAAACGGGTCCCGAATGTGAGGATCGGGGAGAACGGGAGCACCATGTCATGAACCGGATCACCCAGTGCGTCCACGGGCGCGGAACGGTGAGTGCCGTCATGAAGCACAGGCAGGGACCCTCCGGGCAGGTGCCGAGCCGGTACCTCGCATTCTCGGGGATGAAGAGGCCCGTGGTATTCTGGAACATCACGAACCGGTGCAACCTCTGCTGCGAGCACTGTTACAGCCGCTCAGATCTGCATTCACCTCCGGAAGGGGAGCTGACCACCGCCGATGCGCTCGGTCTCATCGATGACCTTGCCGTGATGGGTGTTCCGCTCATCCTCTTCACGGGCGGGGAGCCTCTTATTAGAACTGACATATGGGAGCTCGCGGAGCATGCGAAGGAGAAGGGGATAAAGACCGCGCTCAGCACCAACGGAACTCTGATCACTGCGGAGATCGCCCGGGAGATCAGGAAGTGCGGGATCGAGTATGCGGGGATATCGCTTGACGGCGCCCGGGCAGAGACCCACGACCTGTTCAGGAACTCGCCTGGGGCATTCGAACGTACGGTTGCTGCGTTCGAGAGGTGCCGCGAGGCTGGAGTCAGGTCAGGGGTCAGAGTCACCCTGACAAGGCAGAACTGCGGGGAACTCGACGCCCTGATCGATCTCTCTTTGGCACTGGGCGCCTCCCGGTTCTGCCTGTACTGGCTGGTGCCATGTGGGCGGGGAATTGACTCGTATCACCGGTTGCAGGTCGGTAAGAGAGAGGTGACGGAGGCGCTCAACCTGCTTTATCGGAAGGCTCAGGAGACAGACCCGTCCACGATGGAGTTCCTCACGGTCGACGCCCCTCAGGATTGTATTTACCTGCTCCAGTCGATGGAGCGCGATGGATCTCCGGACCTTGCCGATGCACAGGCGCTTCTCTCGTCCATGAACGGGGGGTGCAGCGCGGGAGATCGTGTTGCAAATATCGATCCATGGGGAAACGTGTATCCCTGCCAGTTCGCCCGTTCTCCGGAATTTCTCATCGGAAACATCCGGGACCGGCCATTTTCATCTATATGGGGAGAGGACACCAATCCCGTGCTCAGGCAGTTCCGCGAAAAAAAAGTCCATATCCTGGGGAAATGCAGAGATTGCGGGTATTTCCATCTGTGCGGGGGAGGGTGCCGGGTGCGGGCGTATGCGGAGACCGGGGATCTCTCTGCCGATGACCCGTTCTGTTTTGTGCGTCAGTAATGTCCTATTCAGGGGGGATATCGTCAAGTCTGATATATGGGGCATACCGAAGTACATCGGACTTGATCGCCTCAAACCCGACCCGCTCCATAAACCGTGCAGTTCGTTCCCGGGGTTTCCCGTGATCGCGATAGTACTCGAGCAGGCGCCGGGTGAGGTCTATCGCATCCTCCCTTGAGAGATCTCTGGCAACCAGGTTCCCAATCCTGGGCCTCCCGGCGCTGTTTCCCCCAAAGAGGAGAGTCCAACCCTTCCTGCTCCCGAATATCCCGATATCCCGGACGTAACTCTCTCCACAGCAACGGGGACAGCCGGATACCCCTATCTTCACCTTCGCCGGGAGGTCCAGTTCCAGGTACATCCTTTCTATCTCGAGTCCCAGGCCAAGGGAGTCCTGTACGCCGTATTTACATGTCTCGGTCCCAGGGCAGGCCTGGACGTAGTGGACACAGGGGGCCGTTGCCTGCCCGACCGTCATCCCGAGGTCTTTCCAGATTGCGGGGATTTCCTCTCTCTTCATTCCCACGAGGACCATTCTCTGGCCGGAGGTCATCTTTATCACCGGGATCCTGTACTTCCTGGCCACATGGGCGATTCGCTCGAGTTCTTCGGGCTTCACAACCCCGGAAGGGGTTCTCGGAACAATCGCATAGGATGTCCCATCCCGCTGGAGAATCGCTCCTGGCACATCTTCTGTCATGCGCAAGGATTGTGACTATGAGGGAATAAGTGTGTTGTAACTTGAAGAGTAACAATATTGCCGGACGTAAGGGAGAAAGCTGTAACGATCATAGCGTGGATCCTCATTTGTCCGAATACCTCTTGTGGTTCTTCCCCTGGTATAGATACCTGATCTCACCGGAAAGGACAATAGGGTATAACCTGCGACTGGGACGGTGGAACAATCACTTTTGAGAACCGGCCATGGCCTGCTGGTAGGAGCGGAACTCTTTCAGGAGCGCCTGGCCGTACGCGTCGGCTTTCTTGGTCGGTACATAATTGAATACCTGCACCCGCTTCAGGAGTTCTGAAATGATCTCGGTATCTCCTGTAATCCGGAGGTTCGCCACGTCCTCAAGGATGAAGTCCAGCCTGTCGATCCCGGTCTCCTTTCCATCCACGAGTATCCTCCTGATCTTGATCTCGTCTGGGGGGATGCCACCGCAGACAGAGCAGTACTTCCCCTCCTTGTCTTCACTCATGGCGATTCCTCTCTGCCACGGATCATAATGAGTGCCATCTTGAAGCGGGAGGTGGCAGAGAGGGCATGGGGGGCGTTGGCGGGGAAGATGATGGTCTGCCCCTCCCGCATGGCATGGGTCTCTCCTGCGACCCAGACCTCGCACTCGCCGTCGAGGATCATCACCACTGCATCATACGGTGCGGTATGCTCCGAGAGCCCCTCGTCCTTGTCGAATGAGAAGATGGTGATGCTCCCTGCTTTGTTGTTGATTACCATCCTGCTCGCGACGGTGCCGTCCTGGTACTCCACCAGATCCTTCATCTCAAAGACCTTCCCTAACAGTTCTTTCTTACTCTCAGAAGTCATACCAATCCCTTCTCTTCCTCCCTTTTTGGCTCCCCTCTCCCGCTGTACAGGAGAGCTCCTTTTACCGGGCACACCTCGATGCACCTCCGGCAGAGGTAGCACTCGCTTTTTTTATCAGTCCTTCCGGCCTCGTTCGTTGGACAGACCCTCTCACATTTTCTACACTCGATGCAGGCATCGGTCCGCCGGATCTTCCACCTTGCGGGGGTGGCAAAAAACTGGAAGATGACTGCGACCGGGCAGATAAGCCGGCAGAATGGCCTGTATATGAAGAGGGAGATGGCAATCAGCACCAGGAATACGAAAAAGCCCAGTGAGAACGTGAGCCTGAAAAAATCCTCGATCCCGAAGAACGAGAGAATCGAGAGGGAGAGTCCCAACCCGGTGCCGATGATGATTACAAATACAAGCCCCCTGATCACGGAGAGACCCACTTTCCACGGGAGCCTGACTTTCGGGGTGGGAGCCTCATAGGCAAGTTCCTGGACCGCCCCGATAGGGCAGAGGTACCCGCAGAAATGGCGCCCGAACAGGAAGGTGAGGAGGAAGAAGACCGCCATCCCCGCCGCTGCCCCCACGAGGGCGAACCCCACATATGCATCTGACCTGAGGATCAGTTGCTGGAAGTTGTGGGGTATCATGGGGGAGAAGACTGCAAATCCCATGAGGATCGTCACCAGGAGCAGGATGAACTTCACCGGCCGTGAAAACCTCCCCGTTCGCCAGAGGAACGCCCCGATGAAAATAAAGAGAATTCCATACGCGATACCGATCATCTGCGTGGTATTTGGACCAGGCCCGGGCATTCCGATCACCTCTTTAGTTCTCAATTCCACTGGCCACGGCATTAATATGTTGTCACTCAAAGAGTAACATTATGCAAAGGCTCATCGGGAACCTGGTCTCTCTCGGCCTGAAAGAGTACGAAGCAAGGGTCTATGCGGGGCTGGTGGGAATCGGAGAGGGGAACGCCCGCCAGATCCACGAAGTGAGCGGGGTGCCCCGTCCCAGGGTCTATGATGTCCTCCAGTCGCTCGTTGATCGGGGATTCGTGGAGGTGCGGCAGGGTTCACCTCTCTCCTACCGGCCTGTCGAACCTCCCATTGTCATCGGCCACCTCAATGAGATATTGGAAAAAGCTGTCCGGGAAAGCAATGAGGCCCTCGAATCACTCTCCCTGTCAGTCCACAAGAAATTCTCACCCATCTGGTATGTGCAGGGGGACTGGAGCATCAGGAGAAACCTCGCATCAGTCATACGAGATTCCCGGGACTCACTCTATCTCCTGGTACTGGACCCGGACCTTCCCGGGGAGTATGCCGATGTCCTTCACGATTGTTCCCCGGAGATCACGATGAAGGTCCTTGTCCCGAAGGATACCCCTGTGAGTGTCAAGCTGCCCCGGTCCGAGGTCTATTCTATCGGGGAGTTCTGCCCCCTCTTCCGGGAGGAGATCTTTGGGAAGATCTTCTCGAGCGAGGTCAGGAAGGAGGGATCGGTCTTTCGCCTGGACGGCATCGTCCTCTCCGACGACCGGGATCTGATGATCATCTACCGGATGAACGGGGAGCGAATGGCGGTCATCGTCACCCTCCCCTTCATCACCGCCGTCCAGAGCCTCTTCTTCGAACGGATGTGCCGGTCGGCGGAACGGATAAATCCAGGAAAAAACCAGGAGGAGTGAGGAAGGTCAGATGAAGTGTAGAAAAGTCAGCAAGATTTCCTCCCAACCAAATCCCCACCACGTGGATGCCCGGAAGATCTATGATACGCCACATGCCATTGCGGTGGTGATCACATTGAATCCCGGAGAATCGCTCAAGCGGCACATGACACCCGTAGATGTCTTCTTCTACGTGCTGGAGGGGACAGGGATCGTGGAGATCGGGCAGGAGAAGGAGACCGTCGGGAAAGATACGCTCGTGGAGAGTCCAGCCAGGATTCCTCACCGGTGGATCAATGAGAGTGAGTCCGTCTTCCGTGTCCTGGTGGTGAAGGTGCCCCGGCCGACAGAAGAGACGAAGTTGCTGTAATATTCTCAAGCACACGACATTATTTTTTTGGGACCGAGCCTGTATTTTCGGTCATACTACCCTGTCAGATCGCCTTTTTAAGGGCCCGAAATCAACGTCTCGCCTCTTTAAAGACCCCGATCTGATACACGTTATCGTGCGTATCATGAGAGAGAATGCACTCATTGTTCTCTCTTTTCAGTTTTTATGGGAAGGTGAAAGGATGCAGAGGGTATTTTATTCTCCGATGTGATGAGTTGATAAGAACATGAGTGAAACCCCGTCCCGTCCGAAGATGTCCCCCAAAGACCTGATGATCGTCCTTGTGATCTCGCTTGGGTCTTTCATGGCCGGGCTTGATGCCACCATAGTGAATATCGCACTGCCCACGATATCGAAGGCGTTTGAGGTCTCGACAGTAACCTCGTCCTGGGTACTGAATGCCTACCTTATCGTTCTTGTCAGCCTCCTCCTTGCGTCTTCACGTCTTGGAGATATAAGGGGCTACCGGGGCGTGTTCCTGGTTGGTTTCCTCATATTCACGCTGGGATCCGCACTCTGCGGGCTGGCACCGGACATCGGTGTGCTGATCGCATCCCGCATGCTGCAGGCAATAGGAGGAGCAATCATCGCTGCACTGGGAGCGGTCATGGTCACCTCATACCTCTCACCCTCGCTCCGGGGCCAGGCACTGGGGATCGTGGCAATGTTCACCATGCTTGGCGCTGCACTCGGACCCGTGTTGGGAGGTTTTCTCACCAGCGCTTTCTCATGGAGGTTCATCTTCTACGTAAACCTCCCCGTGGGCATTCTGGCTATCCTGATGGGGATGCACTACCTGCCCCGGAAGGATCCTGCCGCACCGTCTGCAAAAATCGATATCCCCGGAGTAGTGCTGGTCTTTCTGGCACTCGGCACCCTTATTTACGGCCTCACGTCCCTGCAGGGAGCCGGAGGACTTGGAGGCGCCCTTGCCCTGGCGGCGTCGGTGGTATTCTGGGTCCTCTTCATCATCCGGGAACGGAAAGCAAAAGAACCTCTCATCAACCTGGCGCTCTTTAAAAACCGGCAGTTCACCCTCCAGAACTTCAATGTCATGTTCATCCAGATGGCCATGGCAGGGGTCATGATCCTGATGCCATTCTACCTGGAGATGGTCAAGCACCTGCCCACCGATAATGCCGGGACAATTTTGCTTGCGCTCCCCATCGGGATGATCCTCACCTCTCCCCTCGCCGGGAGGATCTCCGATGTCATAGGCACGAAAAAACCCATCATCCTGGGGTTCTGCATCGGCACCCTGGCGCTCTTCCTCCTTGCGACCCTGGGAACGCACTCGAGCATCGGCCATGCCGAGATCTACCTCTTCCTCCTCGGAGCCGGATCAGGCTTTGCGTATGCCCCCCTCAACAGCGCAGTGATGGGAGAGTCCCCGGAGAAGGACCGGGGCACCACATCAGGACTGATCAAGATGATGACGAACCTTGGCTCATCGCTCGGGGTGGCCCTCGTCATGCTGGTCGCTACCGCGGCCCTGGGGCCTGCACTGGCACATTCTTCGGCCCATACCGTTCCCCCCGCGGACCTTGCAGGAGCCTTCCACGTCGCGTTCCTCTTCCTCATGTGCATCGAGATCCTGGGAATCCTCCTGATGCTCCCCGTGAAGGAGAATGAGGGTGGATATAGTACCGAAGGGGAACCGGTCACCGCATTCTAGGGATTGGCAGTTCAGGCAGGGATGATCTTTATCTCCACCCCTGCAATCTGACGGTACACCTTCTCCTTCTCGGCCTGTGTCCAGCGGTCAAAGACCAGGGACTGGAAGGGCTGCCAGATCACCACCCAGCAGAATATCAGGAGGACATTCTGGAGGATGATGGCAAGGGGTTCATGGGGGAAGGGGTCACAGGCCACGATGCCAAGGAGGGCCGGGATGCAGACCGCGAGGGTGAGCTGGAACTCCCGCAGCCCCACCCGCCGGGTCAGCCTGCTGTCCTGGTGCAGCTCATCAGCACGGCGGAGAAAATAGGCGTGTATCGCATTGGGGATATCCGTCTCTCTCTGCACAGAGAGATCCGATGAGGGAAGCCGGATCTCCAGGCTGTATTTCCCGGCGGCATGCATGGGGTCTTTGGTATCGAGGATAGCCCGGGTTATGGCATCCTCAGCCTTATCAGTCAGGTCCCGCCTCCCTTCAGGAGAGGGATCGTCAGGATCATACACATAAGCAATGGTTCGAAACGAGATCGGGACGGATGATCTCTTGTGCACTCGAGAGGGATTCTCCATACATACACTCCCAGGTAGTCTCTTTCTCAGATGACGGTGCCAGGAGATGAAGAATGCGGATTGGAATCCTCCATTCCTGCAAGTGGAGGGACGATCAAATCTCACCCGGGTATTGTCGGGGTATACGAACCCGGGTTCTCTTTCATTCTCCCTGTATCAGAATAGAAACGGGAAGTGAATTATTAAGTCCATCACAGACTTCATACCCTTGTGAGCACAGAAAATACCTGCACCCGCTCAATGCAGGGGTTGTCATGATGGGGGAGATCACACGCGTGAGTACTGATTCAGGCTATGCACAGGTGCGATCCCGGGTACATGACCTCCTGGAGAACCCTCCGGGAAAAAACCGTGCAGCACTCTTTTTACAGGTCTTCCTGGCCCTGATGGTCATCATAAATACGCTGGCGGTGGTGATCTACACCGTCCCCTCCATTGAGGCAGGATATCAGCTCCCCCTCAATCTGATCATGAATACATGCCTGCTGGTATTCGCCGCTGAATACATTCTGCGGCTCTGGGCGTGCACCGATGCCCCCACATTCTCATGCCGGATGGGGGATCGGCTCCGGTATGCTGCCAGTTTTTACCTGATCATCGATCTCGTCTCCATCTTACCGCTCTTCTTCCCCCTCTTCTTCCCGAGAGACTTCGCCCTGCTCAGGGCGTTCCGGCTCCTCTCCATCTTCAAACTCGGGCGTTATGCCCGGAAATCTCAGTCACTCGCACTTCTCAGGCGGGTCGTCCTCAAGAAACGGGAAATCTTCACCCTGATGGTCTTCTTCCTGGTCTTTGTCATCCTCTTCTCCTCCACTATCATGTACCTGGTGGAGTATGAGGCCCAGCCCGAGAAGTTCTCGAGCATCCCTGCGGCTATCTGGTGGGCGATGATGACCGTGACCACCGTAGGGTATGGGGATATCTATCCAATAACCGCTCTTGGGCAGGGCATCGCATCCCTCTTCACCCTCATGGGCGTGTTACTTCTTGCCCTTCCCTCTGCCATCCTTGCCAGCGGGTTCATGGAAGAACGCCAGAAAGCACATGAAAGGCCCCCTTCGACGGCATTTGAGACTGAAATTGCGCTGCTGGAACGGATCAGCCTGCTGAAGGAGAAAGGCGTGATCTCTGCAGAAGAAGTGGAGGAATACCGGCGCCTGATCCGTGAGCGAGCACGGAACCGGAGAGCATGAACGAATCACGGGAAGAATATGCCTACACATTTCCCGCGGCTCAAAAGGTAATGAAATAGGTGTCAAAGGCAGAATTTCGCCCCTTACTATGGCGAAACCTGCAATATTACCAAAATGTTCACCTGCCCTCCGGACAATGAACACCCAATGAATATCGTTGCCCTCCTCTACTCTGAATATCAGAGGCTGAAGGGGAAGTTGCACCATGAAAAAGGGAATAACGACGAGAGTTCCGAGGACCTGCGTTTCTTCTCATTCCTGAAGAACATATTTGGTGAGAAGGATTAAGGGGATTCTTCCTCGGCCTTCACCATGAGTCACAGGCAGGCTCATCACCCTTACGGCCTAACCTACCACACACCAATACTGATACCATGATCCAGGTCGATGCGTTCCTGTTCGACATCCTCATCGTCCTCGGCCTCTCAATCCTGGTCCTCTTCCTCGGCAACAAGTTCCGGGTACCTGGGATCGTGGGGTTCATCCTCGCAGGCATGCTTGCCGGCCCTTATGGCCTCGGGCTGATTCAGGACCAGGAGATCATCCGGTTCCTATCCGAAATCGGCGTGATCTTCCTCCTCTTCTCCATCGGGATGCAGTTCTCGTTCCGGACACTGTACCAGATGAAAAAGATCGTCCTGCTCGGTGGCGCCCTCCAGGTGGGGCTGACTATCCTCGCAGCCGCAGCACTGGCATACTGGATGGGGTTTCCTCTCCCGTCAGCCATTTTCCTCGGGTTCCTGATCTGCCACACCAGCACCACCATCACGCTCCGGGTCTTCCAGGACCGGGGCGAACTGGACAGCCCCCACAGCCGGACGACGCTTGGCATCTCCCTCTTCCAGGATTTGATGAGTGTCCCGATGATCCTCATCCTGCCCATCCTGTCCGGGCAGGGTATCCGGCCAGGAGAGTATGCGATCACCCTTGAAGTGGCACTGGTTGCAGCACTTGTCCTGGTGCTCGTTCTCCTCTTCTATCTCCTCCCCCGGCTGATGGACACTATCACCAGGACAAGGAGCCAGGAGCTCTTCCTGTTGACAATACTCTTTGTCTGCCTCGCCATCACCTGGATCACTTCGAGCATCGGGCTCTCACTCGCCCTCGGCGCGTTCCTGGCCGGGCTGCTGCTCGCGGAGACCCCCTACTTTCACCAGGCGTTCGCCACCATCATGCCTTTCCGGGATATCTTCACCAGTTTCTTCTTCATTTCGATCGGGATGCTCCTGAATGCGCACATCCTGATCACCCACCCTCTCCTTATCCTGGCGCTGATAGCAGGCGCAATCGTGCTCAAGGCAGTGATCGCCGGGTTCTCCTCCCTCGCCATCCGTCAGTCCCTACGAACTTCGGTCCTCGCCGGCCTGGCACTGGCGAACATCGGGGAGTTCTCGTTTGTGCTGATCCTGGCTGGGATTGAATTTGGATTCCTGAACGAACTCTCGATCCAGGTCTTCCTGACCGTTGCAGTATGGACCATGGCCATCTCCCCCTTCCTCATCTCTGCTGGTCCCCGCATCTCTGACCGGATCTGTGCACTCCCTCTCCCCAGGGCGCTCAGGGTGGGCTCCGAGCCGCCACCGGGTAGTATAGCCCAAACCCTCCGTGACCACCTGATCATCGTGGGGTATGGGCCGAACGGGCGGAATCTTGCGCGGGTCGCGGAGATGGAGGGAATCCCTTATATCGTCATCGACATGAATCCCGACACAGTCGCAGAAGAACGGAAAAAAGGCCAGCCCATCTTCTTCGGGGATGCGGCAAACCCTTCCATTCTTCACCATGCAGGGATCGAACATGCCCGTATCCTTGCAATCGTCACCAACGATCCCTTCTCCAGCCGGACCATCACTGCCACGGCCAGGAAAATAAACCCCGGCGTCCATATCCTGATAAGGACCCGTTTCCTCCGTGAGATCGACCAGTTGCAGGAGATAGGCGCCGATGAGGTCATCGTGGATGAGTTCGAGACTTCGATCGAGGTCATCTCACGGGTGATGAGGAAGTACCTCGCTCCCCGGATGGCGATAGACCGGGCAACTTCCCGGATACGGGGGGATATGTACAAACTGTTCAGGCAACCGCCATCTGTACAAGGGGTACTCTCCGAGATTGCGATCCGGCTCCCCCAGGTCGAGATACAGACCCTGGAGGTGGTGCAGGGCTCACCGGCGGCGGGAAAGAAACTCAAGGATTTACGGGTCCGCACGGAGTACGGAGTCTCCGTGATTGCCGTCGAGAGGGGCGAGGAGGTCATCCCCAACCCGGATGGTGAGTTTCTGATCTTCGAGGGAGATCACATTATTGTGATCGGAAAACCTGCCCAACTGGCAACATTTGCCTCGCTTATAGAGAGAGGGGGTCTCTGATCAGAACCTGCCGACAGCTCCACCACCGCCAGCAGGAAAACGGGGGGGGTCTCATATTTCCCGTGCAGGTTCGCAGTAATCTTCCTTGTAGAACCAGTTCCGGTAGATGATGGGAGTGATGAGGGTGGTGATGAGACTCATCAGGATGATGATCACAAAAACCTCCTGGCCGATGTACCCCTGCTCAAGCCCGATAAGGGCCACGATCATGGCCACCTCTCCCCGGGGAGCCATGCCAAAACCAATGATGAGTGAATCCTTGGTGCACATTCCCGCCGCACGGGCAGGGATGGCACAGCCTGCCACCTTGGTGAAGATGGCAACAATCGTCAGGACGACGAGGAATGGGAGTATACCGAGCGTGATTGCCTTGATATCCGCCACCACTCCGAGCGAGACAAAGAAGATGGCGGCAAAGATGATCTTCAGGAATTCTGCCCCCTCTTTGACGTTCAGGCTTTTTTTAAGTGACAACTGCTCAAAAGAGATACCCGCGATGAATGCCCCCACGATGGCCGAGAGCCCCACCAGTTCGGCGATCATGGCATAGAGGAACGCAAACATCATGGCGAAGATGAAGATGAACTCCGGGTACTTGGCCACGAAAGGGGTCTGGTCAAGCCGCACCAGGAATTTGCTCACTATGAAGATTCCGAATACCCCGGCCGCCACCAGGAACACCGCAACCTTCAGGAGGATGAAGAAGATGACTGCCGGAGAGAAGGCACCTGCCACCACGTCGCCGGTGATGGCGAGCGCAACAAGGCTGAGCACGTCGTCGATCACCGCCGCCCCGATGATGGCCCGGGCCGGGCCGGTCTGGAGCTTGTTGAGTTCCTGGAGGACGTTTGCGGTGATGGCGATACTGGTCGCCGTGAGTGCGGTGCCGATGAACAGCGCGCTTGCGAAGTCCATCCCGGCCCACATGGCGGTGGCATAACCCCCTATCCAGGGGATGATCACCCCTACAAGCGCGATCAGGGCATACGAAGGCTTGAGGATGTCCTGGAGTTTGAACTCGAACCCGATCACAAAGAGGAGGACCACTGCACCGAGATGTGCCAGGCCCCTGACAAATTCGTTGTAGGAGACCAGCCCGAGCACGCTCGGGCCGATCAGGAGCCCCACCAGGATGATGCCCACCACCGCCGACTGGTTGATCCGGGATGCCAGCAGGTACCCTCCGAGCGCAGCAAAGAGGAGGAGGCTGACCTGGAACTCCGGGGTGGCGATGATCCCTTCCATGCTGATCAATTGGGGGGACAGTCAAAAAACACTTCTGTGAGCCCCGGGCACCAGGTGCAGAGAAAGGAAGAAAGGTATTCTCGCCCCTCCCCTTATGGAGGAGCAGCAAAGAGGTGCAGTGATTCTTCGATCTTCTCGGTGGTCCCCGTGAGGATCGCGATATCCCCTGATCCCATAGCACAGGTGCCGTCAGGATGGGGGATGAGGGCGCCGTTCCGCCGCACCGCGAGCACCGTAACTCCATACCGCTTCTTCAGGAGGAGATCCCCGAGCGTCTTATCCGCAATAGGAGATCCTTCACCGATCGTCACCTCCCTGACCTCCATGCCGGGAATATCCAGTCCTGTTCCAAGTGGGGGAGTAGCGGTGCTGCGGAGGGCCTGGTAACTGTCGGCGCGGATGTCCCGGATCAGGCAATCGATCGAATCCCCGGAGACGCCATACGCCTGCAGCACCCGTGTGAAGATCTCGACCGAAGTCTCGAACTCCTCAGGGATGACCTCGTCTGCTCCAATGTCCCGGAGGACAGGAACTTCGATGAGATAGCGGGTGCGGGCTATCAGAAAGATGCCAGGGTTCTTCAGGCGGCAGAGCCCCACGATTCGCCGGGTGGCTACCGGGTCGTTGATGGCGACCACCGCGATGCGGGCGGTGTCTATCCCTGCGTGGTCCAGCACCCCCTCGGTTGTGGCATCACCATAGATGATCGGCTCTCCCTGGCCCGATGCCTGGCGGACGGAGTCAGGGTTCATGTCGATGATCGCATAGGATATCCCTCCCATCTTTGCCGCTCTTGCAAGGTTCTTGCCGTTCACCCCGTACCCGATGATCACAAGGTGCCCTGAGCGGGACACCCGCTCGTCCCTGGCAACCCACTGGCACCGGGCAGGGAAGAGCCTCTGGAAGAAGGCGTGGGAACAGATATACCCGGCGAAGGAAGGCCCGCTGGCGATGAGGAACGGGGTAAGCGCCATCGTCGCGAGCGCAACGATCAAAAAGACCTGGTAGGCTTCATGAGAGAGGATGCCGAACCCGATTGCGCTGCGGGTGATGATGAACGAGAATTCCCCGATCTGGGCAAGGGCGATCCCCGCCAGGATGATGGTCCGCATCTGGTACCCGAGGATTGCGGGTGCCGCGGCCGTAGTCAGAAACTTGAGGAGGAGCAATATGGCGAGGAAGAGGAGGACCAGGCCTATATGGTCAAGGAAGTACCCCACGTCGAGGAGCATCCCGATGGATACAAAGAAGAACGCGGTGAAGATATCCCTGAAGGGCACGATCCTGCTGACGGCCTGGTGGCTGAACTCTGACTCGGAGATGAGCAGCCCTGCGAGCAGGGCGCCCATCGCGAGGGAAAGGCCCGCGAAGGATGCGAGCCACGCAACCCCAAAACAGACCGAGATCACAAAGAGGAGGAAGAGCTCGCTGCTCCGGGTCCTCGCTACCTGGAAGAGGAGCCAGGGCATGACCCACTTGGCCGCTGCGATGAGAACCACACCGAGGACCAGGTCCTTTACAAGGATCAGGTAGAGCGGATCCCCGGGGCCCTCTCCCGCCTGGGCAAGGAACGGGATAGCCATCATCATGGGGATGGCGATAAGGTCCTGGAAGATCAGGATGCCGAGCGCAAGCTTGCCATGGGGGCTGTCCAGTTCCCCCCTGTCGTGGAGGACCTTGAGAACTACGGCAGTGCTGGAGAGCGAGACCACGAAACCGAGCAGGACTGCCTCGTTCCAGGCCCGGCCTGCAACGAGTGCGATGGCAATGGTGAGAGCGGATGCGAGGGCCACCTGGATCGCACCGCCCTTCAGAACCAGCCCCTTGATCTCCCAGAGCTGGCGGAATGAGAACTCGAGGCCGATGGAGAAGAGAAGGAGGATAATGCCGATCTCGGCAAGGAGTTCCACCTGCGCAGGGCTCCTGATGAGGGAGAGTACATACGGACCGGCTATCACCCCTGCGACAATGAACCCGATCATCGGCGGGATTCGGATTCGGTTGAAGAGGAGACCTACCAGGAGGGAGAGGCCGAAGATGATCAGGACGTCATACAATATGGCGAGTTCCATGGTCTTGGATCCCGTATCCCGTGGTTTTTCGTAGATTTTCTCGTGTTCTACAGTAGGCCCGGGGATTATATGTAGTAATCGGGAGAATCATTTAAAAGCAATTCAGAAGTGTGCGTTGGGTATACCATTCGGAATGAATCGTTCTGCCTCCAATAAAAAGTTTTTTCGTAAAATATCTGATTGCCTGGAAGATTTCCGGCAGGGAATTCTAAAATACCATGCAACCGGGAAAACGCTTTATATCGTCATATCATACTCCTGGTACGATACAATGCCGGGCAGAAATGGGGAGCATGAGAGGAGAAGAGAATGGTTCGCGTGAAGGATATTCCCATGCCCACGAGGTGGGCTATCGCCACCCAGGCGCTCTCTCACCTGGTGATGGTGGCCGATCCACAGCAATGCAGAGAGAATCCTGAATTTCTGCTGGATGAGCTGGGAGAGGAGATACGTGAGATAGCCGATCGCTACGACATGCCGAGGGAGGATGCCCGGGATCTCGTGCAGACCCTGGGGGCTATATCGGTGATACTCTTCGGACCCACATTCGAGACCCCGTATATTGAGGGATTCCACCAGGAATCGGTGATACGGCTGACCGAATGTGCAATGTTCCGGCCGGAACGGGAGAAGAGGAGGGACCCGTCACAGGTGCACCGGGTATGTTCTGCCTATGTGAAGAGCGCTATCAAAGCCCTGAATCCGGATTATACCGTTTCCATCTCACGTGCCCGATGCAGGGGGGACACGTTCTGCGAGATGATCATTGAGAAGATAAATCCCTGAATATTCCTGCCGGGTTTTGGCAGAGAGAGTCTTTCCGGCCATCATATCACATTCTTCCCGGATTCTGGGAACACGGACATTCCCGGTCTGCAGGTGGATACCCATGACCAGTAGGAGAGAAAGATGAGGGAGAATCGCGATCAGAAGGACCATATCGTTCTTTCCTGGCATGCCCTGCCCATTGAACAGGTATACGAGACGCTCCGGTCAGACCAGAACGGACTCTCGAGAGAGGAAGCGGCCCGTCGCGTGGAACAATATGGGAAAAACACCCTTCCTACCCGGAAAGCACCGGGAATCGCCGAGATCATACTCCACCAGTTCAAGAGTCCCCTCATTTACATCCTGCTCGTTGCCGGTATCATCTCCGTGCTGATCGGCGACGTCAAGGATGCCGGGTTCATCATCCTGGTGGTGGTCATCAATGCCGCTATCGGCACCGCCCAGGAATGGAAAGCGGAACAGAGTGCATTGAAACTCCAGAGCCTCCTTCAGGTGATGTCCCGGGTCAGGCGCAACGGGGTGTGGCAGACCCTGCCTGCCGAGGAGCTGGTAATCGGGGATGTGATCCTCCTCGAGTCAGGCATGCGGGTACCGGCAGACCTGCGGCTCCTGCACGCAGCCAACCTGGCCATCGACGAATCGCTCCTCACGGGCGAGTCGGTCGCCGTGCAGAAGTCCGTGGGGGTGCGTGAAGCGGGCGTCCCGGTCTCCGACAGGTACAACATGGCATATGCCGGCAGTACCGTGGTCACTGGCAGGGGGTGCGGGATGGTCACCGGCACTGCGACAAGGACAGAGGTGGGATTGATCGCCGAGGCGGTCTCCGGGACCGAGTCGGCAAAACCACCCCTTTTGATCCGCATGGAGGCGTTCTCCAAGAGAGTGGGAATCCTCATTATCGCGGCAAGCATCGTCATGGCCATCGCAGCCCTCTCGCGGGGGACACCCCCTGTCGAGGTCTTCTTCCTCGCGGTTGCCCTGGTGGTCTCGGCTATACCCGAGGGGTTGCCGGTGGCCATCACCGTAGCTCTCTCCATCGCGGCTTCCCGCATGGCCCGGAGGAATGTCATAGTGAGAAAGCTCTCCGCGGTGGAGAGCCTGGGGAGCTGCACCACCATCGCCACGGATAAGACCGGGACCCTGACAGTCAACCAGCAGACGGCACGGGTCGTTGTTATTCCACCCGGAGAATGGGTTGAAGCCGGGGGGGTTGGATATGATCCCGGAGAGGGACAGATCACCACCGGCGGCGAGCCCCTGTCCGGGACTCTCAAAGTTGCCGTGCAGAGACTTGCAGGAATCTCCATCATCTGCAACGAAGGATCGCTCTACCGTGAGGACGGGACCTGGGTCCACCACGGGGATGCCATGGACGTCGCATTCCTCGCCCTCGGCTACAAGTCAGGTCTCGAACCAGACGCGGTGAAGAACACCATCCGGACCGTGGCCTCGGTCCCGTTTGAATCGGAGCGGATGTATGCAGCGGTCTATTACCGGGAGAACGAAAGCTCCCCGGGAGACCCGGTCAGGATCGCCGTGAAGGGTGCACTGGAGGCGATCCTCCCCTTCTGCACCGCCATGGCCACTCCGGGTGGGACCATTCCTCTCGATTCCGCCCTGATCGACGAACACATGGTCAGGATGATGGAGGAGGGGTATCGCGTTCTGGCAGTGGCAGAAGGCACGGTCCCGCAACCACCGGGTCAGAATACAGAGCTCTCTGAAATCCGGCCCGGGCTCACCCTCCTTGGCCTTGCCGGGTTCATCGACCCCCTGCGGCCGGACGTGAAGGAGTCGGTTGCGCAGGCGCATCTGGCAGGAATCGACGTCGTGATGATCACCGGCGACCACCCCCGGACCGCCTTCGCCATCGCCAGGGAGCTTGATATCACCCAGTCACCCTCAGAGGTGATGACCGGGCAGCAACTCTCGGAGATGGGGGACCCATCCCTGCCTTTATTCGCCGAGGCTATTGACAATATCCGGGTCTTTGCCCGGGTCACCCCGGTACAGAAGATGGATATTGTGGACACCCTGGTCAGGAGGGGGCATTTTGTTGCCGTGACCGGGGATGGGGTGAACGATGCCCCGGCACTCCGGAGGGCCAACATCGGGGTGGCCATGGGTTCGGGCACAGACGTGGCAAAGGACACCGCATCCATGATCGTGACCGACGACAACTTCTCCTCCATTGTCGCAGGCGTGGAAGAAGGGAGGTTTGCCTACGACAACATCCGGAAGGTGACGTATCTCCTCATCTCCACGGGGCTCTCGGAGGTGGTGCTCTTCATTCTGGCACTCATCGCCGGGCTGCCCCTGCCGCTCCTGGCCGTCCAGCTGCTCTGGCTGAACCTGGTCACGAACGGCATCCAGGGCGTGGCCCTGGCGTTTGAGGCAGGGGAGAAGGGGGCCATGCAAAGGAAGCCCCGGCCGCCATCGGAAGGTGTGTTCAACAGCCTGATGGTGAAAGAGACCATGCTTTCGGGGATGACCATCGGCATCGTGGGATTCCTGGTCTTTGGGTGGATGATTGGGAGTGGTGTCGAGGAGTCGATGGCCAGGAACCTCCTCCTCCTCTTGATGGTGCTCTTTGAGAACTTCCATGTCTTCAACTGCCGTTCCGAGTACCGCTCCCTGTTCCGGGTCCCGCTGCGGAACAACCTGTTCCTGGTGCTCGGTGTGGTCCTCATGCAGGGCCTGCATATCGTCTCCCTCCAGATACCCTTCATGCAGGACCTGCTCGGGCTGGCCCCGGTGACCCTGGACCAGTGGTTGTTCTGCCTGGGCATCGCTGCAAGCGTTATCGTGGTGATGGAGGCATTCAAGTTCCTCGGGCTCCGGAATACATCAGGGGCGGAATCCAGGGGAGGGACTGCGGCATGAGAGATGGGAAGCACCGCGACGGCCTGCCTGGACCGGGGCCCATGAGTCGGGATGCGGGATCTGGCCCCCGGGGAGGATGTGCCTGGAATGATTCCTGACCGGGAACACTGGTCATCGAAGACAGGGTTTGTCCTCGCGGCGATCGGATCAGCGGTGGGAATCGGGAATATCTGGCGGTTCTCGTCGGTGGTCGGCCAGAACGGGGGAGGTGCCTACCTCATCCCCTATCTCATCGCCGTTTTCGCCTGTGCCATGCCCCTGATGATCCTCGAACTGGCCATGGGACGGCATTTCGAAGGTACGGTCGTGAGTGCGTTCCGGTCCGTGCGCCCGGAGTTCCGGGCCGTGGGATGGCTCCTCTGTGCCATCATCTTCCTCGTGCTCTGCTATTACCTTGTCATTGCCGGGTGGACGGCAGCCTATACCGTCTTCTCGCTCACGGGAGAGACCGTCGAGTTCTCGGCATTTACGGGCGGTTACCTCCCGGTTCTCTTCTTCCTGTTCACCGCGGTCTTCACCGCGGTCGTCATCTCCCGGGGAATACAGAAAGGGATCGAACGGCTCTCCATCGTGCTCATTCCCGTATCCCTGGGAATCCTCGTGATACTGGCACTTTACAGTGCCACCCTCCCGGGATTCGCCCGGGGGGCGGCATTCCTTTTTACCCCGGACTTCTCTGTCCTCTCTGACCCGCTCCTCTGGAGCGCGGCATTCGGGCAGGCCTTCTTCTCGCTCTCGGTGGGGACCGGGATCCTGCTCACCTACGGTGCCTACATGGAGAGGGAGATGGATATCCCGGTATCTGCGCTGCTCATCACTCTTGCTGACCTTGCCGTTGCGATCCTCGCGGGACTGGTCATCTTTCCCCTGGTGTTCACCTTCGGCCTGACCCCCACGGCCGGGGCGGAACTCGCATTCACCACACTCCCGAGGGCGTTTGCGGCCATGCCAGCCGGGGCGGTCTTTGCAGTGGCCTTCTTCCTGGTGCTCTTCTTTACCGCTATCACCTCGTCTGTCTCCATGCTCGAGGTGAGCGTCGCCTCGCTGCACGAGTCCCTCGGCTGGTCCCGGGAGAAGACCACCCTGATCCTGGGCTGCCTCATGGCCGCCGTGGGCCTGCCCGCCGCCCTGAGCTACAGCGCCGCAGACCTGACATTCAACGGGATAAAGGTGCTCGATTTCATGGATGAGACGGTAGGGACCCTTGGGCTCCCGGTGGCCGGCGTCCTGCTGGCAGTGGTCTTCACCTGGTTCCTCCCCCGTAATGTTCTGGAGAAGGAGATCGGGCTGCCGATGTCCCGGATAGTCCATCCCCTGTGCAGGTTTGTGATTCCCGCTGTACTCATCGTGACCACTGCCGCCCGTCTCCTCTCGGGGATCGATTCTGCCGACCTCCGGCTCCTCCCGGAAAGCAGGTGGATCGGGACACTCCTGCAGGCTGAGGGGATGGCCGCGATCATCGTGCTCGTCCTCATGCTGATCATCCTGCTCTGCCGCTTCAACAGATGCCCTTTCTGTGCCCGTCTGCTGAAAAAGAGATGAAAGAGATTGCTCTGTATTCTCGGATTGATCAATAAATGCCACGTTGTAGGAGTTTTGTGCTATCTGTTCCGTGAAAAATAAGAATCCATGATTGTGAGGCTGAGAGGATGCATCCTCTTATTATGAAGAATGAGAGAAATACACAATCAACTGTGCAGGTTCACGGCACACGACGATAGTCCGGGCACGAGTTATCTCAAAAGAGCATCCCGGGTACAATGCAGGGAACTGGTTCATGACATATTTTACATTCACCTCTCTTGTCATTGCAGGCCTCGCGGTAACTGCGATTCTTCTCATCATCCTGTCCCTTGCCTGGAATCTCCGATCAACCGTCATTGGAAGGCTCGCGATGGGGATACTTGCATTTGGATCCCTCTACTCGCTGGTTTTTTCGCTCTCCCTTGGGTCAGCAGACCCCGCGCTCAGTCTCACCCTTGTCCTGCTCGAGCTTCCATTCCGGGTAATCCTTCCGGTGCTCTCGTTCCTGTTCATTCTCCTGTATATCGGGGAGATAGAGTATGTGTCCGCCCGGATCATTGCACTCACCTTCGGCATCCCTGTAGTTGTCCTCGTTGCGGCGGTGACGAATTCATTACACTTCCTCTTTGTCAGGAATATCTCTCCGGTCATCGTGCATGGCTGTCTCATGTACCTGGTCACACCAGGTCCGCTCTTCTGGCTCGACTTCACATACTCCGTAGCGTTGATTATCGCCGGAGTCAGCCTCGCAGTGAGCCGGTTTATTCATTCCCCCTCTATATTCAGGGTCCAGATTGCGGCGGTCCTTGCTGCATTTGTCGTTCCCTTCTTCATGCACCTCAGCCTGATCCTGATTCCTGCAACGTTGACCGCCATACTCATCAGCCTCGCAGCGTTTGTTATCCAGGCAATTGCAGTCTATGTTGCAACCTCGCGATTCCAGTTCCTCACCCTCTCACCGGTCGCGTTCCCTGTGCTCTTCAACCGGATGACTGATGGCGTCCTGATTGTCAATACCCAGGGCCTGGTTGTCGGGGTGAATCCCGCCGCTTGCCGAATCCTTGGAGAGGACCGCGGCAGGCTCATCGGCAGTCCGGCATGCCCGCTCATTCCTGGCGTAGTGTTTCCGGGGGATGGATGCCAGCATGACCCAGGTGGCCCGATGACGATCACGCTGACGTTCGGCGGGGTTCCCCATTACTTCGATATCCAGTATATCCCCCTCTGCGGACATGACAGGCATCCCGGGGGCGGCATACTGCTCCTCCATGACAGCCATACCCGGCATATCACCGAACTCGGGCTCCGGAAGGCAAACGAGAAACTCCAGCTGCTCACGTCCATCACCCGTCATGATATCGGAAACAGCCTCATGGCAGTCATGGGATTGCTGGAGATGGCCCGGACAGAACGGCTTCCAGAAAAAGCCGATGAGTACCTGGTAAAAGCAGGGGAGTATGCGGACCAGCTCCAGGACCAGATCGAGTTCACCAGGGATTACCAGACACTCGGGCTCCAGTCCGCACAGTGGCAGAACGTTCAGAATGCACTTGTGCCCTGTCTCCGGAGGGAGGGCGGCCCGCATATCCACGTCGATCCTATCCTTGGAGAGACACTTGTCTTTGCCGATCCTCTATTCCCGAGGGTCTTTTACAACCTGATTGAAAATTCGATGCGGCACGGGAGTCATGTAACAGAGATAAGGATAGGCGGGCACACCTCCGAAAAAGAATTCCTCCTCACATATGAGGACAATGGGATGGGGATTCCGCAGGGCGAAAAGGAGAAGATCTTCCAGAAGGGATATGGGAAAAATACCGGCTTTGGACTTTTCCTTGCACGGGAAATCCTCGCATTAACCGGGATTAACATCCTCGAAAGAGGAAAAGAGGGAGAAGGCGCCCTGTTTGAACTGCATGTCCCGGATGGAGCATACAGATTCTTGAAAAGTGAGACATTCCCTTAAGAGTCGTCCGGGTTTCCGGATAGGTGACGCAATCTTTCCTATTCCTGTTGGATACTCCCATGACAGTTCACTTCTGCGGCATCCAGTTCTTCAAAAATACATGGAATTTTTCATGGAATGTGGGACGATCTCCCCTTTCCTTTCCCATACTTGAAGATCTCGAACCATATCACGCTGATCACTCCGGCAGCTGCACAGATGGCCAGGGTGTAGGTGGGTACAGGGTCGAAATGGAAGAGATCCTGGAGTGCGGGGACGGTGAGGACGAGGAAGAGGCAGATCAGAGTCCCGGAGAATACCACCCAGAGTGACCTGTTCGGAGAACGGAGGGTTGACCAGAGGGTCTCTGTCCATGAGCGGTTGATGAGGATCAAACCCAGGTTCGCGATCACGATGGCAGTGAAAGTCAGTGTCCGTGCCCCCCCTTCCCCCATCCCTGAAGCGAGGGACAGGAGGTAGACGATGAGGACCGCACACAGCACGACACCTCCCTGGAGGAGGCTGATTGCGATGGTCCGTGGTGTGAAGAGCCCCTCGTCCCTCGTTCTCGGCGGGCGCTTCATCACACCCGACTCCTCCTGTTCTGATTCAAACACGATGGAGCAGGCAGGATCGATGATCAGTTCCAGGAACACGATATGGACCGGGAGGAGGACCAGCGGGAGATTGAGGAGGACCGGGGCCAGGGACATCCCAGCGATGGGGACGTGTACAGAGATGATATAGGCCATCGCTTTCTTCAGGTTGTCAAAGATCCTCCGCCCCATGCGCACCGCCGAGACGATGGAGATGAAATTATCGTCGAGAAGGACAAGGGAGGAAGATTCGCGGGCCACATCAGTGCCTCTCCCACCCATGGCAATCCCGATGTCCGCTGACTTGAGTGCAGGGGCATCGTTGACCCCGTCCCCGGTCATGGCCACCACCTCGCCGTTTGCCTTCAGGGCATTGACTATCCTGAGTTTCTGCTCCGGGACAACGCGGGCAAAGATGGTAGCGGTGTTGATGTGGTGCTTGAGATCCTTGTCGTGCATCCTGTCCAGTTCCGCACCGGTGATGAGCAGGTCCGGGTTGTGCAGCCCGATCTGTTCTCCGATATTCCGGGCGGTAAGGGGATAATCCCCGGTGATCATGATGACCCGCATCCCTGCAGTGTAGCACTCGGAGACTGCGCCGGCTACATGCGGGCGAACTGGATCGGAAAATCCTACGAGGCCCAGAAATTCGAACGAGAACGCATGCTGGTGATCGGGGAGTGCCGGGGCACGAAAAACCGATCTTGCAACCCCAAGCACCCGCAGGCCACCGGCTGCCATATCATTGATCTGAAATGCGAGTTCCTCACTCCTCTGCGGATCAAAGTGGCAGAGTTCCGCGATGGCTTCCGGTGCACCCTTGGCAGCGATGACATAGTCAGTGCCGTCCGGAGAGCGCCATACATTTGACATGGCCAGGAGATCGGGTGACAGGGGGTATTCCTGGAGCAGTTCCCAGTTGGTATGGATGTGGTCGGTCTTCCCAAACTCACCGTCTTTGAGCCTGAGAAGGGCTTTCTCCATGGGATCAAACGGATCCTTCTTGCATGCAAGGATCCCGAACTCCGCGAGTTCGTGGCAGAATTCGGGGACCAGCACCGCCTCTCCCTCATTGAACTCACATATCTGTCCCCGGGAGGAGAACCTTGCGACAGACATCCTGTTCTCGGTAAGGGTACCGGTCTTGTCCACGCAGAGAACCGTGGCCGATCCCAGGGTCTCCACGGCCGGTATCTCCCGGGTGAGGACGTTGTTCCGGGAGATCCTCCAGGCTCCCAGTGCCAGGAAGACGGTGAGGACGACAGGGAACTCTTCGGGCAGTATGGCCATGGCGAGGGTGATCCCTGCAAGGAGCCCTCCAACCCAGTCGAGACGGGAGAGTCCGTAAACAATGACGATGAGAGCGCAGAGGGAGATTCCCACGACGGCGATATTCCGGACAATATACCTGATCTCCCGCGAGAGCGGGGTATCGTCCCGCTCTACCGTGTGCAGGACCGTCCCGATCTTCCCCATCTCGGTCCGGGCTCCGGTCGATCTGACCCGGACCAGCCCCTGCCCCTGCACGACAAGGGTCCCGGAGAATACCTGTGCGAGGTCATCCCCCCCGGGGCGTCCGGCCTGCATTCCCTCTTTCCACACGGTCTTTCGGACGGGGACGGATTCACCGGTGAGGAATGACTCATCCACGGTGATATTGCTGGCATAGAGGAGGACGCCGTCGGCAGCCACCCTATCGCCCTCCGAGAGGATGAGCAGATCTCCGGTGACCACTTCCCTGCCGGGGACGCGGACCTGTTCGCCATCCCTGATCACCAGTGCACGGGGGCTGGAGAGGTTCCGCAGGGCATCAAGGGCCCGTTCAGTCTTCTGCTCCTGGTACACGGTTATCCCGATGATGATGACTACAAAACTCATCATCATGAGACCCTCCTGGATATCGCCGAGCAGGAAATAGATCATGCCGGCGGCAACCAGGAGGATGAACATCGGCTCCCGGACCACATCAGTAATCACTTCGGGTATATTCCGTCTCTTTGAGGAGGGAAGTTCGTTATATCCCTCTTCTTTTCGCTTCTCCAGTGCTTCTGCGCCCGACAGGCCGGTTATTGAATCGAGGGTGTAGACCTGCATCAGGTGCTCTCCCGCCTTATCCGGGTCGGGTCTACACCCTGTAGACGAATCCTCTCGTATTGCCTCATATAGAGCATTTTTCGCCAGGAAAGTGTGCAGGCAGAAGGGGAGAATGATGCACCCTCTCTTTTGGAGGGATCGCCCGGGTCCTGGGGGCAGTTGCCCACCGTCTCTCGGGAGGAATGGGGTGATGTACCGGGGACTATTCTCAGCATCCGGTCCCCATTCCGCAGGAAATGAGAGCGGACTCTCTCCAGTGAACAGGTATATCCTGATCTCCTGAGCTGCCCGAGGATATCCCCGACAAGAGGAGGCACGGTGCAATCGAGGTCAACCAGGGGGTAGACCCTCACCTCTCGTGACACACGCAGCATCTCCCGGAGAGAATCGAGATGGAAGTCGGGGCCGAGGCGGGGGTACAGGAACAGGAGGTGTGAGCACAGGGCAAGATCAAATGATCCCGCATCAAACGGGAGATCAGGAAGGCAGCAGGATATATACCTGCCCTCCTTCTTTCCCTGGTCATAATCCAGAAGGAATTCATGCATTGCCTTGAGCCGCACCTGTTCCAGCTCATCGGGATCACGTATTGAGTCCCACACAAAGTTGGACTGATTTGCACGGACCTGCACCATGACTTCAACCCTGGCTGACCGTATCCGTTCAGCAATTTCCTCCCTGGAATGTGCATAGAGCGGATCACAGGAGACGACCCGAAAGCCCCTTGCATTCATGGCGGCATTGAAACCTGCCGGGCCGTCACCGCAGCCAAGGATGCGGCACCCCAGATCTTCCTCCCCCAGGTTGAACATATCCCTGTACTCCTGGAAAGAGCGTCCCCAGGGAACAATGCTCTTCAGTGCAAAGCTCATTCAACAGGTACATTCTGGTCTTGAGATATGAAATATAAGGGCATTTTACACTTCCGGACCGGACAAGTGGTATCCCTTCATCCCCACAGTGAAAGACATCGAAGGGTGCACCCTGTGCCCTTTCTTCATTCCCCCTCGCATTGGGTGTAGGCATCATTCATGCAATTCAGAGAAACGGCGCCGCAGCATGAGGTAGAGCACAACGCCTGCAGTAATGACCACGAGGGCAATCCCGAGGCCCATGTACAGGTTCTCCAGGATAAGCCTCCATATCAGTTCTGATCCCAGGGCAAAGACAAGGCATTCTATAGTGGCGCCGATCCCAATAGCGAGGAGAATTTTTACTGGTGAGAGCCCTGTCATCATCCCCACCAGCGTTGCCCCAACCCCGCCGGTCCCCTGAAGGGGGAGAAGGACAAAGAGAGCGACACCCATCACGGACCACCGGGACAGCCAGGGGTGGTGCTTCATAAAAGTATCCCCGGAGGCGAGGAACCGGGTGATCCAGGGCCCCAGGACAGGGATGCGGAGTGCGATGCCGAAATTGAGGATCATGAAGAGGCTGGTGAGGACATCCAGCAGTGCCAGGGAGATGGCCATCAGCCACCAGGGGATGCCAAGCCCTATCCCAAGGGGGATGATGGACTCTTTTCCCGCGGGCGGGATGTAGTAAATCATCATCAGGCCCCCGAGGATCATGGACTTCTCGGGAGGGAGGATGAGGAAACTGCTGAAAAAATAGGTGAATGCCAGGAGGACAGGGAATAAAAAACGCAATACGGTGAAAGCCATGGGGCGTCCCATATTCCCAGGGAAGACAGAGGATCCATCCATAAAAAGAATTCCAATACCATTAAAGTCTGGAAAGACACCTTATACCTTCCGCTCTCGTCCCGGCTAAGAGATGTGTAGCACTCGTGATAGGTGGCACATCGCCGATTTGGAACAAAACCATATGATTCCCTTCGAGACACATACACACCCATTCTTGAAACTGGCGAAGCCATTTTCAAATTTTAAAATGGAGCGCATCTCCCATGGGAACACGAAATGTCACGAAAAAGATGGGCTTGAGAATGAGGAGAAAAAAGGCATGGTCTTCAATCAATTTTCCGCAGAACGGTGCCAGGAGATATCACCATTATTTCCAGGGTGCGATGGTCACCGGGAGCAGTCAACCAGGTCAAAATTTATGGTACTTCCTGCCATATAGGAATTACATCTGACTGGCATGAAACAGAATACCTTTTATTTGATGGCAGGAATTGTGGGCCTGATCGAGGTGGGATTGTTCTGGTTTTCCGTGGAGCTCAAAAATCCCCTCATCATTACTGCAGGCTTCATCATGGGAGTGGGATTGCTCTATGTAGCCAGGATGACCATCACTGACCTGCGGGAGGATGAAAGGGCAGTCCTGATCACCCAGAAGGCGGGGTCGAGGACACTTGAGGTCTTCTGGGTGCTCTTCTTTGCGGTGAGCCTCGGAAGTGCGGTCATC
Source organism: Methanolinea sp. (assembly GCA_025453675.1). Classification (GTDB taxonomy): domain Archaea; phylum Halobacteriota; class Methanomicrobia; order Methanomicrobiales; family Methanospirillaceae; genus Methanolinea_A. The sequence goes on from JALOPW010000001.1 coordinate 71,300, forward strand.
GGGTTCAGCACCCCGCTCGGTATTCCCCGGCCGAGAGAGTTGCCTCACGATTTTCCCCGGGATGAACCTCACCTCGGTTATTTTGGCATCCTCCAGATGATCCTGCTCTGCTGCATCGCATTCCTGTATATCGCGTTCCGGGTGTATTATGCCCGGAAATATGGGGAGTGGGACACCGATGAAGAATAAGATCAAGGTCTTTCGGGCCATGCATGACCTGACCCAGGAAGCGCTTGCCCAGGAACTCAGAGTCACCCGGCAGACCATCCTGGCAATAGAGAAGGGAAAATATGATCCCTCGCTTGAACTGGCCTTCAAGATAGCCCGTTTTTTTGGGGTATCCGTGGAAGAGGTCTTTTTCTACGATGAATTAAGGCACTGATTACCAGGGATCCGGGATTCCCGATTCTTTTCTTCTGATGATCCCCAATCTCCTGGGGAGCCGGGAAAGGACCCGACCTGAGAGATATATAACTTTACCTTTAGTAAAATTTATATAACACAATGTAAAATATATTTTACGTCGGTAAGGCGCCGACACGATATCTATCCACTTGGAGGTTCATATGAAAAAAACCGTAACAATGGCCGCAGTTACCATGGCACTGGCATTCCTGCTCTTCGTGTCATGCCCGGTGCAGGCTGGAAATGCCGGCGATTCACCCTTTTCCCCGCGAAATGCGGGGGATAAGGGCGACCGGATGGCAAACCATCTCGACCGGCTGGAAGAGGCCGGGTATGACGTGAGCGCGATCCGTACCGCGGTGGAGAGCGGCGACATGGAAACAGCCCGTACCCTGATGCAGCAGTTCATGGAAGCGCACAAGGACGAGTTCCCAGCCATGCCCGAAAAGGGCAACCGGATACAGGATCAGGCCGGTGAGAAAGGCGACCGGATGGCGAACCATCTCGACCGGCTGGAAGAGGCCGGGTATGACGTGAGCGCGATCCGTGCCGCGGTGGAGAGCGGCGACATGGAAACAGCCCGTACCCTGATGCAGCAGTTCATGGAAGTGCACAAGGACGAGTTCCCGGCTCCTCCTTCCGGAGGACGACCCGGGATGGGAGGAATGAAGGCAAGAGCATCACAAGAGGCGTAATCAGAGAATCTACCTTGATCAAGTGGAGCATCCATACCCTCGATACCCCCCGGGGACGGGTGTTTCCACCGAAATTGTACCCCATTGGACATGGAGAGGGCATGATATTGAGCCGGGATACCCGCCCCGGGAAACAATAGAGAGATATTTCCTGGTATCCCTGGCATGTTCCTCTTTCCGCTATGGATACCTCTCTCGAACTACCCTGAAACGACATACCCCGGAACACTCCCGCAGGGTCCTTTTGGTGATTTCCGCCGTGAATCGCAGAGGGCAATCACCGGGAGAAGCCCGTGTAGTGCAGAAGGGGGGGAGGGAGGTCTACAATGGAAGCGTTTTGTATGCTCTTGCCGCAGGGTCCGGGAATGGCAGACACGATCCCCGGGGCTCTCTCATTCCTTATACCTGCCGGGGCGTCTTTCGGTATACCATCCCCTGGAATATCGCTACCTTCTCCCCTCTGTCATCAGTCACTTCGACGGTGTAGGTGGCAAGTTTGGGATTTTGTGCAAACTCCCGGGCCTCTGCATACAGTGTTCCGCTCCGGGCTGATTTCATGTAGGAGATATGGGCGTTGATGGCTGCCGCAGGAATGCCGTGCGAATTGGAGGCAAGAGCAAATGCGGCATCTGCGAGGGTGAATATGGCCCCCCCGTGCACGGTCCCATGGCTGTTGGCATGCATCCCCCTGATCTCCATACTGACCCTGGCACGCCCGGGTGCAACCTCGAGGAGTTGTATCCCTGCATGTTGTGCAAAGGAATCCTTCTCAAAAAAACGTGTGAATTGATCCATGGTCGTATATGGGGCCGGATAGTAAAAAAAAGTGTATCGGGGGTGTCAGGGAAGAAGGAATTATATGACGCATCAGCAGGCGGAGGCCTGATCTTCCCTGGATCTCACGAGGGGGAGTGGCCTCTCTCCATCATCCGTGATTCGATCAGGTTCTTCACCTTATATGGGCGGGAGATCTTCTCCATCACCATCTCAAATCCATCTTTTCCGGCGGTATTGATCGAGAGAGTCCCGGTATTGACGAGACGACCAAAGAGGGACTGCTCCAGGTGGAGATCCGTGATCTGGTGGTATGGCACAGTACTGCTGGTCCTGGAAATGACCCTTCTCTCTCTCACAATCCGCAAGTCGGTAAGGTAATAGGTGGTCCTCCGTCGCCGTATTTCGGTGTATCCCAGGTAGAACGCCCCGGCGAGAATAGCGATGATCCTGCCCTCCGTGATAGGTATGAATACGCCGGCCGCGAGGAGGAGAAACCCGAGAAGAAAATGCCAGGCATAGCCCCAGGCAGAGGGGTGCAGTATGAGGATGACCCCTTCACCGGGGTTCAGGGTTTCCCGGAGTGACCGGGGCACATCGGTATTCGCATTATTCATAGGTAAGAATTAGGAATGCCCAGGGAAATTTAACCTTTTCATCGTATGATGGGAGTGTGGGCGAAGAGTCGTATTGACGAATGAAATTCTGACCGGGGTGTCATATCCACCTGCCCGGGAAGAACCGACTGTCATTCTATCCCATTCATTTCGTGGAATGGGGGATGCAGTCAATATCCCGGATATACGGCTTGATGTCAAGTATTGGCGAGCCGTCAAGGGCTTCTATCCCGGTGACACTGATGGTTCCCTCCCCGACGGCCTGGATCTCTCCGATTGAGAGGGCGATTGGGTTCGGACGTGCCGGGGACCTGATGGAAAATACCGGCCGGGCCTCGTTCCAGTCGGACCTCCTGGCCGTCAGGAGGTGTCGATCTGCCCTGTCCATCCAGTAGAGGACCCAGATATGGCTGATCCCCTCCATGGTGCCCATGCACGGGATATATTCAGGGTAGAGTTCCAGGGTAGAGACGACCGGGGAGTCCCTCCCCTGCCTTGGTGCCTGGCCGGATTCTGTATAGGGGGACCGTATCACTCCCACCGGTTCGAGCGAGATCATACCCAGTCATGGAACCCTCTGGCGGAAAAATGAAGGGGAACCGTTCCAGAGGAAGCGAGGTGACGGTCCGGATGGACCACTCCCACATTATCCCAGGTATGGACTGGTGCGCCTGGGGGCATTCAACCGGAACGTGCGAAAAAAAAGGGAGAAAAAACAGGGATCAGCCATTCTTCAGGGCCACGATATCCTTCACTCCGACGAGTTTCCACACGAGGTTTCGCTCCTCCTGCAGGATCTTCTCGGGAGGGTCGTCCGGCGAATGACCAAGCGCTGACATCACCCGCGGGGAGAGGCCTCTCGTCCTGATCATGTCCACGAACCTGGCACGGATACCGCGCGACAGGTCCGGGTCCCGTATCTCCTCAAGTCTCCCCTGCAGGCTCACGAACCGGAAGGTGGAGAGGTCCTGCGAATATTGTTCAATTTCCACGGATACAGAGGGATTGTTCCTGAAATAGTCAATCTTCCGCCCGTATTTCGTCGGGAGGAAATAGAGGTATCTGCCATCGAACACATACAGGAAGGGGGCAATATAGGGGAATTCCATCCCCCGAAAGGCGATTCGGCTCACATGGCCTTCATCGATGATCCGGTCATACTCCCGCTTCTCCATCTTCGGTATCTTCAGGATGTCCATGCTCATGAGTATCCCAGAGCCGATAAGAATGTTTTCAACCGGGTAAGGGTGCCGATGATGCATCCCACTCAATCAACGAAGCGGTATCCACTCTGTGTGAGCAATGCAGCAATACGGTCTTCTGCGTCATCTGGATATGCGGCAATCATGCGCTCCACCGGTTTCCACGCCTCCCATAGAGCAGGGTCGCTGGTGTGGAGTGCCAGGGTCCCTGTCACATACCCTGCCGCTGCCCCGTCGGGGGAATGAATCCGGGCGATGACACAGCGGTAGGCCTTACATTGCGCCGGGCTTGTTTCGTGGATGGTGCAGACGATCCGGTCGCCTGAAGGGCGCAGGAATGGGCAGGCGCCGGGGTGTTTCCTGATCCAGGTGCGGTCGGAGAAGAGATGGTGCTTGTCATCGTCGACCCTGGCAGAGAAGGGGGTGCCTGTGGACACCGAGCATCCGACAAAGTCAAATGGTCCGGTCTGGCGTTCGATCACGATGAAATCCCCCATGTACCTGCAACATCTCCCGCACTGCCTGCACCCGAATACCATTGCCATACACCTCTCTCGCGTGATCTCATAAATACGGGGATGCGGGAGGAGGGAGTGCGAAACGCATCGTCCCCCGCCACTTCCATATTCGCTCGTGAATGTTGCCGCACCTCCCTGCCTTCCGGCAGGGAATGCAGCCTAAAGTCCAATAATCCCCCCTGGCCAGCTCACCCTGGCAGGTGAAGAGTGAAACAGAGATAAGGGGGCGGGAGTACCATACCTGCAATGGTACCTGTGATTCGGGCAGACCGGGGGTTGGTCACATAGCAGGCGAAGAAGAGATCGAAGAATGCCTGCAGTGCGGACTGTGCTGCAAGATATTCGGGGATCGCATCTATCCCACTCCTGAAAATCTCTATCTCTGGCTGGAGAACGGGAGGGATGATATACTCCGGTTCTTCATGGCCTGCCTGGAAGACGGGAGATGGGTGTGGTGCACGGAGATTTCCCCAAACGACCTCGCGGGTATCCACGCGGTGGAGATACGGGACCCTGCCACGGGTGGATACCTCCCGGTCTGCCCGTTCCTTCGCCGGGTTACAAAAACCCGTTACCTCTGTGGAATTCACACCATGAAGCCGGAGATGTGCAGGAATTTCCAGCCATGGATATGGGGTGAGACCTACTTCAACCGGTGTAAGGCATTGAAGAGGAGGGAGGAGGCGTCACTGTGGGACAGGTTCCCCGAATGAGCGGGCCGGGTACTCCGATCCGGGATTGGTTCGACGCATGCCCTGGCAGGACATGCCCTTCTCGGCATTCCACGGAAGGAAAAGGCGTCTTACAGGGATCGATGTGCAGTCCTGGGGCAATCGCATGAGAGAGGTACGGGCACTGGTATCCGGGAGGGTGCAGGGGGTGGGCTATCGCTATTTTGCCAGGGACCAGGCCACCCGCCTGGAGTTATCAGGATGGGTCCGGAACAACCCTGACGGGACCGTGAGCGTCTCCGCGGTGGGAGAGGAGGGGCTCCTGCAGGAGTTCCTGAACGCACTCATGGCCCCGGATGACCCTTTTATCCGGGTAACCGGGATCACCGTTGAATGGCATGAAACAGAAAAGCCGGGGAATGAATTTGAGATTCGCAGATAAATCCCATATCAGGACTACCGGATCTGTCGAGGTTCCATGTACTACGAGTTGAGCATCCTTCTCCTGACCCTGCTCTTCATCACCGTCATGAGCCTGTGGGTGCGGCCCCCTCCATTTTTCACCCTTTTTGCGGGGGCACTCTTCTATGGTCTGGCATCCGGAATGAACCTGGACCAGGTGATGATAGCCGTCATCGGGGGACTGGGAAAAGTCTTCGCCATCTTTGCCATCATCATCCTGAGCGGGGCCATCATTGCCAGGACTCTGCAGGCACAGGGGCTTATCGAGGGCCTTGTTGCTGATCTGCAGAGGAGAACAGGGGATTCTCACACGCTCTCTGGCCTGGCCGGATATCTCTTTGCCATTCCCACCACCTGCTGTATCACCGCATTTGTCATGCTCACCCCTGTCCTCGAGAGGCTGGGGAACGGTGGGGAGAACAGGAAGTACCTGTACCTTGCGGCGGTGGGAAGCGTGCTCTCCTATACCCTGATCTACCCCACACCCGTGGTCATCCCCCTCTTCAGCGGACTCGGTGAAGGTGCATCCCCGCTGGTCTTTGACCTGGTGGCCATCCCCCTCTCCCTCCTCGTCCTATTCGCCGTGATCCTGGTGTTCCGCGCCCGATCCGTCGCCCGTGGAGAGGGCGAGACACGTGATGAGGGGAATGATGCAGGGGACCAGGCATGGAGCGCCACAGCCGGCGGCATACACTGGAGGGCCTGGGCCCCCTTCCTGGCTATCCTGATCTCCATCCCCCTCTTCTACCTTGGCTTCTCACTCTCCCACGAGAGCCTGATCCAGTGTATCATGGTAGTGGGGCTGGTGACCGCACTGGCCCTGGCAACGCCTGCGGCAAGGACTGCAGGACTTCACCAGGGGACGAAGCACGCAGGCCTGATCATGTTTGATATCTGCGGAGCCGGGGCGCTGGGAAGCGTGATCGTCAGCAGTGGCTTTCCCCAGGCGGTCTTTCCCGGTATTTCGGGTTTCCTCCCCCTTGTGGTGATTCCTTTTGCGTTCACCGCCCTCATCCAGGCTGCCCAGGGTTCCCGTGTGGTCAGTGCGGTAATCTCGTCGCAGGTCCTGGCAGGGACTGCCATCGCAGCCTCTCTGCATCCCCTCCCCCTGATCCTCTCCGTTGCGGCCGGCACCTGCGTCATCTCCTACCTCTCAGATCCCTACTTCTGGCTGCTGCAGCGGACCACGGGGGGGAGTGTCGGGGAGGTGGTGAGGAACTATACCTTTCCCCTGTGCATAGGCGGCCTTGCGGTGTTTGCGGCATCACTGGCACTCCAGGCAGCCCTCGGCCCGGTGGGATGATACCGCCGAATCAGGGTAAGAGAAACTCGTGGATATCCCTGCGGGGTGCGGCAGGGACGGGGGATGCATACCCCATGCGAAAGAGCATCTGCACGGTATGGGTGTCCGGGATGCCCAGGTATTCATAGAGGCTGGACCGGAGTGTTGCCATCTCCGGGTAGTCTGCCAGGAACTGGGTGAAGGGATGGAGCGCCAGACCGAGCTCCGTGGCCTTGAGGTGCACCCGCTGGAAGGCCCGCCCTGCCCTCACCTGGTCGGTCCGAAAGTCCCCCTTGGTCGAGAGCCACCCCATACCCCCGGCGCTCACTGCCTGAGCCCGGGTATTCTTCTCCACCAGCCGGGAGAAGGATGAGGGAGAGGAGGCGGCCTTCTTCCTTGAGAGGAAGAACTTCCCGATGAAGAACCGTGCCACCTTCCCGTACCCGGCTTGGGCAAGCCCGAACCCGTCAGGTGACTGGCGCGCCTCTGCATCCGTGAACCTGAAGTAGTGAACAGTCTCACGCCACCTCTCCCTGTCCGCCAGTTCGATCTTCATGGCCGTGGATGCCAGGTCCGCGACGGCCCCCATCAACCCGGCATCGTGTGAGAACCCGAGCGGCACCAGGGAGTAATCATAGGCTGCGGTGATCTCCCCGGCCAGGGAGAGGGGGACTTTATCTCTCCTGAACGTGCGCCGGTTAGTATGCCGAAGGGGGATCTGCCGGAAGAGTGGGTCATATTCCACTCTCTGGTCCTCCACCATGTCCACGTGAGCAACGGGAGTGTCAGGGACAATTTTCCCATCCGGCCAACCCCCCGGGAAGAGGTCGATATCGGCATGGAACCCGAATGACTTTGCGGCCAGGTCCAGGTTCTCCAGGAACGCCCCCAGGGAAATGAAGGCCTGCCTGCCCAGGGGATCACAACCGGGAATGCATCGTTCCCTGTCGATTGAGAGCACTATCCTCTCTTTTCCCAGAAATGACACGTTCCAGGGCTGGGTATTGTGAGGGCTCGGTGCCAGTATGGCGAATGGCAGCACCCTGCACCTGATGTCTGATGGATCGATCTGTGTCACAGGACAGGACTCCTCGGGGGTATGCACATTCTCTCCCCTTGTGGAAATAAGAGATGTGCACATTCAGACGGATTTACATCCATTCCCGCTGCACCCCCTGAAGTGAACATAGAGTAAAAGGGCTATGACCAGAGTCCCGAAGGTGACGATATTTGCCACGGTGACTATGGGGTCCCCGATGTGCATCCCGTAGAGCGCCCAGAGCCCCACGCCTGCAAGGAACTGGATGAAGGTGAGCGGGCTCACATCTTTTACGTGGCGGGTCCGGTACATCTTCAGGATCTGGGGCACAAAGCCAAACGTGGTGAGCAGGGCAGCGACCACTCCCATGAAGAACCAGGAATTCATACTGTCCTCTTTCTCTAGAATGAAGGAAAGGGGAGGTGAAATATACTTGGCTCTCCCTCTCATCAGGGATCGGCATGCGGGAGCGGTGGGATGTGAAACGAACCTGTCTGTTTCACATCCCCTTCAATGAGAGTGGACTCCCCTCCGCCAGGAGACTACCGCCCCACATATGCTGAGTGAGAACAGTACAAGGAATACGGCCTGCATGCTCTTGAGGAAAGGCCCGGCCATGGCAGGGGAGACGGGGATGTTGCCGAGGAGAAGGGCAAACGCGATCATCACCATCCCCATGCTCATCATCATTCCGAGGGACCGCATGGTGGCGAGCATGGCGGATGCAACCCCGTAGTGATGGCGGGAGACTGCGCTCATGATGGCATTGGTGTTCGGCGCAGAGAAGAGCGCAAGACCGATCCCGAGCAGGACGAGGAGCAGGATTACCAATGAAAGGGAAGAGTCCTCCTGGAGGAACGAGAAGCCAAAGAGACTCGCGGCAGAGACGATGAGGCCAAGCGATGCCAGGTTTTCGGGGGGTACCCGGTCAGAGAGCTTCCCGGTGAACGGGGAGAAGATCATCTGGACCATTGGCTGCACGAGGAGGACAAGCCCTGCAAAGGCGGGGGAAAAGCCCTGTACGACCTGGAGATACAGGCTCATCAGGAAGGTAACCGCGAATGTGGCAGAGTAATTAATCAGGGCTGATGCATTGGAGTAGGTAAAAGACCTGTTCTCACGGAAGAGGCGGACGGGGAAGAGGGGTGATGCAGTCGCCTCCTCCATCCGAATAAAGACGAAGAGAAGCCCCAGGGACGAGATGACCGCTACAACACCCGCGATCTCCGGGAGCGTGGAGATTCCCAGGAAGAAGAGGACCATGATCATGGCCGAGAAGGCGGCGCCGCGGATGTCAAAGGGCTCCTTCCTCCCCTCGGAGAGGGAGGGGGGGAGCAGGTGGGCTGAAGCGAGCACTCCTGCCCCGAGGAGGATGGTGATACCAAAAATACTCCTCCAGCCAAGGTACTGGGTGAGGAGCCCTCCAAGGAACGGACCGAGCGTCAGGCCCCCGTATACGGCCATCACGTTCAGTCCAAGCGCCCTTCCCCGTTCACCCGGGGGATAGATCTCGGCAATGATGGCCACGGCGTTTGAAAAAACCATCGCACTCCCGAATCCCTGCAGGAACCGGCATCCCAGGAGGAACGGAACACTGGGAGTGAAGATCGTCAGGAACGAGGCGAATGTATAGATCAGGGTGCCCCAGACAAAGACCCGGCCCCTTCCCATGAGATCCCCGAACCTGCCGGCGGGAAGCAGGAAAATCGCGGTGGAGAGAAGGTAGGAGGTCGGTATCCAGGAGAGGATCACGGCATCGATCCCGAACTCCTCTCCGATCACCGGGAGTGCCAGGTTGATGCTGGAACCGGTGAATGGATTGAGGAAGGTGGCGATGGTCACCACCACGAGTATGATGGTCCGCGTCCGTGGATCAACCCTCTGCGCCTGATCTGACATGGACCGTTCACCAAAAAAAACACCGAAGGAAATACACCCCCCGATGTACCTTTGTAGCTATTGATGGGGGGCAGTCATCAAATTTTGCAGGATCTCTCCCCCCCATCGGGAATTCTTCTTTGAAAAAAGAGGGTCGTGGTGAGATTTTTCAGATCTTCGGGCTCTCCTTCCCGATGATCCTCGCGATCTCCCCAAGTTCCCGTGCGAGCAGCCGGATGATGTCATCGAGGGTGATGAGGCCCACCAGGCGCCCTCCGGCATCGACAACAGGGAGCCTCCTGACATTCGACGATTTCATCTCCTGGATGGCATCGAAGATGCCGGTGTCCTTGCGGATGGTGCAGACCTCCCGGGTCATGATGCGGGAGATAGGAGCCTGATCCTCATCCTCATTACAGGGGCTGGATCTTCTGAGAGCCAGGTCCCTGTCAGTGACAATTCCGACGGGCTTCTGCTCCTCTGCGATCACCACGCAGCCAAGATTCTTGCTCCTCATCAGTTCGGCCACGAATTTGACCGAAGTGTCAGGGGTGACACTCAGCACGCTCTTCTGGCAGACAGTGTAGATACTCATTTGGGTTCCTGCCCCCTACAGTTGGCACCGATAGGATAAAAATAGCCCTTTCAGATCACAAGCCTCCTCTTCATCAGGAAGATGGAGAGGAAGAAGAATATGGCTGCACACAAGGTAATCCACACCAGGCTGTAGAGGAAGAGGGGGGAGAGGGATGCGAGGGTGAGCGACCTTGTCACTGTGACCACCTGAGCCAGGGGGAGGACCGTGATGGCAAACACCTGCAGGGCGTCAGGGAGCACCGAGAGGGGGAAGAAGGTCCCCGAGAAGAGGAACATGGGGGTGATGAAGAGAAACGCCGGGTAGTTGAGGGTATCGATACCGGGGGTAATGGCAGTGAAGCACATGGCAATACCTGCGAAGAGAAGGCCGGCCAGGAACGAGAAGGGGATAACCAGCAGAGAGGCAGGGAGGGATACCACCCCGAATGCGATCAGCACCGCCAGCATCGCCGTGGTGTAAATGAGGCTCCGGGTGGCGCCCCACAGAAGCTCCCCGGCGATGACGTCCTCGATGGAAAGCGGAGTCGAGATCATGGCATCAAAGGTCTTCTGGTAGTACATGCGCACGAAGGAGGAGTAGGTGCACTCGAAGAATGAGGAGTTCATCATGGAGATGGAGAGGAGTGCGGGGGCGATATAGAGGACATACGGGATACCCTCGATCTCCCCGACGAACATGCCCAGGCCATACCCGATTGCCAGGAGATAGAGGACCGGTTCCACGAAGGGAGGGAGGAAGTTCACCTTGTATGTCTTGAAGAAGACGTCCCAGTTTCTTCGCCATACTTTCCATCCGGCCCAGGTGGGGTGAGGGATCATCAGCATCAGTCCCGGAGCGCTCTCCCGGTGAGGGAGAGAAAGACATCCTCAAGCGATCCCCGGCGCACGAACACCCTCCCCGGGTTGCAGGTCGAGAGAAGCCGGGTGGCCACCTCTTTCGGGCTGTCGGAAAAGACCTGGACCATGTCCCCGTGGACCTCGAAACGGACACCCATCTCCTGGAGGCAGGCCACCACAGGGGGTGTGTGATCCGCCTCCACCATCTCCTCCCCGGCATACTGGCGGACCAGGTCTCCCGGAGTTCCTTCCACCAGGATCTTCCCCTGGTCCATGATAACCAGCCGGTTGCAGAGCCGCTCGGCCTCTTCAAGGTAATGGGTGGTGAGCACGATGGTGTTGCCCGCAGCCTGGAGGGCTTTTAACTTCTCCCACATCAGGTGCCTGGCCTGGGGATCCAGGCCTATGGTCGGCTCATCGAGGATGAGAAGCCTCGGGCTGTTCACGAGCGCCCTCGCAAGGATGAGCCTTCGTTTCATCCCTCCCGAGAGTTTCTCGATGTTCACATCCTGTTTCTCCGAGAGCTGCACAAATGAGAGGAGTTCTTCAGCCTTTTTCCTGGCTGATGGAGGCGGGATGCCGAAATAACGGGCATACACGAGCAGGTTCTCGAGGCATGTGAAGTCCGGGTCAAGGTTCGTCTCCTGGGGGACAACCCCCAGCCAGCGCTTGATCCCGCGGGGGTCAACGTCCACATCCTGGCCAAAGACCGTCAGGATCCCGGCAGTTCGCGGGGAGACGCACTCAATCATCTTCATGGTGGTGGTCTTGCCAGCGCCGTTCGGCCCCAGGAATCCGAACACCTCCCCGGGCATCACTGAGAAGTTGATCCCGTCTACGGCCTTCAGCGCTCCAAACTCCTTCCGGAGCCCGTGTGCCTCGATAATAGGCTGCACTGCCAGTCACACCTGAAATGAGAGATTGTCCACTGTTCACAACACTCTTTCGGTGAAGGCAGGCACCACGTCTCTGCCTCCGTAAGGAGTCACCTATTTGTTTTCCATCAGCATTCAATACAGAAATAATGGATCCCCGGTACATTGTGCGCCAGATGCTCGGGATCGACACCGTCCGCCGGCAGGCACTCCTCTCAGTAGGTGCGAACGTGGGGATCACTGCTGTAGGATACCTGGCCACGGTCTATATCGCCCATGCTGCAGGTGCAGAGGTGCTGGGGGCGTATTTCCTCTTCCTGGCCTACTACAGCCTCGCGGCACTCGGGGCCGACGGGGGGATGGGGGGCGCGGCGGTCAAGCTCATCAGCGAAGGGAAGGACGAGGAGGCGTATTTTACTGCCCAGGCCGTCATCCGGCTCTCTCTCCTGGCACTCTGCACCGGCCTGATTGTCCTTGTCATCTCCCCGTTCATGAGGGATTTTTCCAGCGCCGGGCTCCTTCCCTGGCTGATTCTGGCACTCGGTGCAGGGGCCGTCGGCGGGATCCTGTCCACCGGGGTGTATGGAGGTGGGAGCGCCGGAGCTCTCCAGGTATCCGAGTTTGCCAGCACCGTGGTTCGGGTGGTGGTGCAGGTGGCGTCGGTCTATGCGGGTTTTGCCATGGCAGGGATGGCTGGGGGGTTCGTGGCAGGGATACTCGCGGCCATTCTGATCAACTCCCGGTTCCTGCGGTTTCATGTGGCCAGGTTCGGGTGGCGGCATGTCAGGGCCATGATCCCCTATGCCGCCTGGGGGTTCCTGACCGCGCTTGCAGGTGTCCTGGCAGGGTATGCGGACACGGTCCTGGTGGGGTATTTTCTCGACAGCACGGAGGTGGGATATTACCGGGCGCCGATGCAGCTGGCGGTCCTGGCACTCTTCGTTGCCACCTCCCTCTCCACCGCCCTCTTCCCCTGGATCAGCAGGTGGAAGCAGGAGCACGAGATAGAGTCCATTCGGCATACCGCGGGACGGGCACTCTCCTACTCCCTGGTGCTGGCGGTACCGCTGGTGACCGGAGGCCTGATCCTGGGAGAGCGGCTCCTCTATTTCCTGTATGGATCACCGTTCGTGGTGGCCACAACGGCATTCTCTCTCCTCCTGCTGGCCCAGATAGGTATGGTCATCTTCACCCTGGACGCCATGGTTCTCGGGGCACTCGGCCAGCCCCGCACGGTCTTTTTTGTCAATGCAGCCTCGGCAGCGCTGCTCATCGGGCTGGAACTGGTCATGATCCCGCTCTATGGCATCACCGGGGCGGCAACAGCAGTCTTCCTGGCATACCTGGCCAGGGCCGCCGCCGCCAGGTGGTCCCTTTCATGCCATATCCATATCGGTGGTGAGAGGAAGGTTATCGGAAATATCCTGGCAGCAGGTGCGGTCATGGCCGCAGTGGTCATCATTCTGCGGTCGATAATCCCTCTCGTTCATGTTGCGATCCTGGTGCTGGTTATCCTGGCAGGGGCCCTCGTCTTCTTCATGGTTCTCTTCAGACTGGACAGGGTAATGCATGATGAGCTCTCTCAATTAGGCAGGCACCTCGGCCTTCCATGGCCATCCTGGTTGTAGGAGAAGAACCACCTTCACTGGTATGCGCGGAGGTCTCTTTGGTTTCCCCTGGGAAAACACCATATGGGTGGGAGACAATCCTAACTCATGCCCATCCGGGAGCTTGTGGTATCTAATTTCAAGAGTTTCCGACACCTGGAGATCCAGCCGGACAACTTCAATGTCATCATCGGTTCCAATGCCTCGGGAAAGTCGAACTTCATCCAGGTGATCAAGTTCATCCGGGATATTGCCAAGTACGGGCTCTCGAATGCCATCTCCCTGCAGGGGGGGGTCGAGTATCTGCGAAACACCATTATCGGCCCCGAAGAGCCCTTCTCCATCCGGATCACCTATCTGCTGGAGGACAGGAGGGTGGATATCGTGGGGATGAGGAACGGCGTCCCTGTCTACTTCCACCCAGAAGAGATCCGCTACGCGTTCTCCCTTGCATTCCCTGATGCAGGAGAGGTGTATGAGATCGCTTCTGATGCCCTGGAGGTGAAGGGAGAGTTCCTTCGCCAGGAGGGGGGGGAGCAGAAGAGTGCAGGCGTCGGGACCATAGCGCTCGTGAGGGCAGGCGGCCCCACCCAGTACTGCATATGTCCACCGAAAGGTCTCGATATGCAGGAGGACGAGATCTTCCCGTACTACTTCCAGAGGCAGGACATCCCCGGGGGGACGCTGATCATGACCCTTCCACTCTTCGTCCCTGGCATTCCCTCCCTGGAATGGATATTCCGGGGAATGAAAGTGTATGACTTTGATCCCCGCCTGCTCAAGAGGGCGGTGCCCATCATGGGCAAGACCGATCTCGAGAAGGATGGGAGCAACCTGGCCATCGTAATCAAGAAGATCCTCGATGATCCGGCGAAGAAGGAGACGTTCACCCGGCTGCTTCGGGATGTGCTTCCTTTCGTCGATGATGTCGCGGTCGAGAAGTTCATGGACATGTCCATGTTCCTGAAATTACGGGAGATATACAGCAAGGAGAAGTACCTGCCCGCTTCGATGATCTCCGACGGCACCATTAATATCTGTGCCCTCCTGATCGCCCTCTACTTTGAGGAAAGGCCGGTGACCATCATCGAGGAGCCTGAAAGAAACATCCACCCCTACCTCATCTCCCGGCTGGTAGAGATGCTCAAGGATGCATCCCGCTCAAAGCAGGTTATTGTCACCACCCACAACCCCGAGATGGTCAAACACGTGGACATCCAGGATATTCTCCTCATCAGCCGGGACAGCGAGGGGTTCTCCCGCCTGACCCGGCCTGCAAATAAAAAGGAGATAAGGGAATTCCTGGAAGATGAGATTGGCATAGAGGAACTCTTCATACAGAACCTGCTAGGGATGGAATGACCGAACGACGGCTCTTTATCCTTTTGGAAGGGAATGATGACGAGCGGTTCTTCTCCCGGGTCGTCGTTCCCCTCCTCGCCCCCCGCTATCGATCAGTGAGAGTGGTCAAGTATGCCTGCCTGAAGAGATCCAGGGTATGCCGGTTTGTCCGAAGTTTCCAGCGGACGGGGGACGAGTACATGGTGGTCGCCGACATCGACCAGGCACCTGGAGTGAAGGCAAAGAAGGATGCCGTCATGGGAAGGTTCTGTGTGCTGAAACCAAGTGACATTGTGGTCATCATCCAGGAAATAGAGAGCTGGTACCTGGCTGGTCTCGAGACATCAGACGCAAGGAGGTTGGGGGTGAATCCTCTCCCGTCAACCGATCATGTCACAAAAGAGGATTTCAATACTACTATCCCCCCCCAATATGTCTCCAGGATTGCCTATATGCTGGAGATCCTCTCCCGGTTCTCCATCGCTGCCGCCTGCCGGAAGAACCGGTCCTTTCACTATTTCATGACCCACTATCACCTGGCGAGGGATATCCCATCCTTGCAGGTGGTGGCGGATACGACAGGCAGGGGGGGAGAGCATCAGGAAGGCTCTCAGGGAGAAGCATCGAGCAGGACTGGCGAAGACTCCACTGACCCGGAAGTAGGCCGCGGGAAGCCAGGGACTTTATGATATCATTTATGAATATGAGAATCCACCCAATGAATACAGGAGTGGGGTGACAGAGTCATGGGGGTATGGAAGTACAGGATCCCGGCAATCCTTGAACAGAAGTATTTCTGGATGGCAATTCTCCTCGTCAGCACATTGTTTGCATTTCTGTTAAACCTGTACAGTCTTGAGAGGGGTCTCACCATCATTACCCCCCATCTCTTCTATATCCCCATTGTCATCGCCGCCTACTGGTTCCCGAGGAAGGGAGTCCTCTATACCGTGGCCATTGCCATGGGCTACCTGGCGATGGTCTATGTCCTGGGATACCCGAACCTGGAGATCCTCACCCAGGGAACGGCACAATTCTACGTCTTTGTCGCCATCGGGGTCATAGTGGCATCCCTTTCAAGCACTCTCAAGGAGCAGGAGGACCGCTACCACGGGATCTTCGACTACTCGGAGGCAGGGGTCTTCCTTGCCATGAACCTCCGTTCCGGGTTCGTAATCGAGGAGGTGAACCAGCGTGGAGCCGATCTCCTGGGGTATAAGGCACGCGAACTGGCCGGGAGAGCGCTCCTGGATTTTTTCACCGAGCCTGAAGAGAAGGCCCTGATACAGGCCAGAGTCTCTCCCGGTGGAGCGGTGACCGAGTTCGAGTGCCATATCAGGAGAAAGGACGGCTACGTTCTCCACGGTCTCATGTCGGCAGGCCCTCTCCCCGGGAGAAAGGTGGTGTTCACCCTGGTGGACATCACGGGCATGAAAAAGGCAGAGGAGGCGCTTCGCGAGAGTAAAGAGCGGTACCAGGGGCTCTATAACAACGCCCAGGTGGGTCTCGTGCGCGCCAGCATCGCGGACGGCTGGATCCTCGAAGCGAATCAACAGATGGCAAATATGTTCGGGTACTCGTCTGTAGAAGAGTTTATCAAGGAATTTCGGTTTCCGGAGCACTACGTAGACCAGGGTGTCAGGGAGCAGCTCATTGCGCTGCTTGCAGATACCAGCACGATATCCAACTTCGAAGCTCGTTTCACCAAAAAAGACGGGACCATCCTCTGGACCCGGTTCTGGACCAGAATCTTTCCAGAGAAAGGGTATATGGAGGAAGTGTTCACCGATATCACCGAGGAGAAGCATTCGCACAGGGCGCTGGACGAGAGCGAGGAACGGTACCGGAAACTGGTGGACAATCTTCCGGATTATGTGCTGGTGTTTTCCAGGGACAGGATCCTGTTCGTGAACCCGGCAGCAGCACGCGCTTTGGGAAAATCTCCGCAGGATATGGTGAATCACTCCATATTTGAATATATCAGCCCGGCATCATGGGATACACTCAGGACACACAGCGGTGGAAGGGCTTTGGGTATGCACATTGATCCCTATGAGATTATGCTCTCACTCCAGGAAGGACACTCCCGGACAGTGCTGGTGAATACCGCCCCCATCACCTACCGGAACGAGGATGCCACCCTTGCGGTGCTCACCGATATCACCGAACGGAAGCTGGCGGAAGAAGAACTGAAGGCATCCACGGACCAGTACATGGCCACCATCGATGCCATGGTCGATGGTATATTCCTGGTAAACCGCGACCTGGAGATCGTCCTCGTGAATTCCACATTCAGGAGGTGGCTGAGACGTATCGGGAAGAGCCACGAGATGATTGGACAGGATGTGGAGGATACCCTCCCCTGCATTGCCGGTCCGGCACTCGATGCTATCAGGAATGTGTTTGACGCGTGTAAAAGCCTGGAGACGACCATCAACGTCCAGATCAACGGAAGGGAGTATATCTTTGAGACCCGCCATATCCCCGTGTATGAAGAGCAGCAGGTCGCCAGGGTCATGACTATCATGCGCGATGTCACCCGGCCCCGCAAGATCGAGGAGGAGAAGAGGCTTGCATACCATCAGATCGAGAAGAACATCGAGCAGTTTGCGATCCTGGGCGATCACCTGCGAAATCCCATGCAGGTGATCGTGGGTCTGGCTGACCTGGAAGGGGGCCCACTCGCAGAACAGATCCTCCTGCAGACACAGGAGATCGACAGGACTATCTCCCAGCTCGACCGGGGCTGGATACAATCAGAGAAGATTCGGGAGTTCATCCGCAAATATTACGGGATAGGTAAGTGATCTCTTCCCGTTGGAAAATTTTTCACATTCATATCTTTCTCTCAAAATTGGCAGGAGAGCCCCGTCTTACCTGCTCTCCTGCCACTCTACAAATGTGTACGCTCTGAAAAAAATTCATTTGAGGCTCTAATGTCTCCAGATGGGCAAAATATCTCCATGCAGAGGAGAATGTTGGGGTAAAAGGCTTATCTTCCCATGAGTGCTTATCTAACAGTACGGGTGAACCTGTGCAGGTATCCATGAAACTGGAGATGAAGGATGCCCCCGGGCAGCTGGTGGCAGCCCTAAAGCCTGTCTCCGAGGTGGGGGGCAACATCATCGCCGTGATCCATCAGCGCGATGAGAAGCAGCGGGGTGGTATGCTGAGTGTCCAGATCGTGCTTGAACTCCCCGAACAGCGCGTGAAAGATTTGACACGGCTTATCAGGGAGCAGGGGGTCAATATCCAGCGGATAGGGCATGAACGCCTCCTGTACCAGAAGACGGTGATGGTGATCGGGCACCTCATCCATACCGATCTCGGGGATACCGTGGACCGCATCGACTGCACAGGGTATGCCGAGGTGACCGAACTGAATATCAGCATGCCGGCAATTACCCAGGTTTCTTCTGCCCGGCTTCTGATAAAGGCGGTGAACAGGGAGGATATGGAGCAGGCGATGGCTATCCTCCGCCGGGTGGCAAAGGAGAAGGAGTTCCTGCTGGTCGAACCTCTGGAGGAGATAGAATGAGAGTAGCCATTCTCGGCATGGGGTCGGTAGGCAGGGGTGTGCTGCAGATGATCGAGGAGAAGAACCTTGGCATCACCGTCACAGCCGTGGCAGACTCAAAGAGCGCCCTTATGGACAGGGACGGTATCAGGATCGAGGAGGTGCTGGAGGCGAAGAGGATCCACGGGTTCTGTGGTGACAAGTCCCTTGGTGCCATGGACGTGGTGACAGGGGCTGCGTACGATGTCCTGGTGGAGGTTACCCCGACGAACGCCGGCACTGGGGAGCCCGCCCTCACCCATATCCTCACCGCTATGGAGCGGGGACATCACGTGGTCACCTCGAACAAAGGCCCGATATCACGAGAGTTCTCCCGCCTCCGGTCAATTGCCGCAGAGAAGGGGGTACAGTTACGGTACGAGGCCACGGTGGGCGGGGCTATCCCCATCATACACACACTCACCCAGGGACTGGCCGGAAACAGGATCCTTGCAATATTCGGGGTTTTGAACGGGACCTGCAATTTCATCCTGACCAGGATGGCTGCTGAGGGTCTCACCTACGAGCAGGCCCTGCTGGAGGCCAGGGAGATGGGGTATGCAGAGGCCGATCCCACGTACGATGTGAAAGGTATCGATCCTGCGATTAAACTCGTGATCCTCGCGAATACGATCTGCCGGGAGACCTTGAAACTGGAGGACGTGGAGATCACAGGGATCGATCTCCTCACCAACGATGCGCTCCGCCTTGCTGAAGAACAGCACTGCACCATCAGGCTGATCGCCGAGGCCATCCCTGACCGGGGAATTCTGCGGGTTGCCCCCAGGCTGCTGCCGATCTCACATCCCCTTGTGGTGGAGGGGACCCTCAATGCCATCACGATCGAGACGGATATGGCCGGGGAGATCACCCTTATTGGAAAAGGTGCGGGATCTGTGGAGACAGCAAGTGCCATCATCGGCGATCTCCTCTACATACGGGATGCCCATGCGGGGAGTCATTCAAAAACGACGTGAGTACCTGCACCTGATGCGGGCCTGCACCCTGGAACGCGGGTACTTCACGGTGACCGATATCCAGGGGGGTGTTTCGGTACCCCGGAGCACGGCCCAGGACTGGATCAACCGACTGCTTGACGAGGGGTGCGTGGTGGTCCGGGAGAGGAAGATAGGCCGCAGCCCTGCCAGGTATGCGGCAATAAGCGCGCTCCCCTCCAGTGCCTGCAGGAGGATCTTCACCACCATCGACCATGACCGGGTGGAGATCCATCATGAATGCATGAGCAGTGCCTGTGCCGCATTCTGTGCCTACCATCATTCCCATGCCGGGGGTATCCTGCAGGATATCCACAGGGATGGCACTCTTATCCGAGAGTGGGCCCGTCTTGGGTGTCAAGATGTCGATATCGGGCTGCACCCTTCGTCTGCAGTGGGGGTGGCGGGAGTGGAGAGGGAAGGGGAGGATATTGTACAGTATATCCGGTGCATCGGGGGGCCGGCGTACTCTCTCACGGACATGATGTCCCAGGCAGAGGGGGTGTGCGAGGTGAATATACAGAGATCAGGGGATATTGTTGAGGGCAGTGTCCGCACCCGTGCGCTCACTCACCTGATTATCGGCATCGATGACACCGACAGCCGGGAAGGGGGTGCCACCTTTGCTTTGGCCCTGGCCCTCCTCCAGCACCTCGAGACCATGAAAGGAGTGCTTCCCATAGGCCACTACGTTGCCATGCTCAACCCGGGTGTGATGGAGAAGACTGCAGGCAATTCCTGCAGTTTTATCGAGGTGGCAGTCCCGCCGGAGCTGTATGCACGTGTGCGGGACCGATCCCTCGTCTTTGTGGAGGACGAGGCGCTCTCACCGGACTGGGGGATGGCATTCAAGCAGGGATTCCGGATACCCCCGTCTCTTCGCTCTTACGGTGAGAGAGCCCGGCACGAGGTGATCACACTGGAGGAGACTGAAACGACCGCTGCGCAACACAACGTAGAGATATTCGGGGGACGGGGCGTCGTGGGAGCGCTTGCGGCAATCGCACTCTCAGGGCTCCCCCACGAGATCCTGCTCAGGGCTGAAGCCAGGGTGCCAGGTTCCCGTTAGCTGCTGACCGTGAGGAAAGGGATGAGGGCCAGGAGCAGGACAAGTATCACGAGAGTGATGATCACGCGCATGAGTATGGTTTTTGCAGCCATTTCCTCTCTGTAGGACCGGGGCTTTATCTGGAGAGCGATTGTTGCCACGATCCCCCCTGCCATCAGGCCTATTGCATTCTGGAGTGTGAGAATGAGTGCATTGAGGGTCCCTTCCGGGTAGAGTACAATAGAGAGGCCGCTTACGAGAGCCGGGGGCAGCAGAGCGGCAGCAACGGCGACTCCGGCGATGCTGTCTGGGATCCCTTTTGACAGAGCAACAATGGTGGCAAAACCAAGGAATATCGCCATAATGGCATAGATGGGGCTGGAGTGTGTCCGGCTGAGTATCTCGCCAGTGATCTGCAGAGGGATAAAAAAATTGAGGATCCAGGATACGAGTAGCGAGAAGAGGATGAATGCGAGGATGAGGAACAAGATGTTGAGGACATCACGGAGGACTCCTATGCCATTCCCGATCGCGGAATGGAGGGCAAACGAGTAGATAGGCCCGATCATCGGTGCAATCAGCATTGCCCCTATAATGATCCCCACATTGTTCAGGAAAAGGCCTACAAGGCCTACAATGCTCGCAACCGCGGCCAGGCTGAGAATATCAGCGTCCAGGCGTTCATAGGAGCTGACAGAGGCAAGGAGTTTCTCGATGGGAGAATGCTCTCTTCGTTTTTTCTCAGAATTTGGTGGTGATTCCTTCTCCTTCTTCTCATCAAAAAGCGGATAGATGGTGAAATCAGGTGAATAGACCTCTACCAGGGTATTCTTGTCCATGTAGCCAAGGGTTACCCTGATCTTTGCCACCACCTCGTTCAGTTCCTTGTCCTCAACCATCATGGTAAAGAGGGTCTTCTCGCCGATCACCTCCCTGAGGTGAAAGTGTCCCTGTACTACCTGAGAGAGGTTGGGAGCATCCTCGTTTTGTGCGGTGATGAGTATCTTCTTCATCTCAAGTCCTCGCCTGGAACAAGCAGCCTGAAAGGATTTCATTCCGCGAGTTATGTATACCTGCCGATCACCCGCCGTGATGCCGGAATGGAGAGCGATCCTCCGGGAGATCTCCGGTATCAAATGCGTGAATGGTTGCTGTGGAGAGGGAATGGAGTATATTTCGCAAAAGAGGAATGATTAACTCTCCGGCATGCTGACAATAAAACTACTGGGAGGATTTCGTCTGGCTGTTCACGTGACCCGGGTAGATGTTCCAGGGGATCTGAAGGATATACTCTATGGATTCCAGCGGGACGAGGTGACAGAGTGCCACATCTACGGGATGCTCGCGAAATCTGTCAAGGACCCTCACAATTCCGCGGTTCTCCATAAGATGGCAGATCAGGAATTTGGGCATTCCCTGACATGGAAGCACTACACCGAAAAAGAAGCCACGCCGGTTGTGCACAGGGTCTGGTTCTACTATCTCCTCGCCCGCCTCCTGGGGTTCACCTTTGCTATCAAGCTGATGGAGAACAGGGAGAATGATGCCATTCAAAACTACCGGGATCTATCCGGCAGGATCCCCGAAGTCGAACATATCATTGCTGAAGAAGAGCAGCACGAGATGGAGATCATCGGACTCCTGGACGAAGAGAGGCTCAAGTACGTGGGTTCGATCGTTCTCGGATTGAACGATGCCCTGGTCGAGTTTACCGGAAGCCTCGCAGGGTTCACTTTTGCCCTCCAGGACCCGAGGATCATCGCTGCAGTAGGGTGTATCATGGGGGTGGCCGCCGCGCTCTCCATGGCATCATCAGAGTATCTCTCCCAGAAGTCAGAACAGGCCGGCCAGGATCCCCGAAAAGCTGCGCTTTATACGGGAAGTGCGTATATACTGACCGTTTTTATCCTCGTGATGCCGTTCCTCCTCCTGGAGAATCCGTTCATTGCACTCGTTTTCACACTCCTCTTTGCCATTGGAATCATCGTCTGTTTCACATTTTATACCTCGGTGGCAGCGGATCTCCCGTTCTGGAAGAGGTTTGTCGAGATGGCTGCCCTCTCCCTGGGCATCGCAGGAATTTCATTCCTCATCGGCCTGCTGATCAGGGGACTTTTCAACGTGGATGTCTGAAGAAGACTCCCGGTTCCCAGGATCAAAGAGGGACGGAAAAGGGAGAAGGCAACTGGAAAAACCAGGGACGTATCAGGGCTTCTCTTCAACCCTGCGTCGAGAAAAGAGAATTGGCTGGCATGGGGAATCCCGCATGTTATAGGGCGGATACGTAACCTGCTGCCAGCCTTATTACCCTGTCTTCAATTGGTAGAGGGGTTTTCGTGCATCCCTGAAGTTGAATTTTGCCACAATGAGCCCGCTCTGCCGGAGCTTGTTCAGCGCATTGCGTATAGTCCGGGGCGAGAACGCCACCCTGCCGATTATTTCATTCAGGGTCCGCTCTTTTCCATCGCGAAGCAGCGCGAATACTGCTTTTGCCGAGGAGGGGAGGCAGTCGATGCTGGTGACCGGCCCCCTCATCTCCAGCCCGTTTGCCTGGGCCGGGGTTGATGCCAGTGTCATGCACATTTCTCCTGTGTTCACGAGAGGTTCTTTAGTCTCGCAGGCCCGGTCGCACACCCCTGGTCATTGAAGAGAGGGGGACTCCCGGAAGGCGTACCGAATGTGCCCATCAGGGTCTGTCGGCTCGCCGTATTGTTCGGTTGTATACGAACATTCTACTATATACGAACTATACTTATATATACTTTTTGCCCATACTGAGTGGTAAGATCTGATCCCATGACCTCTCCCCTCCCATACCCCGATACCACTGGGCCATTCATCCAGATATTGTCCTCTGATCAGGGGCTCAAAGCCATTGACAGCCCCCTCAAGGGGAAGATCCTCGAGATGCTGCAGGAGAGGGACATGGACTTCGAAGAGATCGTCTCCAGGTCGGGGAGGGCAAAATCAACCATCTCCGCACATTTAAAAGCGCTTGCGGAGGCGGGTATCACTGCCTCGCGCCCTGATCCCGTAGATGCCAGGAGGCGGATCTTCTCCCTGAATGGCAGGATCGTGGTGCGGGCCGACGCAGGAGACGCCGAGATGCTCTGGGCGGATCGGTTCTTCCCTGATGCGCTCCCTGACGATGCGACCACCCACGATGTCTTCCGTTTCATCCTCACCTCGCTTCGCGTAAGTCTCCTGACGGAAGGGATTCGCATACATCCCATCCTGGAAAGGGCCGGAAGAAAGGCGGGCGCAGCAATATACCTAAAAGTCAGGGATTCAGACATCGTGACGTTTCTCAACAATATTGTGGACTTCTGGGCGCGTTTCGGGCTCGGGGAGATGGACATTGAGCGACATGATCCCCTGACTGTGGTCATCCATGATTGTTTTGAATGCATGGACCTGCCCATCACAGGAAGACCCGAGTGTGCATTTGATGCAGGGGTGCTATCCGCGCTGTTCTCGGCACATTACGGGGAAAAGAAGGAAGCGGTTGAGACCCACTGCTATGCCATGGGGAGCAACCTCTGTCGGTTCGAGATCTGGAACGCCCGCTGACCGGGCGATCCTGGCATTACCCTCCTCGAGAAGCCCACTCCCTGACAAGGCCTGGCGTGAGAAGCCAGAGGAGCTCGCCGGTCCCCCTGTTTTCATGGAGTCGAATTCGGGCGATACCCCCTTTCTTGAGAATGATCCCGCAATCAGCGCGGGCGCAGATGAGGAGGGAGACGATGGTTGAGAGCTGCGGCTCGTGGCCGACCAGTAACACACGGTTCTCTGAAGGAATCTCCCTGATCTTCTGGAGGACCGCTTCCGGTTGGGAACCAATTGAGAGTTCATCCCAGGTGTTGACATTGTCTGGTCCCCCCAGGATACCGGCTAAGATGGATGCAGTCTCGGCCGCACGGCTGAGGGGGCTCGAAGCGATCACCGAGAACTCCATCTCCCTTCCCCTCATCCATGCCCCGATGCTGGCAATCTCTTCCCGGCCCTGTCGTGTGAGATGCCTCCCGCTGTCACCCGTGTCATCGTGATCTGCGACTCCCGCCTTTCCATGCCTGAGAATATAGAGGTCCATGAGATGAGAGGTGAATGCTCCGGATAAAAATCTTCGTCTGATGTGGTGGCCAGGACATACATGTGAGAATAAAGCCAGATATCGGGGAAAAATAGATTCGCAACGAATTGCCTGAAGATTACACTGGAAAATGTGTTTGAGGAGGAAATTTCCACAGGAATCACTCAACAAAGGGGAACCAAGTCCCCCTCCCATGGAGGCGTCCTACGGAAATGTATATGCTCTCTGCATGTGCAGGCGGGAAGGTGACACTATGTCCGGATGCGAGGGAAGGGATTCGAACCCCTGAACTCCTGCGAGAATGGACCCTAAATCCATCGCCTTTGACCGCTCGGCAACCCTCGCTTCCTTGATACGTGGGATTGGCTAGGGGAAAAAACATGTCACCTCCCCACCATAGAGATGCCCCCTGTTTTTGCGCGTTCGATTCTCACAGTATTGGGAATGGTTTCTTAAACAGTGAGTAAGATGACTCTTTTCCCATTTTTTTTATCTCAAAAATATTATTTTGCGCAATTATTATATACGTGGAGATTGAATAGAAATGTGCCATATATGAAGGTCTGGTAACATATACCGGGCCGCAGACCTTGTCATCTCAGCACCAGCAAGGTCATGGCATCCCGGCCAATGGGTGAAAAATATGGTAAGAAAAGCCATCACGGAGAAGACAGGGCATGAGGAAGCGTCTGACCGTTCGCCACCTTTCGGTCAGCACATGCCCGATGGCGACTATTCCCTCCTACGAGCGAAGATTCTTGCCAAACTGGATGATGAGGACGTACGGGATGCACTCACAAGCCTGAACGCCAGGCCTTTGTAACTTCATATATGGTATCTTTTCTGCTTTTTATGGCAGAAAAGAGCGGACCCAGGCAATGCATGCAGCCCTGTGCCCGGGTCGCATCCAAATGACCCTAAAAAACTCCCCTTTTCCCACTTTTATCAATAGGAACTTGCGTCTCTTTGCAGTCATCTTTGCATTCCCCAGGGCGTTCTGAAATCTGGCCTGGTGAAGCACTAGGTGGTGTTCCCTGTGAGTCTGGTAATGTTTCGGGGAGAATGAAGATAATCTCTCCGTGCAAATGACCTGATCATGAAGCGGCTGGAGACCCTGGCCATCATCGCCCATGATATGGGGGTCATCTTCGAGTTCCTGGGGGTAGTTACCCTGGTTCCCTTCCTGGTGCTCCTGATCTTTGGGGAATGGGATATGGTGGTGCCCATGGCTTCTGTTCCCCTTACGTTCGTGGTTCTTGGTCTCCTCATCTCCCGGATACCGAGAAGGGAATTTGTGCCGCAGCTCTCGGTAGCACTTGCAGCGGTTGCCCTCATTTGGCTGGCCATTGCCGTTATCGGGAGCCTGCCGTTCGTCATCGGGCTCCACATGAGCTGGACGGACAGCATCTTCGAAGCAATGTCGGGATGGACGGGGACGGGATTTACGGCGATTGCCACGCTCGATTCCACCCCAAAAACCCTCCTTTTCTGGCGATCGTTCATGCAATGGGTAGGAGGCATAGGTGTGATCGCCTTTGGCATTGCAATGCTCTCCCGGTCCAGCCTCATGCAGCACCAGCTCTATCGGTCTGAGGGGCGATCCGAGGAGCTGATGCCGAACGTGGTCTCCACCGGGAGGCGGATGTGGGTCATTTACCTCTTCCTCACCATCGTCTTCACCGGGATGGTGATGCTCTCGGGAATCCCCCTCTGGGATGCCCTCAACCTTGTGATGGTCAGCCTGGCCACAGGGGGTTTTTCTCTGCATGACGCCGGGATCTCTTATTACAACAATGCATTCTTAGAAGCCCTGCTTGTCCCGGTGATGCTTGCAGGGGCGCTGCCGTTCAAACTCTATTTCCTCATGTACAGGGGAAAGATCAAGCCGTTCTTCAGGGACAGGGTCGTCTGGCTCATCTTT
Source organism: Methanolinea sp. (assembly GCA_025453675.1). GTDB lineage: Archaea > Halobacteriota > Methanomicrobia > Methanomicrobiales > Methanospirillaceae > Methanolinea_A. The sequence goes on from JALOPW010000001.1 coordinate 97,710, forward strand.
GCCCTGGCACTCCTGGGTTCGCTCGTGGTCACACTGGACCTCCATGTCTTCAACAGCTTCCCCCTGGAGACTGCAGTGCGACAGGGGTTCTTCTGCACCGTATCCGGGCTTACCTGCACTGGTCTGCAGAACTCGAACCTCCACTGGGTGGCCGGACCCCTCATCGTAATCACCCTCCTGATGATGATCGGCGGGGCGGCCGGAAGCACTTCCGGGGGTATCAAAGCTAACCGGGTGATCCTCGGGTACGAAGGGCTGGTGTGGTGGTTCAGGCGCTTTTTTGCCAGGGGCAGGACGATGGTCCCCTTCCGGCACGAGGGGAAGGCCATTCCCCTGAGGATATCAGAGGTGGAACTCTCCAAGAATATGCTGATCATCGTCCTCTATGTCCTGACCATCTTTGTTGCCACCGTCATCGGTCTGCACCTGGCAACAACCGACTTTAAAATGCACGAGGTGGTGTTCGAGGAGGTCTCGGCCATGAGCAACGTGGGACTTGGTTTGGGATACCTTGTCCCATCGAGCCCTGCCACCACGAAATGGATCTTTATCCTGTTGATGTGGATAGGGAGGCTTGAGATCATACCTGTCCTGATCCTGGCCATGGGGCTGGTCAGGGGTTTCGAGGCGAAAGTAGCCCGGAAATAGGAAAAACCCTCTTTTTCTCATGGAAATGAACTCTGTCCTCTGGAATCTCCATTCCGTTCATCCAATCCGAGGCTATTATTGGCCCCATTTGTTCTAAATTACCAAAAACAAAACATTATTCTTCTCCCAACACAACCACCTGTAGGTTGGCGGCCCGATGGATATCTCTCTACTGGCTTTTGCCCATATCCTGGTTGCAGCAGCCGTCTGCTGGCTCAATTTCATAGTGATAGATGTTTTCTTCAGGCTCCCCGAGGCGGGTGGCGTGGTGGGGGCAACCGCCATTGGGAAGCATATTGAGAAGGGGGGAGGCGCCCTGCACGGCGGCTACATGATGGGCAATATCGTCTCATCCCCGGATGCGTCTGCAGGGACGCTCCTTGCCGCGTGTGGAGTATTCATCGCCGGAATCCCCGGTGGACTGCTCGCGGCACTCCTGGTGTACATCGGCAACCGCATATGCCATGACCCCGGGTATGCCGGGACCACGGGATGCCTCACCGCTACGTTCATCATCTCGGGATTCACCCTGATCGGCTTCTCTCCGGCAGAGTTCATCGCCGGGATGGTCATCGCCATCCTGACCATCCAGGGCATCTCACACCGCCATTCCAGCCGGCTCCTCTCCACTCTCTGGAGGGTTCGGAGAGGATGACCCCACAGGAGGCCGCCCTCGCGGTGTGTGGAATCATCGCGGTGTACGCTGCAGTGAGGGTGGCCCTGGAACCTGACACCCTGCGGAAACTGCCTTTCTTCAATGTGCTCTCCTTCGCGGTGGCAGGAAGCATTGCCCTCATCATCCCCCACCCTCTGAGTATTATCGCCGCAGCTGCCTATTTCGTGGGTTCAACGCTCGAGTCGAATGCCATTGCCAGCACCTACGCAGGAGGACTGGACCGTCGTGAATGAGATGGTGATCCTTGCGTTTGCGGCATTGATCATCGTAGGAGCCCTTCTTACCATCAAGGAGAGCGATCCCTTCAGGAAACTCATCTCCCTCGGCATCATGATCGGTGGAGTGATCCCATTCATAGTGGACAGAGGTCTCCTCGATGTCGCCATCGCGGTGGCTCTGATCGCCCCGCTCTCAACCATTTTTACGCTGATGGTCTGCGGGAGGGGGGAGGAATGAACCCGGAGTTCCTGCTCGGGGCTTTTCTCCTGCTTGCAGGTACAATAGCCGCGGCTTTTCCACGGCCGAAAACCTACCTGAACCGGCTGATAAACCTGGAGATCTCAGCATGGGGACTTCTCCTGTTGATGCTTTCATATAATGAAGCCCTTGCCCTGTTGACATTCGGTGGGGTTTCAGCATTATCCGTGTATATATTCGTGAGAGTGCTGCAGAAGAAGGAGGCGGCAGGATGATCATACAGAAGATCTCCCGGGCGCTCTCCAACTTTGACAATATCCTGCCAATATTTGCTGCAGCGTGTGCGGTGATGTCAATCATCACACTCCTTTCCCTCCCCCTCGCGTATCATGAAGACCAGCTCTATCCCAAGCAGATAGTGCCGGGGAGCCCCCTCAATCCCTATGATCGGGGTGGGCCGCCATTCACTCAGGCAGTGATACACTCCCAGTACCCGGCGAATTCCCCTACTGCGGGGTATGTCACTTCGTACCTCACCCCGTTGTCCCTCTTCATCTCACAGCATACCTCTTACATGGGGACCACTATCGTGGCCCATCCCGGCGGAATCCTGGACGAGATCCTCTATAACACCCGGGGTTTGGATACGGTCGTCGAGCCGACTATCCTGTTCATTGCATTTGCTATCGCGGCCTATATCTTCAGGAAGCGGGAGGCCTGAAAGATGTGGAACGAGTACTCCATTGGCCTTGCAGTGGCGTTTTTATGTGCACTCATCGGGTCCCTGGCGCTCACCCGGGAAAGGGATGACCTCCACAAACTCCTGCTGATCGACCTGGTGGAGACGGCGTCACTGGCGGTGATTGCGCTCATCGGAACCGACCTTGCCGAGGCGCTCATCCTCCCCGGCCTGGTAGTGGGAATCGCGGAACTCCTGGCCCTCTCGCAGATCTACCTCACCAAGGAGGGGTACCAGTCATACCCGGTGAAGGGGTTGAATATCGAGGTGATGATGAGATCACCGGCCCCCGTCATCATCTCCACCTTCCTGGTGGTGTACGGCATCATCCTCTCCGGGTTCACCGGAGGGGGAATTGCCGGCCTTGGCGTCGTGTTCTTCCTGATGAGCAGGAGCTTTTGCGGTAATTTCCATATTCTTGAGATGGCGAGCGGCATCTCCTGGGCACTCTGGGTCGCGGCCTTCTTTGTCTTCATGTTCCTCCCTGAGTGGTGGTACCTTGCCCTGATGGGTGCCGCACTCGGGATCCTCCTGAAGGTGATCACCAAGATGTCCCTTGTCGGGGCCATGTGGGGTGAACCGGAATGAATGAGATCGGGGGGGCTCCCCTCTTCTTCCTGGAGTTCGGGGACATCGTGATCTACTTCACTCCATTCACCATCACCCTCTTCCTCCTGGCGCTGGTCTTTACGGTGTTTGTACTGGTGAGCCGCCCCGAACGGCAGATCGATATCGCATTCGGGGGAGACGCGTACTATGCCAAGGAGATCTCGCTCTCTGAACTGCGGTTCCGCCGCTTCATGTCGATTGCCTGCGGCCTTGCCTGCATGGGTGCCATGGTGACCGGAGATGTCTTTGATTTCACCCTCTTCGTCTCCCTCGTGGGGATCTGCAACGTGGGTATAGTGGCGGCGGTGAAGAGCAGGCACGTGCAGAATGCTGCCTACCAGTACGGCCTGGTGGCGCTCGCGGGAACCGTTCCCCTGTTCGCGGCGGCAGCAATGGTTGCCGCAACCACGGGGACGCTCTCGATGCTCGAACTTGCAAAAGACACCATTCAGGTTCCGCTCGCAGCAAGAGCCCTCCTGGTGCTCGGGGTGATGGGAGAGGGGATGGCCCCGTTCTACGCGGCCAAGGCCGAGATGTTCCGTGCTCCAGGGGCCCCCTATGTGATTATGTGCTCGCTCTCCTCCCTCCTGATCTTCTTGAGGGTGGCTGAGGTGATCCTGCTGCTGTGAGGTGAAGGAATGAAGAAACAGTATGCCCTTGCATTGACGTTGATTGCGGCCGTGTCAGGAATTGGAGCCATGGCCCTTTCCCTGTGGAACCTCCTCCCCTCCTGGGCCTATGCGGGTGTGCTGGTGATCGGATTCCCGCTCTTCGTGCTGGGGCTCGGGCTGTACTGGATGGCTCGCGAGGGGGAGGCGGACATACCGTTCCTGGGGTACTGAAGATGATCGCCGAGCTGCTCTTCGCCACGTTCTTCGGGCTCCTCCTCCTGGGCATTCACCGCAAGGTGATTGCCCGCATCCAGAGGAGGCCCGGTCCCCCGGTATGGCAGGAGATCCTGCACATGCTGAAATTCTCCTTCAAGACCACCTGGGTGCCCGCGACCGCGAGTACCACCCTCTTCGTGGGAGTGGTCCTGGTCGCCATCGGGATATGGACAGCGGCGCTCTTTGTGGTCCTGTCAGGAGGGAGCCTCCTCGTTATCTTTGCTATCTACATGCTCCACAAGATCGTGGAGCACGGATTCGGGCTCTCATCGGGTTCCCCGTATGGCAAATTCGGCGGTGTCCGCTCGGTGATCTCCGCAGCTTCCGAGATCCCCCTCATGGTGAGCGTGGCCGCGATTGCCATATTCACCAAATCGCTGATGATATCGGATATAGTGGCATACCAGCAGTCATACGGGCCCCTTCTCTTCACTGTCCCGCTCGCGGCGGTGGCAATGTACGTGGTCCTCCTCTCGAAGATGCCCTTTGGCCCCTTCTCTATCGTAGAGAGCAAGGAGCTCGTCAGCGGTTACAAGACCGAACACTTCGGGGTGTGGAGGGCAGGCCTCGAGATCTGCAACGGCCTGAAGACGTATGTCCTCCTCCTGACCTTTATCCTGGTCTTCGCAGGCGGCCTTCCCCTGTGGACAATCCTCCTCCTGATGCTCCTGATAACCATGTCGCTCTCTTTTGTATGCGCCCTCTCCCCCATGTTATCTCCATATGACAGTGTGACCATCCAGACCCTCATCGCCGGGCTCATGGTGCTCTACGTCGCCATCCTCGGGGTGGTGTCATGATCAGAGAAGTATTGGTGCTTGGGACGCTCATCTATATCCTGATTATCGCCGTGCAGTTGATCGACCGACCCTCCCTCTGGCTGCAGAGCCTTCTGATCGTGGTCGCGCTGGCCCTTGCCACCGGTGTGTACTGGTTCCGCGAGGAACTCCGTCTCCAGCGGTGGGAGGTCATGGCGTTGTGGGTTGCAGTATTCCTGTTCGTTGCCTACGGCCTGGCAAGATTCGGAGGCCTGCTATGAAGGAGCCGCTCTATGAGAAAGATCTCATATCCATGAAATATGCGATCCTGGAGAGCAGGCGGCATGACCGGATGGTGCGAGAGATCGCCGCGGACCTGGGAGTCCCCCAGCTCAGGATGCGACGCTACCTCATGGACCGTTTCGACATGCTCCTCCTTGAGAACCTGCCAGCCCGCTATGAGCAGGGTAAGATGATGCGCCAGGACGCGCCTGAACCCGAACGGCAACTGGGAGCACACCTCTACACGCATGCCGTCCCCCTCATCGGCGAGGAGCGGATGGCACAGATACTCACCGGGGTGAAGGAGATGGTTCGCGGAGGGACTTCCATGGGCCAGGCAGTGCTCTCTGGAAAGGACAGGATAAGAAAGGAGATCATCACATGACCCTTCTGCAGTCCCTGAAGAACCTGGTCAGGTCAAAGTCCATCCACGTCGCCTACGTGGACGTGGGCTCCTGCAATGGCTGCGACATCGAGGTGCTGGCCTGCCTTGCCCCGCGGTATGATATCGAGCAGTATGGCATCTACGTGCACAACAACCCGAGGGAGGCGGATGTGCTCCTGGTGATCGGGGCCTATACCCCCGGGTGGGAGGGGAAGCTGGAGGGCCTCTGGGAGAAGATCCCCGATCCCAAGGTGGCGATCGCCATCGGGAACTGCCCCATCTCCGGCTGTCTCTTTGCCCGCCCCCACACCCTGGTGGATCCCCCTGTCTCAAAACACATCCCTATCGCGGCACAGGTGCCGGGTTGCCCACCCAGGCCTACAGAGATCCTCTCTGCAATCCTCGCGGTGGCACCCACGGTCTTCGAGGACTACGAGGTGAGGAAGCGATGAAACGGACGGTTGACGTCTCCATCCCCGTCGGCCCCGTCCACCCCTGCTGGAAGGAGCCTGCCCGGGTAAAGTGCGAGACCCGGGGGGAGCTCGTCCTCTCTGCCGAGGTCGAGCTTGGCTACATGAAGAAGGGGATCGAGCGGATCATGCGGGGGAGGCCCTGGCAGGAGGTGATGTTCCTCGCCGAACGCGTCTGCGGGATCTGCTCTGTCATCCACAACATGGTCTTTATCGAGGCGCTTGAGCACATAAGTGGTATCGAAGTCCCGGAACGGGCCGCACTGCTCCGGGTGATCGTGAATGAACTCGATCGTATGCAGAGCCATATCCTGGCCAATTTCTCTTACTGTTACACGATAGAGCACGAGACGCTGGGGATGTACCTGCTGGATACCAGAGAGAAGGTCATGGACGAGCTGGAGCGGATAACAGGAGCCCGGGTCACCTGTGCGTATATCGTCCCCGGGGGGGTGCGGTTCGATCTCCGGTCCGAGGATGCACTCCATCTGAGGGCCAGTCTGGATGCCCTGGAGCAGAATATCACCCGTTACATCGGAATGTTCGAGCACGGCCCACTCATTGCACTCAGAAGCCGGGGGATCGGTATCCTCACCAGAGACGCAGCCAGGGAAGCCTGCGCAGTCGGTCCCACGGCCCGGGCAAGTGGCCTAGCGGAGACCGACAGGCGGCTTATGCATCCCACCTATCAGAAGCTTCGCTTTACTCCTGTCTCCCGCGAGGAGGGGGACAATTTTGCCAGGATCATGGTCAGGTTCCAGGAGGTGCTCCAGAGCATCGCCCTGATTCGCACGTGTCTCGACACGCTTCCCGAGGGGCCCATCAGGGGCGGGGGAATCCCCGGGGCGGGCGAGATCGCCTATTCAGGGGAGGCACCCCGGGGGGAGCTCTCTTATTTCATCAAGACTGATGCTGCGGGCAGGGTGCTTGAGATCTCCATCCAGACCCCCTCCATCATGAATATCGAGGCCTGCTGCCACTACATGTTAAAGGGTGTAGCCTCCCTCGCGGATGTACCGTCGACTTTTGTCTCATCAGACCCCTGCATCGCCTGCACGGAGCGGTGATATGCCACTCTCCATTGTCTATTACGCAAGAGAGTTTCTCAGGCGGGAATGGCTCACGAAGTTTTTCGCAGCAAGGACTGCCCCCCTGGTCATCCCCTCTTACTTCCGGAATTACCCCGAGCTGACAGGGAAGACCTGCACCCACCACCTCTTCTGCATGATGGCCTGCCCGGCCCCGGGGGCCATTGATGTGATCCACACCCCTGAAGGGTGGCAGCCCCGCATCCACATTGGCCACTGCATACAACACCAGGCTCTCCTTCTCTTTTTTGATTGATGTGGATACCGAAAAGTGCATGGGGTGCGGGAACTGTGCAGTGGCATGCCCGGTGAACAAGCTGATCGATGCCCAGATGGCTCATGGAGGGCGGGCGTCCACCGACGACCTCCTGCTCAAGGTGAGCGAGGGGAAATGCCGTGTGCTCCATGTGGAGAAATGCACGGGATGCAAGACCTGTGAGCATCACTGCCCCAATGAAGCCATCCATGTCGCACGTCTCCTTGAGGCGGTCCATGCACCCGAGGAGGAGGTATGAAGTTCTTCCTGAACACCGGCCGGACAATCAAACAGGGATCTTTTGTTGAACGGAAGAACAGCCCCGCCTACCTGGAGGAGGCCTCGACCCTTCGCATGAACCCTGTAGACATGATGGACCTGATGGTGGAGGACGGGGACCATGTCAGCGTAAGGAGCGGGGTTGGCGAGGTGGTGATGAGGGTCAGGCCAAATCCAGGGCTTGCCCGGGGGAGGACCTTTGTCTGTCTTGGGCCGTACGCAAACCATATCGTCAGCCCCGAGACCCATGGTACCGGGATGCCTGATTTCAAGGCAACCATGGTGATTATTGAGCCAACAGGGAACCCTGTGAGCTCTGTCGCCGCGCTGATGGGATCATGTGGAGGGGTCCCGTATGAAGATTGAGGACGTGGTCTGCCCGTTCTGCGGGTGCCTCTGCGACGACCTCGTGGTCCAGGTTGAGGGGAACAGGGTGGTGAACGTGGAGAATGGCTGCACGCTCGCGAATGAAAAGTTCATGGGAGATCACCGCCTGGAGACCCCAATCAGGAGATCTGGAAAAAAATGGGAACGTATCTCCTATGATGAGGCAATTGCCGAGACCGCGGGTATTCTGCTCGATGCAGACCGCCCCCTCCTCTACGGGTGGAGCGGGACCTATGGCGAGGCCCAGACCATCGGGGTCCACCTGGCCGAGGTCCTGGGGGCGGTCATCGACAACACCTCCACGGTCTGCCACGGCCCCTCCATCATGGCCATACAGGAGGTGGGCCATCCAGGCTGCACCCTCGGGCAGATCAAGAACCGGGCCGACGTGGTGATATACTGGGCGGCGAATCCCATCGAGGCCCATCCCCGGCACATGAGCCGTTATACCACGTTCGCAGACGGATTCTTTGTGAAAAATGCATTCAGGGAGCGGAAGGTGATCGTGGTGGACGTTCGGGAGACCGACTCCTCACAAATTGCCGACGAGTTCGTGAAGGTGAATCCCGGTGGTGACTATGCAATCCTCTCCGCGCTCAGGGCGATCGTCCGGGGGAAGCGGGATATCATTCCGCCGAATGTGGAGGGGGTGTCGCGTGAGCAGCTCTTCCGGGTGGCGGAGATCTGCATGGCGGCAAAATTCGGGGCCATCTTCTTTGGGGTGGGCCTCACGATGGCTTCGGGGAAGTACAAGAACATCAGGAATGCGATCGAGCTGACCGAGGAGCTGAACCGGCATACCAAGTTCACCATCTCCCCCATGCGGGGGCACTGGAACGTATACGGTTCAAACGAGGTGTTCACCTGGATCACCGGGTACCCCTATGCGGTCGATTTCGCCCGGGGAATCGCATTCTATAACCCAGGGGAGACGACCAGCGTTGATATTCTCAGGCGGGGAGAGTGCGATGCCTGCCTGGTGGTGGCGAGCGACCCGGGGGCCCACTTCCCGCGAGCATGCGCCGAACACCTGGCCCGCATTCCCACCATCCAGATCGACCCCCATGTGAATGCCACCACTCACCTGTCACAAATCCAGATACCAGTGGCGGTGACCGGCATAGACGCCGAGGGGACGGCGTATCGCATGGACGGGGTACCCTTACGGACCAGGAAACTTTTCCAGGGGAGCCACCCCGACGACCTTGAGGTTTTGGAGAAGATATACGCCATCGTCAGGGAGGCGAAAGGATAATGCCGGGGATCCTGATACGAAACGCGTTTGTGATCGATCCCCTCTCAGGGGTGAAGGGGGAGGTCATGGACATCGCTATCCGCGACGGGAAGATCGTGGAGGAAGCATCAACCGACGCGGTGGTCATCGATGCTGCCCGCTGCCTGACCCTGCCCGGCGGAATCGACTCCCATTCCCACGTCTGCGGGACGAAGGTGAATTTTGGCCGTTACATGAGCCCCGAGGACATGAGGGCAGGAAGAACTGCCCGAAAAGGGGTGATGCACGTGACCTCCGGCTACAGTGTTCCCACCACTTTCGGGAACTCCTACCGGTACAGCACCATGGGCTATACCACTATCCTTGAGGGGGCAATGGCCCCCCTGGAAGCCCGGCATACCCACGAGGAGTTCACCGCCACTCCCCACCAGGACATGCTCGCGAACACGCTCTTTGACGGGAACTGGTCCATCATGGAGGCGGTGAAGGAGAAGGATGTGAAGAGGGCAGCAGCAGTGGTGGCCTGGACCCTCTCCGCAGTCAAGGGCTTTGCCATCAAGCTGACCAACCCGGGGGGGACCGAGGCCTGGGGGTGGGGCGGTGACGTGAACAGCATCCATGACCAGGTCCCTCACTTCGGGGTAACGCCGGCCGAGATCATTGGAACCATGATCCAGGCGAATGAGCTCCTGAACCTCCCCCACTCCGTTCACCTCCATTGCAACAACCTGGGAGTGCCGGGGAATTACCAGACCACGCTGGAGACTATCGGCCTGGTACCGGATCTGAACCGGGATCGCCAGAGCCTGTACCTCACCCATGTGCAGTTCCATTCCTATGGGGGGTCGACCTGGAGGGATATCTGTTCGAAGTCCGAGGACGTCGCCCGGGCAGTGAACAACACGCCGCAGGTGGTCATGGACATGGGACAGATCATGTTCGGGAGGACCACCACCATGACCGCAGACGGGCCCATGGAGTTCAAGCTCTATATGCTCCACCATAACAAGTGGAGCAACCATGACGTGGAACTGGAGACTGGGTCCGGGATTACCCCTGTCTATTACGGGAGAAAGAGCCTGGTCAATTGTGTGATGTGGTCCATCGGCCTTGAACTTGCACTTCTGGCGAAAAATCCCTGGCAGTGCCTCCTCTCTACTGACAATCCAAACGGAGCCCCCTTTGTGAAGTATCCCGAGATCATCGCACTCCTGATGAGCCGGAGATTCAGGGAGAACGAGAGGAAGATGATCGATCCGCGTACCGAGCATTTTGTACCCCTGTTTGCCATCGAGAGAGAGCTGGACTGGTATGAGATCGCAGTGATGACCCGTGCAGCCCAGGCAAAAGCCCTTGGGATCACCCGCATCGGAAAGGGATACCTGGCGCCGGGAGCGGAGGCGGACGTGGCAATTTTTCCCCTGAAGCCAGATGAGATCGACCCGTCTGTTGATTACCAGCAGGTCATGGCCGGGTTTTCCCGCACCCGCTACACCATCAAGCGCGGACGGGTAGTGGCCCGGGACGGGGAGGTGGTGGTCGAGGGTGCGAACAGCACTATTTGGACGAGAGCGAATGTTCCGCCCGCATATGATATGAGTTCCGATCCGGAATTCACGAAGAAGTTCGAGCAGTATTACACAGTCAGGATGCGCAATTACCCTGTCCAGGATATCTACCTCCCGCGGGGCGTGCGCATCGATACGGAGGCATCGCTATGAGGGTCATCCTGAAGACCCGGCCCAGGGAGAAACCGAGGATTCCTATCGAGGCAGAGGAGATCATCCCCCAGAATTTCCTGCGAAAGAATGACATGAAGGTCTTTGAAGGGAACAAGGAACGGACGCTCGAGGATCTCTTCTTTGTGACCATCGAAGGCCCGGCGGTCTCGCCTGACCAGGTCGAGGTGGTCCTCACCGGCAATACGGGGATGATCAAGAGGGTGGGCGAGTACATGAACGCAGGACGCATCATCATAGAGGGGGATATCGGGATGCATTGCGGCAATTTCATGAGTGCGGGGGAGATCATCATCCGCGGGAACGCCGATGCATGGCTCGGACGGGAGATGAGGGGTGGCCGCATCCTCTGTGAAGGGAACGCAAGCCACTACTGTGCGGCAGGGTACCGGGGGGAGAAACGTGGTATGAGGGGCGGGATCATGGAGGTGAAAGGGAATGCAGGAGATTTTACTGCTGAATATCTCTCGGGCGGTGATGTCATCATTCACGGGAACTGCGGAGACCTCCCTGGCGTCGAGATGAGGGGAGGCACCCTGGTCATCGGCGGCGAATGCGCACGGCCCTGCGGCAACATGACGGGAGGGACCTGCATGGTATTCGGAAAGGCACAGCGGGTGCTTCCCACATTCCGCAGCAATGGATCTCAGGATATGGATTATGCAGGAAAGCGTTACCGGATGAATCTCTTCCGGGGTGACGTCGCCAACAGGGGAAAAGGAACCCTGATGATCAGGGCATGAGCCCTTTTACTATGAAAATGGCTACGCCATTTTCATGATTTATGTCCGAAATCCTGAAAGGAGTTCATAGAGTGTGAATATGAAAATGGCTGCGCCATTTTCATGAATGCATATGCGTGTGTCTCGAAGAGAATCAGGTAGTTTTTTAAGATAGTGGGCCGTTTCCTGACAGGATATTCCCATACTCTTTTTTATCCTGAAACTGCATCTATTTTTACCCAATTTCCCGAAATTTCACCGTGATACGCTATGATCTCTGTGCTCCTTGTTGATGACGAACCTGCCCTCCTGGATATCGCCCAGATATTCCTTGAAAAGGACAGAAAAATGTCAGTAACCCTTTCAGAATCGGCAAAGGATGCCCTGGTGAAGATGGGGCAGGGGAGTTTTGACATTATCATCTCCGATTATGAGATGCCCCAGATGAATGGCATCGAGTTTTTAAAGGCAGTAAAAGCGCAGGGCCTTGATATCCCCTTCATCATCTTTACCGGACGAGGCAGGGAGCACGTGGCGATCGAGGCGTTGAACATCGGGGCTTCCTTCTATCTCCAGAAGGGGGGTGATCCCAAGTCGCAGTTTGCAGAGCTTCGCAACATGATCATGCAGGCGGTACAGCGGAAGAAGGCGGAAGAGGAGGTGCGCCTGAACCAGCGCAGGCTCCAGGCGATGATTGATCTCCACCAGATGTCAGGCGCGGATTCGAGGGAACTGTGCACCTATGCACTGGAGAAGGCCATCGATCTCACCGGGAGCACCATGGGCTACCTCGCATTCCTGAATGAAGATGAGACAATCCTCTCCATGTATGCCTGGTCAAGATCCGCACTGGGCGAATGCAACATCACCGAGAAACAGCTGGTATATCCTGTAGAGAAGACCGGACTCTGGGGGGAACCAGTCCGCCAGCGCCGCCCGGTGATCATCAATGACTACCTGGCACCCCATCATGCGAAGAAGGGGTACCCACAAGGTCATGTGAAGATCTCCCGGCACATGGGTGTCCCGGTGATGGACGGGACCAGGATCGTCATGCTGGCAGGGCTTGGCAACAAGTCAGGCGAGTACTTCGATGACGACATACGGCAGGTCACCCACCTCATGGGGGGATTATGGCAGATCCTCAAGCGGAAGAGGATAGAGACCGAACTTGTGGAGAGTGAGAAGAAGTTCCGTTCATACTTCGAACTCCCCCTTGTCGGCATCGCTATCACCTCGCCCGATATGCACTGGATAACGGCGAACCAGAAACTCTGCCGGATGCTTGGATACCAGATAGAAGAACTGAAGGCCTTGAGCTGGACCGATCTCACCCCCCCCGAAGACCTCGAGAAAGAGATATCTCAGTATCACAAGGTGCTTTCAGGTGAGAAGGAATCGCATACCCTTGAGAAGAGGTATGTGAAGAAAGATGGACGGCTCATCGATGTGGAAGTCTCCTCCATGCCTGTCAGGAAGGAGAACGGCGAGGTGGAGTATTTCGTTGCCCTCATACAGGACATCTCCCCGCTAGTGCAGGCGAAAGAGGAGTTGCAGGCGTCCAATAACCAGATGGCCGCCACCCTGGAGGAGCTCCGGTCTACCCAGGATTCCATGAATGACTACTGCCACCGCCTGGAGAGGGAAGAACTGGCCCTACGCAAGAGCGAGGAGAAGTTCAGGACCATGGTGGAGACGGCCCCGAGCATCCTCATCATCACAGATCTCAAGGGCAATTTCACGTATGCCAGCCCCAACACCCATGCATTCACCGGGTATTCCCCCGGGGAGGTGCAGACACTCGGGCTTTCCATGATCCACCCTGACGATATGCCCCGGGTCAGGGAACTGGTTGCAGGAGTGTATGAGGAGCAGAAGGGATTGCGGAACCTGGAGTTCCGTGCGGTAAAGAAGAATGGGGAGGTGTGGCATGCGTCCAGTTCCCTGGAACCCCTCATTGACGACCAGGGGTCGATGCTGGGTTTTCTCATCCAGACGATGGATATCACTTCACGGAAAAATGTAGAAGAGGCCCTTAAAAAGAGCGAGGAAAAATTCCGCGAGCTGGTGGAGACCATCAACGACCTGGTCTTCTCCCTTGATGCAGGGGGGGTCATCACCTATGCCAGTCCCGCGGTCACCCGTATCTTCGGGTACCAGCCTGATGAGGTGGAAGGCCACCGTTTCATCGAGTACCTGCGTCCTGCGGATGTTCCAGAGGTCCTGGAAGGCTTCGCTCAATTCCAAAAAGAGCAGGATTCCGGGACATTTACCGTGGAATGGCAGGTAAAGACAAAAGAGGGGGATGAACGCTGGGTCAGGGTCTCCCTTCGCACGCTCTGGGACGGGGTTCAGTGCTGCGGTTTCACCGGGACTATCACTGATATACACGAACAGAGAAGAGCCAGGGATGATCTCCTGGAGCGTGAAGCATTCCTCCAGGGCATCTTCCGGGCCACTCCCGTGGGGATAGGCATAGTACAGAACCGCGTCCTCTCCTGGATCAATGCGTCGGTCACCCGTATGACCGGGTACTCCCCCGAGGAACTGGAAGGGAAGAGTGCACGGCTGCTCTATCCCAGTGAGGAGGAGTTCACCAGGGTGGGGGAGGAGAAATATCCCCTCATGTGGGAGACAGGGGTGGGATCCATTGAGAGCCGCTGGGCCAGGAAGGACGGCACCATTTTCGATGTCCTTCTCAGTTCATCCCCCCTGACTCCCGGCGATCGCAACTCCCCCGTCATCTTCACTGTGTCAGATATCACCGACCAGAAGAGCGCAGAGGCTGCTCTCCGGTCCATGGAGCGTAAATACAGGGAACTGGTTGACAACATTCCGGATATCATCTACACCGCCGACCTGGAGGGGCGGATCACCTTCATGAACCAGGCCGGGCTGGAGGCGTTCGAGGTCACGGGGGACGAAGTGGTGGGCCAGCCGTTTGAACCGAACCTTCATCCCGAGGATATTGCGGCAGGGAGAGCGACGTTCGAAGAAATTCTCCGCACCGGGATTCCGGCAATGAATTTTGAGTGCCGTTTCGTGGCCAGGAGGGGAAAAGGTCGCGTATTCCCGGTGATCAACAATGTGAGTGCCATTAAAGACGAGAATGGCCACATAGTCGGGACCAGGGGGATTGCCCTCGATATCACTGGGAAGAAGAAGACAGAGGTGGAGCTGAGAGAGAGGGAGGAGCGCCTTCGGATGATCGCAGAACAGGTTCCCGGGTCACTCTGGACCACCGATACCGATCTCGTGTTCACCTCTTCATACGGTGCAGGACTCATCGATATGGGGCTTGAGATCAACCAGGTCGTAGGGACGAGAGTGGATCTATTTTACGGGAACCAACCGGGAGCCGATGAGGCGGTTTCAGCACACCAAAGGGCGTTACATGGCGAATCTGTCAGTTATACCGCGCAATTCAGGGATCGCATCTACAAAGCCCATTTAGAGCCACTCAGGGGGAATAAAGGAGAGATTATCGGGACCCTGGGGATAGCGTTCGACATCACTGACCTGCAGAAAACAGAGGAGGCTCTCATGGAGAGCGAACTTTTGCTCCGCACTTTCATCAATGCGATACCCGAACCAGCCTACCTCGTTGATGCCAGGGGCCAGATCATCTCGGCAAATGCCGCGTTCTGTCACCTTCATTCGGTCACAGATGCCAAGGCGGCAGTGATGAATGTCTTCACCCTGATCGACGGGGAGATGGGTGGAACGATGCAGGGGCGTATGCAGGAGGTTTTTTCAACGGGGAGAGAAGCCCGGTTTGAGATGGCGTATGGGGATCGTGTCTCCCTGATGAATGTGTATCCCATCAGGGATTCCCAGGGAACCATTACCCGTGCGGCAGTATTCTCCATGGACATTACCGACCAGAAAAAGGCCCAGGATGTGCTCGCCCTTCTGAATAAGAAGCTCTCTCTCCTCTCCGGCATCACCCGACATGATGCCCTCGGCCGGATTACTATCCTGAAGAGTTATCTGGAGCTGATGATGGAGCAGACCGACGATCCCCTCCTCCTCACCTATATCAGAAAGGAAGAACGGGGAGTCAATGCTCTCCAGGATCTCCTGGAATTCACCGAGAGTTACCAGAATGTGGGAATGACCTCTCCGTCATGGCAGGACGTGAGCGGGGCCATTCGGGAGAGTGCAGACAGCCAGGATCTCCACCATGTCACCATTTACCTTGACACCCAGGGTCTGGAACTGTATGCAGATCCCATGCTCGAGAAGGTCTTTTCCTCGCTGATTGAGAATGCCGTCTTGTATGGAGGCACTCTCACCAGGATGACATTCTCCACGATGGAGGACGAGGGGGGCCTGCTGCTCATCTGCGAGGATGATGGCGTGGGTGTACCCCACGATCAAAAGGAGACCCTCTTTGCCCTGGGGGTGGGGCAGAACACGGGGTATGGGCTGTTCCTTGTCAGGGAGGTGCTCTCCATCACCGGGTTCTCCATCCACGAGACCGGCGAACCAGGGAAAGGGGCCCGGTTTGAGATCCGCGTCCCCCAAGGTGCATTCCGGTTTTCCGAATCCCGTTAAGGAGATTGCTCATTCCCTACATCCCGCGATTTGCGGAAAATGACCCATGAAGGATATCCCGGAATGGTGGGTCTGCAATCCCGTGCGCTTTCTGATTCCCTGTGGGGCAAGCGATCATTTCTCCACATGATGGAGGGTGGAGGATTGCTCCTCTACCTTTCAGCACAGTATTGGAACAGCAGTCCGGTGGATGCACCTTGAGCCTTGAATACATCGATCGCCGATTCAACCCATCCAAAAAACTACATGATCCTCTCTGAAATGCACGCATATGCATTCGTGAAAACGGCACAGCCATTTTGGCATGAAAACCGCATCCGCGGTTTTCATCAGGGGGGCATGTGACCCGACGGTCTCATGTGCGTGTCATTCGAAAAAAGTGAAGAGTGATGAATGGAGAAAGATTCAGGCCCTGAATTCCAGAACCTGATCATAGATCCGGTATCTCTCACCGTTCATCATCCTTGCAGAGACGATCACCCGGTCTATTGCGGTGGTGCCCGTAACCTCCATGAAGTCACCGATTGCAGGTGTACTGATACTGGCGGTCCCGATGGTACCATCCGCGCGGATGACCTCTGCATCGAGGGAGGAGACCAGCCGCATACCCTGCCCTCCCCTGAATTCAACCCTGATGACAGGGTTTGGGGAGAAAGTGCCCCTGGTCACTGTGACCAGGACCCTGTACTCTGCGGGAACCGTATCTGTCGGCCCTGGAACCAGGTCAGGAGCCGGCATTGTCGGGGTGGGCGGGGTAGGAAGGGGGGTAACCTGCGTCTCTGGTTGCGTGCATCCGGAGAAGAGAACCAGGCTGCAGAGGATCAGGACAGAGATGAGGATAGGGATTCTCATGCCATGGGGTATGCACCCGGGTTTTTAAAAAAGGTTGCTCTCAGGGATTACCGGCATTCCAGAGGGATAACCTGCACCATTCCCATCTTCATATCAGGGAGTTACAGGGGAGAAGAAGAACAGTATTCTCTTTGTAACACATGCATACAAGAAGAAAAATGCAGGGAATTTTTTGTATCCAGCCGTTTTAAACCCCGTGCCCGGGTAAAGAGTATACTCCGTGAAAACAAGAATGATTCATTTCGCAACCGGCTCGACGCATGAAAATGCCGGAGGCATTTTCAAATGTTAAAATAATCACGATAATGCGATTAAACCTCTTCCACGTCCTCGGATTGGCATGAAGGACACATGGGGTGCCGTCCCACACCCTTAAACTTCTCCCCGCAGTCCCTGCACTTGTAATTCTTCCCTTTCACCCTTTCTGGAGGGACATCCATGTCAACCGGGCCTCCGACTGTGCACATGCTCGTTTCACCTCACTAGGAGGGATGGAGAGGACAGGATATAAGATTAACCCTTGGTGTTTCTGTGAATTCTGTGATTTTTTTTATAAAAACGGGTGAATGGAATCAGACTGGATCCCTGAACAGGATCCCCACCATGATCAGTATTCCAACCAGGTAAAGGCTATTCAGAGGTGCGGTAGTGGGGGCAGGAACCAGTGTCTCCACTCCAGGGAGGGTTTGCAGGGTGGTGGGTATAGGGGTAGTTCCCGGAGTAACGGCAGGTGAGAGAGTCCGCGTGAAACTGATGCGATCACCGGCCGCAAGGGTGATTGCTCCCTGTTCAGGTATGTAACCCTGCTTTTCGAGTTGAACCACATACTCACCCGGGGCCAGGTTCTCGAACACACGCGGACTGTCTCCGGAATATTTGCCATTCAGGTATATCGCGGCATCTTCCGGGTCCGATGCAACATCGAGGGAGCCGGTTGTCACTGCCCGTGTGAGGAGTACCTCGATTTCGGCATAGTTCACCCCGGAGAGGGCATTCGCCGCGACAGGTTGTGTCGAGACATACACGATATGGCTTCCGGGAGCCAGGCCCCCCGAAACCCTCCCCGTATTCCAGGTATATGCCCACCGCTCGTTCTCGACCATGACCTGTGTGAACGTATCCGGGTTCCCGGTGACTACCGGAGCGTTGCTGTTGTCCATGCGTGCCCCGTTCGGAGGCATGCCAGGCCCGGTCACGAAGAGGTAGACGGTGTCCACCAGCTGCACCGTGCCATTCAGGGGGATTGTGTCCCCGATAGTGGCGGTGATGGTCTTCGCAGAGCCGACCCCGCACAGGGCAGAGGAGAACAGCAACAGGATGGCGAGGAAGACCATGACAGGCCGATTCGTTTCTTGGATGGTCATATATTCCCCTGTGATGTGTAGGGCTATGAATGGTGGTGTTCGGGGGAGTGATCCCAGAAAGAGGTGCGGCTGATTGGGTTCACAGGGGCCACCTGTTCCTGGCTATGGCCCTTTTCCACGCCTTATAGGAGTTTGCGAAGATACCTGCCGCTCCAGGCTTCTCCCTGTACTTCTGGATGAGCATTGCCTGGTACGGGTTGATCGCCATAAAAAGAAGTGTTGAATTCAACAAGATAGATAACTTCCGGGAAAGATGGTAAAAAATCACCTTGAGAGTGTGCTTGCCAGCATACCCTCGGGGGTATAGAGAAAGGCCGTGTCACCTGTATCGTCCCACATCTCCTCCGGCCAATAGAGGTGGAAGTCTGATGGAGTGCCCCCCATCCCGGAATGAATGGTCACCACGCTGTAGGGTTGAAGGATGAAGGTAAAGAACGAGCCGCCTTCCAGCGGATAGTCGATGAAGGTGATACTCTTTCCATCCCTGTTGCTGATCTTCCAGCCGGTCATAGGAACCCGGGTACTCCCCGTGTTGGTGATCTTTACGTAGTCTTCTTCCAGGTTCAGGTCACTTAAATACACAGGAGAGAGGGTTCCATCTGGTGTGGGCAGGGGTGCAGGGGTAGGAAGTGGAGAGACAGAGCCAGATGGAGTCGGAAACGACCTCTGTGCGGAGGCTGTTTTGTTTTTCATCTCCCTCCAGTTCAGCCGGTTCTGCTCTATGTTGCGTTTTCCCGGGATATCGGGCACACTGAACCGGTTTTTTAGGGTCTCCACATTCAGTCCTTTTTGAATAGATTGCATCCCAATTGCCGGTATCCCCTCAGCAGGGGTGCTTATCAGGCTATCTGCAGCCACCAGTTGTACCATGGGGACACAGGCAAACACGGTGATAGCCAGTATCATCATGATCTTCTCTCTCATCTCAACGCTCCTCTGCACTGGTGGAAGGAATTCATTTAAAAAATAGCTGGATACTCCAGGTTCAAGGCCGGGAGAACTCCCCAATATGGCGATTCACTTGTCCCACGTCATGACCCTGTGTACCAAAGAAGCGGCAGGGGTCCTCTTCAGGGAAATAGCACCTTCGGTGCACATCTCGTGACAGCAGTAACAGCGTATGCACGTGCGAAGGCGGATAAGGGCATGACCACCTGAGATGGTGATGGCCCGGGCGGGGCAGATTGTCGCGCACTTTCCGCACCCGGTGCATCTGACAGTCTCCACCACTGGCCGCAGCCCATACGCCCTTCCCAGCCGGTGCATCGCCCGAAAAAGGGGAGATATCCGCATTCCCCTATGGCTCCCCATATAGGTCCCCGGCTTCCTGATATCAGCACCGGTGTAAGCCGACAGGGGATCCCCCCGGAGATCCAGGTCACTCCCGTCGGGAGCACAGAGTCCGCGTTCAATGGCACACTTCAGGTAGGGGACATCCCGGGGCTCAAGGGACATGATTCTGCACAGGACCATGTCCAGCGCCAGAGGGCTTGGACTGACCAGGATGACCCCCAGATGCCTGGGGGTGCCAGATGTGGGGCCGTCCCCTTCCATGACCAGGATGGCATCTGCAACCTGGAGGGTGGGTTTTACCAGGAGGTTCAGGTCGATCAGCATATCCCCGAACCTCTCCCCGGTCTGGAACCGGGAGTGGAAAAGTGGTTTTTCCAGGCCTGGGATGAGCCCAAAGAGATTCTTGGTGGCGCCGGTTAGGAGCATCAGGACATGGGTCTTCGCCTTCGAGACCACTATGATGTGATCAGAGGAGATGGAGGGTGCAATAAGGGGGAATTCTTTACAGACCTTCCCCTCCATGAATTTCACCGTGGCAAAACCCGTATCCAGGTTCAGGACACAACCGGGATCCAGGGCAAGGTCCTGGTATCCTGCTCCATGGTACTGTTTCAACAGGTTCTTTGGGGTGTAGCGGATTCCCGCACCTGGGCTGTCGGCGAGGGTGACTGTACATCCATGTTCATTCAGGAGTCTTATGATCGCCCCCATCACGGCGGGGTGGGTGCATACCGCCCGTTCGGGAGGAAGTCCCTGCAGGAGGTTGGGTTTTGCCAGCACACGAGTTCCAGGGGTTATGAAGGCATCCAGCCCCCCTAACAGGAAGATAGCCCGGGCGAGTGCATCGTAGACATGGTCCGGCTGGTAATCTGCACATGCCACCAGTGCCACAGGAATTCTGGCATCCTCCATGCCCGGGTGAGCAGCATGCATATTCTCATTCACCTGACGTGCCATCTGGACCCCTCTCCTCCCCGGAGGATCCGCCGTGGTGATCTCGGAGCTTCTCTTCGCAGGCTTCCAGATCTGATATGAGGTCCTGGAGAGTCTGATAGCGTTCAGCAGGGTCAACTGCAAGGCATTTCTGCAGGATTCCATCGAACATGCGGGCATCAGGGGCACGGGATGAGGGGAGTTCAATCTTTCCCTGCAGCCGCTCACGCGTCACTTCGGCGATACTCTCACCCGGGAAGGGCAACACGCCGTTGAGGAGCCGGTACAGGATGATGCCGAGCTGGTATACATCGGTCTTTTCAGTGGTGCGTCCGAATCTCCCGGGGTCCAGCTGCTCTGGGGCGGCATACGAGAGTGAGAACCCGTGCAGGGTTGTCTCTGCGGGAACGCGATCATTCCGGGAGAGCCCCCAGTCTCCGATTTTTGGCTCCCCTTCAGGAGTGAGCAGTATGTTTCCCGGCTTGAGGTCACGGTGGATCACCCCCTGGAGGTGCGCGTACGACAGGGCCTGGGCGACTTTCCTGATGAGCACTGCTGCATACCCGGGGTCCACGGGTACCGGGATCTGCTCAAGACTCCCTGGCAGGTATTCCATCTCCACGAATGGCACGGGAAGGATATTGGATGCATAGACCTGGACAATACCCGGATGGACCAGTGTCCGCCACACGTTCATCTCCCGGAAGAGTGATCTCCCGGTCTTTTCATCCGTCCTGATGGGGACTTTGACGGCGACCATGACCCCATCATCCCTGCGCCTGGCCGAGAAGACGCGGGCAATTCCTCCCTGGTGAAGGAATCTGGCCCCTGAGTATCTCTCTTCCAGTTCAGGAGGGAATAAGGGAGTGACGGAAGGAGTGTCATCTTCAAAGAGCATGGTATCACTGTAGGCGGAAGCACGTTCCAGGGGCGCCCCTCGGGGGAGCCACACCTGCAAAATGGTTATAATAAGCCCGAAGAGGAAAGTAAGGGCTGGAACCAGGGTGGACGGGGGAAGGGAGGGGGTCAGTAAAAACCCTGTATATGCCAGGAAACCGCAGGCAAAACATCCGGTATGCACGAGAGAGACCACCTTCAATCCAATCCCTCGATAGGAGGAATAGGCCATTCCCACCGATGAGACGGCTCCGTATGCCAGCAGGGCTCCGCCGACGATGACCCAGGCGATCCCCTGGCCTGAGTGCATGAACCAGAGGATTCCGGCGTCCAGGAACAGAAGAGCCTGGAGGAAGAAGAGGGCGGCAAGAAGGGCATGGACACCGGCAAATACCCTGTGCGAGGGATGCCGCCGGGCGATTTCTCCAGCCGGGCTACGGATATCCCGGATCAGTATGGTGAGATGAAGGACGCCACTCCCGATGATAAGGACAAGGGTGAGGACTATGGTGAAGAAGTCGCCCGTCACCCACATCCCACGCCCATTACCTGAAGGAACCACTGTTTCGTTGGACGTGGGCGAGGGTGTTGTGGGAGGGAGATGAGGAGTCTCGAATGTGGTCGGGGCCGGGGTGATGGCAGGAGTGGGAATGGTGGCAGTGGGAGACGGGGTGGCGGTCTCCGCATTCCAGAATTGAGGGAAATCGTGTGTGATAATTTCTTTATATTTATCCTGAATTGCCTTCGTCTTCTCCAACAGGTCAGTCGGTATACCCCGTGAGGAGTTGACACCATACGTGATATTTGCCTCGCAGAGAGTGCCGAACATCACTGCACCTGCCAGGAGGAGAATGAGAATAAAGCGGTATAACTTCACCATTTCACGCCTCCTTTTCCACTCCTTGTGATACCTGTTCCAGGAAGAGGAGGGTGACCCCGAATTCCCCAAGGGAAAGGGTGATGCGGTCCCCGTCCTTCACCCGGACCTGATGCCGGTCCGGAATTCTCTTCCCGTTGATATATGTACCTCCTGTGCTCCCCCGATCCTCGATCAGGCACTTCTCATCCCTTATCCAGACCAGGGCATGTGGCCTCGTGATGCGGGTCAGGGACCGGTAGGATTCAGGAAAGGCCACAGGTTCATATTCCGGCATATTCAGACGTGCCCCGTCCTCGGCTCTCCCCAGTGCGGTGCAGGGGGAGGAGAGCGTGACAACCCTGCCATCCCATTCGCCTCCTACGACCAGGAGGTTATTCTGCAGTGTGCCGAACTCATGAGAGACCCTCTGCCTGGCGGTCGTGATCCGCTCCTGCAGGCTGGTTCCCTGGAGTTGGGGGGGCAGGGATGAGAAAAATCCAAGGTCCCGCTGAATTCTTGGGATAATTCCCGGCACTGGAGAATATTCCCAGGCAGGATGGATACCCCTGGAAGTCTCCCTGCCCAGGCCCGGGCGCCGGGTAACAAGGCCGGCGTGGAGGAGCCTTTCCAGGTGTTTCTTGGTATTCTCATAACTTATACCGATCTCCATTGAGATCGATCTTGTATCGAGGGGTTTCTTCTCCAGGAGTCGCAGGATGCGAAGGCGGGTGCTGTGACTGAGAATCTCCAGGTACTCGGATAATTCCTCCAGGAATTCCCCATCATCGGCAGTCAGTATGGTACCCGGATTCTCAGCCATCAAATATTTCTCCCAGGAACCGTTCCTGCAGCTGAGATTTATCCGGGGTTACCAAGAGGGTGCCGGTCAGGATCCGCTTCCCGGAATATCCATCACGTATAGTGATCTCTCTTCTCACTCCGGGGGTCCTCGGTTATTGTGCACTCTGTGCAGAGTCAAGAGGGGTAAAAGTGAGTGATGCGGAGTTAATGCAGTACCTCATCCCGGTAGGAGGGGGACCATCATCAAAGACGTGTCCAAGGTGTGCATCGCAGCGGGCGCAGAGAACCTCGGTCCTTCTCATTCCATAACTTCCATCCTCAACAAGGCGGACATTGTGTATATGCACCGGTGCCCAGAAACTCGGCCATCCCGTGCCTGAATCAAACTTGGTCCCGGAGGAGAAGAGGTCTGTGCCGCAGCAGGCACAACGATAGAGTCCATCGTCATGGAGGTCGTGATATGCGCCGGAGAAGGCGGGTTCGGTCCCCTTCAGCCTGGCCACCATGAACTGCCCTGGAGAAAGCCTCTTTTTCCACTCATCATTAGTATACTCAACCCTGCTCACCGGTTCCAGTCTGCCGGTTGACGTGTTGAAGATGAGTAGTAAAGGGGAGTGGTTCCGGTGCTGCTTCATGCGATATGGATCCTATAATCCCAGGACGTATAAATGAGAAGTTCGTGGCACACCAGGATACGTCAATGCTATTAAGTCACCCGCTCCAACCCTTCCTCTGAAAGGTGATGTCCCCATGGAGATAGCAGAGAGAAAGGAGAGCGGAGTGGTGGTGCTGGTCTGTCGGGGAAGGATGGACGGGCATGGTTCTGCCATTCTTGAGCAGGCAGCGAGGGAAGCCCTGCACGATGACGATCGTTCACTGGTACTGGACATGAAGGACGTCCCCTACCTCTCCAGTGCCGGTATCCGTGTTATGCTCGCGTTACAGAAGAGACTCAGAGAGAGGGGCGGGAAAGTGGCACTCGCCGGGACAGGTGATTTCCCCAGGAAAGTCCTGGATATGGCCGGATTCCTCTCTATCTTCCCGAATTATTCCAGCGTTGAGGAGGCGGTGCGTGTCCTCGGGAGGGCGGAGGAGCGGTCTTCCCTCCTTATAGATTTGCAATCTCCATTTGTGGAGAAGAATGGGACTCGCATGAGTGCTGAGCCGGGATCTCCACAGCCAGCTGCGCTTAAGGTATGGGGGGACCTGGACCTGGTGTTGCATTCCCGCATCGATGACCAGCATATCGCGGTTATTCCTTTCAGCGGGACTCAATATGCACTCGGCCTGGGGGCACTTGGAAGGAATCCGGCAGAAGTCCTCCCGTTCCTTGGAGAGATGGTTGTGCTGCATGGATCCCTGGTCTGGCTGCCAACGGATGGCAATGATACACCCGATTTCTTTACTCCTGTGAAGGATACGGGTGAGGTGAAGATATTTTCCGGCTATTCGGTCTCCCTGGATGGACCTTTTCGTGAATACGTTATATTAGAGAGTCTTTCCAGGGATGGCATGCCTCTCCAGGAGATCTACAGTCTTCTCATTGAGAGGGCGAAGGAACACTATAGGGACTACCGCGGAGTGCTGGCGGTTGCATGGTGGGCCGTCCTTGAAGGCCTGCAGAGCCAGGGTGTCTGCCGTTCACCCATCCCGGAGAATGCCCCACCTGAAGGAAAATCTATCATGGATCCATCAATGTTCGACTCATGGTTCGAGCATGGAACGACACCCCGATACCGGGGTGATACCATGGTCGGGTTCGGAATCGCCGTGGATCTCGACATGGCCGCCAGGAGTTTTGACCAGACCTCTTTAGATCTCCTTATCTCTCCCAAGGAGGGAGAAGAGAAGGGAAAATCCAGTATATATTCCCACACTCACGCGGTGGTGTTCAGGAACGTGGCATATGACATGAGTGCCTCATTTGAGGTGCAGGTGAAGAAAATCCTCGGCCAGGGGGAGTTTGTGGACATGCGTCACCTCCTTCTGGATACCAGGATACGGAAGGCGAAAATCGGCGTTGCCCCTGTTTCTGCACTCAAACACGTCTAAATCCCCTCAATAATGCCAGGGGAAAGATGCGTGCCGGGTGTGAATATGAAAACAGATCCCCATCTCCTTGACGCCAGGCTGCGCTGGTCTCTGCGTTGAATGAGCAAGGGGTGGAGGCCTCTACGAAAAATGTTCCCTGAGGGGGGGGGGTCAGGGTTTTCTGAATACGAGCAGCAACCCCGCAATGGCCAGGCCCCCGACCATCATCAATGATGACATGCCAGCCCTGGTACTTCCAGGTACCGGGGTTCCCGGGATGAGGGTCTCGCTCACCATGGTAGTGCTCCCCGCAGTCACCTCAACTGCGGATATCACGTCCTGGAATCCCTCACCTCTCATGGTGACAGAATGGCTTCCGGCAGGGAGGTCATTCAAAGTCAGGGGTGTCACTCCCCGGAACTGGCCATCAAGAAAGACCGATGCACCAGTTGGCACCGAGGTCACGGTGATTGAACCGAGAGGGACAGGCTGCAGGGTGAGAGGCACTCTCATCACCTGGTTCTTGGGGACAGTGAGTACCTCGTTCAGGGTCACATATCCCTCTTTTGCCAGCATGAGAGTGTGCTTTCCCGGAACCACATTGTAAATGATGAAAATCCCAGTGGGTGGCACCTTTCCAAGCAGGGTCCCATCCCAGGTGACATCTGCATCAGTGGGGCTGACCAGCAGGTGCACTCTGCTGTATTCCACAAGGGGCAAAGCGCTCATGGATACGTATATGTGGATGATCTGCCCTTTCGCGGGCACAGAATTAATGACACCAGCGTAGTTGTAATACCCCTCTTTCTGGAAGGTATAGGCGTGATATGGGGTCCCGGTTACGCTCACCGGCACATCAAGAATTCCCTTGACGATCACACCCATCATCTGGCCATCGATGGAGACCTCGGCGCCATCGACATTTCCATGAAACCGGTAGGTACCTGTATTCTCTCCCGCGACAGTGTCGGCCTGGACAGAGACAGGGATGAATAAGGTCAGCATGGCACAGAGGACCACATACTGAAGATACGAACGATGCATACACTCCACCAATCAACTATATATATCTGGGGGAAGTGTCGCTATTTAAATGTATCAGTTTATTGGCGGCAGTCTTGGTGTTTTCATCCCCATTTGCACGTAAATGTGTTCTCACACACGCACCAGTCCCAAGATGCACAGGCCAGATGAACATCCAGTCCTGAAGTTACGTGAGACCGGAGGGAGTATACCTATATATATGCATGAATTGAGTCTGATCACGAAGAAGGGGCTGAAATGATGCGCATGGAGAGGCTCAGCGCGGAGGGAAAAGCCGGTAAGATACTCCTTCTCCTGGGAATTGTAGTAGGGTGGTCTTCGGTAATACTTTTCCTGCTTATGGGGGCATTTCCGCTTCATTCCCGGATGATTCCCCTTCATCTCTTTGCGGATCACGGCGTTCTCCTGATCACAATCAAAGTATCAGGGCTTATTCTTGCTATGATTGCACTTTATTGTGCGGAAAAAGATCGTTTTTCACTTGCCGGAATTCTTGGGCTCATTGCCACCATCCTTCCTCCGATTGATATCCTGCTCCTCCTGGGGAGCCTCCTTCTTCTCATCAGCCCCGAAGGGAGGGGATTTTCCGGCGGCGGCGGTGCAGACCCGGGTAAGGAGAAGACCGGGATCAGCGAGGGAAATGAAAACGCGTAATTTATCGGGTCTCCTGGTGTATGGAGTCAGTACAGGGCATGGAACCGAATAAAGGCAGGATAAGAGGGTCCAGTGTGGGAGGAATGCCGGCAGGGGTATGTGTCTGTCCGATCTGTGGGTACAGGATGGAGCGGCCTCCTGCTGTCCCATGTTATACCCTTCACTGCCCCCGGTGCGAAGCGCAGATGGTCCCCGGATAAGATCTGAAACGTGATATCGTCCCGGAGTGGAAGATCGTGTGAGGAAAGAATGAAAGGAACAAGAAGGCCAGGGCCGAGACTCGAACCCGGGTCGGGGGATCCACAGTCCCCTAGGATAACCAACTACCCCACCCTGGCAGGATGTACCCTCCTTTATTTCACCCCGTTGCACTTTAATATATCTCACTTTTCAAAGTCTGTACCTTCCGGACTTCCGGTGCGTATTTAATTTCTGGTGATACATTACATTGCACGGTTGATACCACGGGATGATCGACGGCGATATCAGGTCCGCGGTCTTGCCCGCTGATCCCGACGCGATTGATTCAGAATACCCCTGAGGTGGAGGAGAATGACAGAGAAGAAGCATATCAGGACCCCCATTGTCTGCGTGCTCGGCCATGTGGATCACGGGAAGACATCGCTCCTGGATCGGATCAGGGGATCCTCGGTAGTGAGCACGGAGGCGGGTGCAATCACACAGCATATCGGCGCCACTATTGTTCCGATAGATGCTATCAGGAAAATGAGCGGGAGTATGGAGAAGGTTCCCCTCAATGTCCCGGGGCTCCTCTTCATCGATACCCCCGGTCACCATGCTTTCACTACCCTCCGTGCACGGGGCGGAGCGCTTGCGGACATGGCAATTCTGGTGGTGGATATCAACCAGGGATTCCAGCCCCAGACAGTTGAGGCCCTGCAGATACTGCGTACCTACAAGACGCCGTTTGTCATTGCTGCAACCAAGATAGATCGCATCCATGGCTGGAGGGTGCATAAAGACGAAGGACTCATGGCCAGTTTTTCGAAGCAGAACAGCAGGGTGAAAGAACTGGTGGAGACCCGGGTGTACGAAATCGTCGGGGAGCTTTCAGATCTTGGATTTTCGGGAGAACGCTATGACAGGGTCTCTGATTTCCGCAGGAACCTTGCCATTGTCCCGGTCAGTGCCCACACAGGGGAGGGTATCCCCGAGCTCCTGATGGTGATGATAGGACTTGCACAGCGATACATGGGTGAAGACCTCTCCCTTTCTGCAGAAGGACCCGGGATGGGCACCATTCTCGAGGTGAAGGAGGAGAAGGGCCTTGGGACAACCCTCGATGTCATCCTTTTTGACGGCCGGCTCGCAGTCGGGGACGAACTCGCGGTCGCGCGCCAGGAGGGCATCACGGTCACCAAAGTCCGTGCACTGTTACAGCCCCGCCCCCTCAAGGAGATCCTGGTGGAAGACCGGTTCGAGCGGGTCAGGTCGGTCACTGCTGCCGCGGGAATCAAGGTCAGTGCCCCGAACCTTGAAGGTGCAATCGCAGGTTCCCCGGTCCAGGTGGTGAGGGGCAACCACGAGGAGGTCATCAGCAGGATACGGAAGGAGATGGAGGAGATCAATGTTCACCTCTCTCCCGAGGGGGTAATCATCAAGGCCGACACCATCG
Organism: Methanolinea sp.; assembly: GCA_025453675.1. GTDB lineage: Archaea > Halobacteriota > Methanomicrobia > Methanomicrobiales > Methanospirillaceae > Methanolinea_A. The sequence continues at coordinate 126,207 of JALOPW010000001.1, forward strand.
GGGCACTGGAGGCCCTCTGCAAGGAGCTGGAGGAGAAGGATATCGGGGTGATGCGTGCGGAAGTGGGTTCGGTGAGTCGTCATGACCTGATTGATGCCGAAACCATCAAGAATCCGTATTACCGGGCTCTCATCGCCTTCTCCACCACCCTCCTCCCAGATGCGGCTGAGATGGTAAGGGAACCCGGTTTTCCGGTGAAGGTCTTCGAGGGCCGTGTCATCTATAAGCTGGTGGATGAGTATATTTTGTGGAGGGATGAACTGAAGAGGAAGACCGAGCAGCAGCGGTTCGAGCAGATCATCCACCCGGCAAAGATAAGGATCCTCCCTCACTGCATCTTCCGCCAGAGCAACCCCGCAGTTGTAGGTGTCCGGGTGCTTGGCGGGACGCTGCGGACAGACGTGAATCTCGTCCAGCCTGATGGGAAGAAGGTGGGGCACTTAAAATCTATCCAGCTGAACCAGGAGATGATCCGGGAAGCCCAGACAGGCGCGGAGGTGGCGATCTCCATCGAGGGGGCAACGGTGGGGCGGCAGCTCAATGTGGAGGATGATCTGTTCGTGGACATCCCCGAACGCCATGTAAAAGTCCTGGAGAAGGAGATGCTCCCCCATCTCCCCATCCCCACCCAGGAGACCCTGGCAGAGTTTACCGCCATGAGGCGCAGGGAGAACCCCTTCTGGGGAAAGTAGTCTTTAATATATCTTTCATCCTATGCTATAGGTACTTCATGGAGGCTATTCCAGGCCTGGAGAATATACCTCCCGGGTGAGAGTTCGGGGAGGAGGGAACTGGTGCCTGGATACAGGCCGGTGATCTGACCGGGTTTTTCAAAAAAAGGAGAGATGAAAGAATGGCAGAGTTTAAAATCGTGCTGTCCGACCAGAAGACAGGAAGGGCATACAAGGTTGATGTGAGCGGCGGGGCGGCAGGCGCCCTGATTGGAAAGCGGATCGGCGACGAGATCGATGCAGGCTCGATGGGACTGCAGGGATACCGGATGGAGATTACTGGAGGTTCCGACCGGAATGGGACTCCCGCAAAGCGGAATCTTCCTGCAGCCGGGAGGAGGCGTCTCCTCCTCTCCGGTGGCGCAGGGTTCAAACCGGTCATGGAAGGACAACGCCGCCGGAAGACCCTGCGGGGGAACGAGATCACCGCGGATTTTGTCCAGATCAACGCGCGGGTTACCTCCTATGGGGATAAAGCCCTGGATGAATACTTTGTAAAACCCGCTGCTGAAGAGAAGAAGGAATAATCACTCGTTTTTTACCAGGTGCTCCCTCAGGGCAGGGAGGCGGTCCCGGAACTCCACCCGGTAGCGTTTTGCCATTATTACCGCTGCGGCTTCAGATTGAAGGTTCCCACCGAATTGTTCCTGCATCAGCCTGTTCAGTTCTCCTACAAGCTGGCCACGGGGAACGCCGGCATTTTGAGAGATACGCGAGAGGAGGTCATCGACAGGGTCAGAACGTTCAAATACGGATGAGCCCGGTTTGTATCCAAGGGGGATTTCAACCGCGGAAATATCAAAAAGGGGTCTTATCATGTCTCCTTTCAATTCAATGAGCCCTTCTTCCTCTGCCCTGGAGACCAGAATATTGGCTTGTTCGATGCTCATCCAGTGCTGCTTGAAGGAGAGATAATAGACGATCTCATTCTTCTTCAGCTGGTCCTTGCGGGCATGGCGAAACGGTGCAGCAATCGTGATGGTAAGGCTCATCTCTCCCTCTCTGGATAAGAGTCTTCATCACAGGGTATCAATGCTCCCCTGTGACGTTCAAACCCCCCAACTCAATGCTGCGGGATTGTCAACGATTGACGAACAATTCTCCCTGTATATCAGCGAAAACGATGAGTCCCCTACCTCTGCAGTGCCTGTAAATGGAAAGGCGAAGGAAAGAAAAACTGTTCAGCACCACTATCAGTCATTTGATTCTTTTTCATCTCATTATGCCGAAATAAGGGATTAAAAGAGGTTTTTTTTCTGTTGAGGGCGGGAGAAAAATTGCATATATCGTAATCTATATATTTTTATGGATACAATAAAATATTTAACAAAAGTCGTATCCATCCGTGTCCTCCTCCTACACCCAGGTTTTCGGATACGACTTTTGAAACCGCCACCATTTCTGTACACTGCTGATGGAACAGGCAGCGATCTGTTGTGTTCTTCCGAATGAATTGGAAAAAAGATGAGAGGTTATTCGATGAGTACCGCGTTGATTGCGCCTTCCTGGCCGGGTCGGCTGAGGATGCGGGCTTTTCCAAGTTCCGTTCTGACGACTGCTCCCTTGGTCAGGAGATTCCGCCTTACATAGTTCGGATTTGCACCATTGGCGTCCACCGTCTCGATCTTGACCTTGCGTACGGTGCCTGAGCGGGGGTCAGCGACATTGGCATATTCACCCCGCATGGTGCGGACTTTCACATTTCCACCGGTGGTGCGGATGATTGATCTCCTCTCCTTCCCGATGTGGCTGTCGGTAGGTGCGGATCCAATCTCAGTGCGCCTCTTGACCAGCGTAAGCCGGATGCGGCCCCCTGTGGGCAGCCTTACAGATCTTCCTTGCCAGAGCATATCATTTCCCCAAATTATTCTTACGGATACTATCGGATTCAGCAGGAGCAATCCCTGCCGGAGTTCTATAATATTTAAATTCTCACCTATTTAATTTCACTGGTTATTCCAGGAGAGCTTCCATGAACGGTTCAATTCCCTCTCCTGTCTTCAGGTTGGTCCGAAAGACTCTCATCCCCGGGTGGTAGCGCCGCATGTCACTCTCCATTCGTTCAAGATTTGCCCCCACCAGGGGTGCCAGGTCGACCTTGTTGATAATACCGAGGTCACATCCCCTGAACATCATGGGGTGCTTGTTTACCACATCATCACCCTCGGTGGCGCTCACGATGACAACTCTCTTCTCTGCGCCCAGCAGGAAATCGGTGGGGCATACCATGTTCCCCACATTCTCAATGAAGAGGAGATCGATCTGGTCGAGATCCAGTCCCTCCAGGGAATGCTCCACCAGGTGTGCATCAAGGTGGCACTCCTTCCCGGTATTGGCATTGATTGCAGGGATGCCGAGGGCCTTGATGCGCTTGTAGTCATCATCCCCGTAGACATCGCCCGCTATAGCTCCTGGTCTCACCCCACGCATTTTCAGAAGCGGCACCAGGCGCTCGATGAGGGCAGTCTTCCCGGACCCTATGGCTCCCAGGAGGTCGAAGGCACGCACGCCGTGGGCTTTGAGATTGCGGGCATTGGACTCCGCAATGCGGCGATTGACGTCATATACATCTTTCTCTATCCGGACGTCGACATGGTGCATATCATTAGAATAGGATGCTGCAGAGTTTATAGGTTCACCATCCTATTATTATAAGGATGAAAGGTGAGTGCATACTCTATCCCTGCTATTTCAACTCCGCGCTGAAACGAAACGAAGGCCGGAGAATCGCTATTTCCAGTGCAGTCCGGGACCCTACCCTGGTGGATCTGGAGAGAGCGGTGAAGAGATCCGGCCTTCAGTTCCGGTTGGAACAGAAACATTACCCCTCACGCTGGTGGCAAAAAGAAGGAAGAGTCCATGTCCAGTGGAACGAGAGCAAGGAGAGACTCCTGAAGCAGGTCGCTGCACACCTTGTAGCAGGGAAGTGATACTGTTGTACGATCTCCACACCCATACCACCATGACCGACGGGGAAATGCTGCCGATTGAGCTTATCCGCAGGATGTCCGTGCTCGGGTACTCCACGGTGGCAATTACTGATCATGCGGATGCGACAAACCTGCAGGAACTCCTTCACTCTCTCCGTAGACTCATCTCCTCTGCCGAAGAGTATGGAGTGACCCTGCTCCCCGGGGTTGAGATCACGCATGTACCCCCTTCGCAGATACCACTGCTGGCGAGGGAGGCAAAGGTGCAAGGTGCGAGGATAGTGGTGGTCCATGGCGAGACCCCCATGGAGCCGGTGGCTCCCGGGACCAATCATGCGGCATGCGGGTGCGATGATGTGGATATCCTCGCGCACCCCGGGCTCATTACCCTTGATGATGCCAACCTGGCCTGTGAGCACCAGGTAGCACTCGAGGTGACCTCGCGCGGAGGGCATAACCGGACCAATGGCCATGTGGTGAAAATGGTGCTCACATCAGGGTGCCAGATGGTGATCGACTCTGACGCGCACGGACCCGGGGATCTCCTTGACACGCGCGCAAAAACACTGGTGGGGAGGGGGGCAGGACTCGATCAGGAGCAATGCAGCCGCGTAGTGTCTTTAAATATCGAGGAATGGCTTTTACGGAGAAAATGATATTTATACCTTTACAATAAGTTTTTATACTGCTATTCTCAATATATATAGATTACTAAATCCTTCAGTCTGTTCTCACAGGCAGAGGAACAAGAGGCTTTTCGTGTGAAAACCATTGGTCTGGCAGTTCATGCAGCAGGGGCGCGCATCCTGGTGGTGCAGTGTGATGCGGCCCAGCTCCCGAAACTCTACAGCGAGGTCATGGACAGGCGATTGAAGCCGGTTGGCAGGGTGGTGGACATATTTGGAAATGTGTCGAGACCCATGGCAGCAGTTCTCTGTAAGGGGCCGTGTGCGGTGCCGGCTGGGGAGAGGTTATTCATCAGATAGACAAGGTGTGATGATCGTGCAGGAAGTAGAGAAGCTGAAAATTCTCCAGACGGAGAGAGAAGCCTTGAGAAACAGGCTGAAAGAGCGGGTGAAGGAGCACGAGAAGAAGGCGGAGGACCACACCGAGACAGTGTGCCCCGAGTGCGGGAGCCGCCAGCTGGTGCATGATTACGAGCGGGCGGAACTGGTCTGCCAGAACTGCGGGCTGGTCATTGATGACGACTTCATCGATCGCGGGCCCGAGTGGCGTGCCTTTGACCATGACCAGCGGATGAAACGATCCCGTGTCGGGGCTCCCATGACCTTCACCATTCATGACAAGGGCCTCTCCACCATGATCGACTGGAGAAACCGTGACTCCTACGGGAGGGCTATCTCTAGTAAGAACCGGGCTCAGCTCTACCGGCTGCGGAAGTGGCAGCGGCGTATCCGGGTGAGCAACGCCACTGAGCGGAACCTGGCGTTTGCCCTCTCGGAACTGGACAGGATGGCATCAGCACTCGGTCTTCCCCGGAACGTCCGGGAGACGGCTGCGGTGGTCTACCGTGACGCGGTGGACAAGAACCTTATCCGTGGCCGGAGCATCGAGGGTGTTGCGGCGGCAGCTCTCTACGCGGCCTGCCGGCAGTGCAGTGTACCGCGGACCCTGGACGAGATCGCCGAGGTATCCCGGGTATCCCGTAAGGAGATTGGAAGGACCTACCGCTTTATTTCCAGGGAACTGGGGTTGAAATTGCTCCCTACATCTCCCATCGACTACGTGCCAAGGTTCTGCTCGGGGCTGAACCTCAAGGGGGAGGTCCAGAGCAGGGCGGTGGAGATTCTCAGGCAGGCGGGGGAACGGGAACTCACCAGCGGGCGTGGACCCACCGGCGTGGCAGCGGCGGCCATTTACATCTCCTCCATCCTGGGCGGCGAGCGCAGGACCCAGCGCGAGGTGGCAGAGGTGGCAGGAGTCACCGAGGTCACCATCCGGAACCGCTACAAGGAACTGGCAGAGAAACTCGACATCGAGATTATTCTCTGAAACACATTTTTTCCTGGTATATCCAGGTATCTTCTCAGTTCACTATTCTCCAATCAGTGGACAACGGCAGTAAGCCGATCAGCAAGAATATAATCCACTGGCAGAAAACATTACTACCCCAATCGGGCTTGTAGATCAGGGGTAGATCGTTACGTTCGCAACGTAAAGGCCGCGGGTTCGAATCCCGCCAAGTCCATGGGATAATTTTTTTGGTTTTGTCGAATTATGTGCAGGATGCCTACGCGACCGAGAGGTCGCGTCGGGG